>NZ_JAUDRJ010000001.1:0-154715 GCF_030382115.1 Nostoc sp. GT001
CAATACCTTAGCCAAAATAAGAGGATGAGGAGAGAGGGCTGATGTAGTAGAGTTATTGTCTCTCACAACGACAACTCAAAAACTACAATCAGCCCATGTCCGATATCTTATCACTGCTACAATGCTTGCTACCGCAGATAAACGCTACGACGATGCGGCAATTGAACCAGATAATCCTGGCTATGTTAGCGATGAGCGGACGAGTCACGATGTTGGGAATTTCCCGTTGGGCAGGCATTGGTGGTAGTTATCGGACGATGTTGCGGTTTTTTCATACAGTAATACCTTGGGCTACATTGTTTTGGCTATTTTTCCGCAAGCATTTGTTCCGTGCGAATGAGGTATATTTGCTTGCAGGAGATGAAGTTGTAGTCAGTAAATCGGGTAAAAAGACTTATGGATTAGATAGATTCTTTTCTAGCCTAGCCAATAAACCGATATCAGGATTATCTTTCTTTGTATTATCATTAGTGAGTGTTGAACAGAGGCACTCGTTTCCGATTCAGATAGAACAGGTAATAAAGAAAGATACTCAAACAAAAAGTACCTCGACAATCGAAAAACCAAACAAAAAAGAAAAGCGTGGGCGTGGACGACCAAAAGGAAGTAAAAACAAAAATAAAAAGGAAGTGATATTAACATCTGAATTAATACTAATTCAGAAAATGATTGGTTCACTATTCAAGTTATTAGCTAACTCTATTTCCCTCACCTACTTGGTAGTAGATGGTCATTTTGGTAACAACAATGCTTTGCAGATGGCACGTCTTGTCAACTTGCAGATAATTTCCAAATTGCGCCATGATTCAGCATTATACTTCCCTTATGAAAATCCTGACTCCAGTAAGCGCTCTCGTCGTAAATACGGTGATAAGCTAGACTATCGTAATATACCTGACAAATACTTATGTAAAAGTGCTATTGAGGATGATATTCAAACTGATATTTATCAAGCCACTCTTATTCACAAAGAATTTGCCCAAGCTCTCAATGTAGTGATTTTGGTCAAAACCAATCTTAAAACTAATGCTTGCAGCCATGTAATTATTTTTTCTAGCGACCTAACTCTGTCATTTGAAAAAATTATCGACTATTACAAACTCCGTTTCCAAATCGAGTTTAATTTTAGGGATGCCAAGCAGTTTTGGGGATTGGAAGATTTTATGAACCTGAGCCAAACTGCCGTGACTAATGCTTCTAATTTAGCATTTTTTATGGTCAATTTATCCCACCATCTTCTCGCTGATTTCCAGCAACTCAATCCCGGTTCTGGCATTATTGACCTTAAGGCTTACCATCGTGGTTTTCGATATGTTCGTGAAATGTTAAAAATGCTTCCCGAAATCCCTGAGCCTATTTTATTAACCCAGATTTTTGCCAAGCTTACTTCTTTAGGACGTATTCATCCCGTTTCCACTGGCGTTGAACCCTCGTAAATTGGCAGAGGTATTGAGCTACTGTCCCTGATCGTCCCTGACAAACCGATGCAATCTCAGGAGTTGCACGAATCGCTTCTGGTTCCGCTTTAGCCTGCACAGGATTAGTAAATAAGGTGTTGATCTGAGTCGTGCCATTCAATCCGAACTGCGAACTAGCTGTAATTTTGCTATCAGGAGAAAGAAATAGTCCTTTGGTGTCGATTTTTATATTACCGCCTTCCCCTTCAAAAGCATTTGCTGTGATGGTGCTATTTTTTATTGCAACTAGGATATTTGTGTTAATAGTGATGTTGCCGCCGTCGCCATTACCCCCAGCAGTTGCAGTAATAATACTGTCAAGTAATTTTAAGTCACCAGAGTGTAAGAAAATGTCGCCTCCTTCGCCATTTGTGCCCCTCTCTGTGCCAGCTGTGATAGTACCTCTGTCTAGATTGATACTGTCTGCGTTGATTCGGAGGGTTCCTGCATTTCCTTGTCCTGGCTGAAAGTTGAGATTTTTTGGAATTTTTTCACCACCAATATTTACTCTCCCACCATCAGTGACAGTTAATCGTTCTGCTTCGATTGTCAGATTTCCGGCCTTTC
Organism: Nostoc sp. GT001; assembly: GCF_030382115.1. Taxonomy (NCBI): domain Bacteria; kingdom Bacillati; phylum Cyanobacteriota; class Cyanophyceae; order Nostocales; family Nostocaceae; genus Nostoc; species Nostoc sp. GT001. The sequence continues at coordinate 2,025 of NZ_JAUDRJ010000001.1, forward strand.
CAGTTCCTCCAGTTCGAGCNNNTATTCTGCTAGGAGAATTACCAGTTAATGACTTTCCGGTTACTTGCACTTCTTTGTCAGCAGTGATAGATACGTTGCCTCCCGAACCCTGCCCAAATGTGCCTGATGATATCACTCCTCCAGAGCGTAGACTTAACCGCGCAGTTTCAATCTTGATGTTACCGCCAGATCCGGTAGATCCTCGTTGGGCCAAACTTGTTATGGAACTGCCTGCATTCGCTGTTGGTTTTCGCAGCACTTCTACTGAATCATGAGCTAAGACTCCTATGGAACCAGCATTTCCGAAGCCATACGTACCAGCAGCGATCCCTGCTCCATCCCGGACATTTAACCGCCCAGTTTCAATATTGATGTTGCCACCAGATCCGGTAGCTCTTGGGTAAACTAGGCTCGATATACCAGTGTTGAAAAACGAATCAACTTCTGTTAATCCTACAAGGTTCACTGAATCTGAAGCATTAATTTTCAATGTTCCTCCCGTTCCTGCTCCTAATGTGCTGGACTCAATCTGAGAACCACCGTCTAGCATTAGCTTCATGGCTTGTATTTGTATATTGCCACCACCATTTCCACTGGCATCAACTGCTGCTGCTCCAGACAACTGGATCTCTCCAAAGGCTGAGATGCTTGAATATCCCAACGTCCAGCCTTTATCTGTAGGAATCAGGTTGACCAAACCCGCTCCAGCCACGCTGCCTAATTCAATCTGTCCCCCTGTTGTTTTAAGCGTTCCACGTGAGAGTACTATATCACCACCCACCAAAGCTAAGGTTTGATTTGGCTGCACGCGCAAACCAGAACTAGTATCTATGAGGTCTGAAGTTTTTCTTATACCTTGGCCGTCTCCAAAGACGCGAATATTTCCAGGATTTGTCCCAAATCCTAATCCCACAGGCACGCTCACTGTCAACAACGGTTCTGCACCACTAAGGGGTTTAGCATCGAAGGAGATGCCATCAGCAAATTTAATATTACTAGCAGTAGTGCCGAAAAACGAGCCGCCAATGTTCAGTGAAGCATTCGGCCTAAAAATAATCCCATTGGGATTAATAAGAAATACGTTGGCTATGCCGTTAGCTCGAATTAAACCATCAATATTAGATATTGAGCTACCCGTCACTCTTGTCAAAATGTTTTGGATATCTGGGGCATTTTTGAAGTAGACTGCGCTTCCTGTGGGTACAGAAAACTGTCCAAAGCTATGGAACAAATTGCTTCCGACTTGGGTTCCTCCCGTTATCGCACTGGTATTATTACTCTCTCGTGTGACGCTGGAGTTGACTCTTAGGGTTACATCGGGAACAATTTGTGCCGCAATTGGCTCCCAAGGCAATAGACAAAACAAGGTGCTGCCCTTAATAAGCCAGGATAAAGCTTTTGTCATAAATCATGGTAAAAGTTTCTCGGTTGGTCTCTGAATTATTTTTAGTACAGACTTGCACCCTACACCCGAATGATTACCAATTATACAGATTAATAGTAGCGATAGCGTCTTGTCAAATTGGATTGGAGACAGAGGCTTTTTCTCTAGTGGTAAAACTGTTAATATTTTCTAAAATCCGAGCGAAAGCGATCGGGAGCAAAATACGTTTGTGGATTTATCAGTGATGAACAGAAAACGTAGTGAGTCCTTTAATGAAGTTGCAGAAATCTATGATGCAGCACGCCCTAGCTATCCATCTCAATTGATTGAAGATGTAATTGAGATGGCTAATCTTCCAGATTCAGCTTCAATTTTAGATATTGGAACAGGGACAGGTAAGGGAACTGTTCCATTTGCTGAAAAGGGCTATACTATCTGCTGTTTAGAGCCAGGTGAAAGACTGATTGCAATAGCATCTCAAAATATGCGTTTATATCCAAAGGTGACATTTGAGACAGTGACTTTAGAGGATTGGAACTTACGCCCAAAAGCCTTTGATTTAGCAATATCTGCTCAAGCCTTTCATTGGGTAAATCGTGAAAAAGGGTATCCAAAAGTTGCACAAGCTTTAAAAGAAAAAGGTTATATTGCGTTTTTTTGGAATTTCTCTATTTTACCCGATACTTCAATATTTCAGGCGCTCAAAGAAACGTTTACAAAATATGTATCTACAACAATATCTAATGCTAAACCATCCTCAGTTGAATCACTAATAAAAAAAAGACAAAACTGGATATTAAATAGTTTTTGTTTCAAAAACCTAGTGATAAAACAATATCCTTGGTCTATTGATTATGATGCAGAGCGATATCTAGGTCTTCTGAAAACTCAAACTGCTTATCAAGAATTTACTGAAACTGAAAAGCAGGATTTTTCTGATGCTATTATACAGATATTAAATGTTCATGGGGGATATGTTACTAAACCCTATTTATCAGTTCTTTTCTTTGCTCAAAAAATTTAAATAAGCCCTTTCATTCTAAATAAAACTAAATATCGACTGTGGATTACAACTCATCTCAAACCCGATACGGAAAAACTACGGGTTTTAACCTAGATGAGATTTATATAGTCATCCAAAATGCAATACTCGCTGTCAAATAATCAATCATTAGCCGTTGTTTTACCCGTGTGTTAAGAGGNGTATTTTCTAGAATAAGCTGAAATTGAATNNNGTTGTCAGAAGTCAGAAGNNNGAATTGAATNNNGGCTCCTGACTTATAAAGTATTTCTTGNNNATCGTGGTANNNGACTGATTTTCGNNNAAGTATTCTTTCATCGGTGCAAAATATAAAAAGTAATGAAAAACCNNNTCCTTTAAACAGGTTGGGGGCATAAATAAAAACTCTATATTCCATGATGACACAATTCAATATTTGTTCGACTGCTGTCAGTTTGGAGGTGCGGCAATGAACAAACCACCATCTAGACGCAAGAAAGTTATCCCTGCGGTATCTGGCGAACCAAAGCCAGCAAGCGACTCTGCAAAAAAAGATCCTTCTTCGCACGAAAATCCAGCTTCAGCAACGATTACGGTTACTGCTGTTGAAATAAGAGAGTTGACCGAGGAAGAGCAAAGCGAACGCCTGCATTTAGAGCGCCGTGTGGAACGTGCATTTTTGTCAGCGGGTCAGGCGCTGATGGAGTTGCGGGATCGCAGATTGTACCGTTCCACGCACCAGACTTTTGAGGAGTATTGCCGCGATCGCTTCAATTATAGTCGTGATGCAGCGTACTTAAAGATTTCGGCTACTGTGGTTTATGAGAATCTTCAAAAGTTTTTGCCGACCAATGGTCGGCAAATTCCAATGCCGACCAACGAACGACAATTGCGTTTTTTGGCGAAAGCCGAGTTGGAACCGGCTGTGCAAGCGGATGTATGGCAACAGGCAGTAGAGCAAGCTGGCAATAAAATTCCATCTGGTCGCATAGTGAAAGACGTAGTGGATAGGATACGCGAAAGCACGAAAGTACCCAATCCTTACCACGTTGGGGAGATATGCGTTCTCTTGCCAAAGGATAACCCAGACTTGAGGGGTAAAGCGGGTTATTGGGGGGTGGTCAGCCACGTTGGGGAATATAGCTGTACACTCCACGCTTGGGACGGGGACTACACCGTAAAAATCGAACACCTGAAGTTACTGGAATTGCTTGATGACGATTGCCAATTCATGCAGCAGCTATGTGTGAGGTTACGGCAGTTGCATCAAGTAACCAACTGTGACTCTTCTGTGGATTGGCTGTTGCAGGGGTTGGGGAAACAATCCAAACCTTATTTATCTTCGTTGCAAGCAAAGCTGCTGGCGGCTGTGGAACGAAATCATCCCAAGAGAAAACCAGGCGGGCAACCAGGACATCAAGGAAGAACCCGTAAGGGTTTTGGTCGAGTAGATCGTTGTGAAATTTTACGTCCTACTGATTGTGTTTACTGTGGTCAAAAAGCATTTGCGACCGTGGCAGTAAAAATAGAGAAACAGTCTGTAGCACAATTAGTAGAACGTCCAATTGAAATAGTGGAATATCAACGCTATACCTGCGTGTGTAAGTGTTGTGGAAATGTACAAACAGCCTCATGGTCGCCAGATATCGTTCCAGGGCAAGATTTAGGAGTTAGATTACAGGCGTTTTTAGGGTGGACGAATAATTATGCACACATGCCCTATGAAAAACAGCAAGAAATGTTGTGCGAACTGGGGCAAGTTGAAATTGGGTTAGGAACAATAGTAGCAACCAATGAACGAATAACTCAAGCAATTGAACCGAGCATTATTGAGTTAAGTAGTTGGGTAAAACAGACACAACCGAATGTTCATGTGGATGAAACGCCTTGGTCAGTTAAAGGGATCAAAGAATGGTTGTGGGTAGTTGCCAATTCTGATTTCTGCTTGTTTACTGCTGCTGACACTCGTTCACGATCTGAATTAGAAACGATTTTAGGGGCTAAATATACAGGGGTACTCAGCAGCGACGATTTTAGTGTCTACAATGGTTATGCAGTGAGTGACCAACAGAAATGCTTGGCTCATTTACGCCGTCACTTCAAAAAACTAATTATACTTCCAGGTCTTCACAACCAAGCTATTGGCGAAGCGTTTGTTGATTTAATTGATGAAGCCTTTAAAAATTACGCTCACTGGTTTGAAACTCTTGACTCCACCAGTTACAACGACTGGGTTAATCAATTCAAATCTAAGTTACAACAAACGCTCAATCACTGGATTGACAAGGCAGGAGCAAAAGCCGGCCAGCTTTTACGTTCTTTACGGGATAAAGCTTCTCAATGGTGGTATTTTCTTGAAAATCCTGAAGTTCCCCCTGATAATAATCAAGCCGAACGATCGCTGCGTTTAGCTGTGACAAAACGTAAGATTAGCGGTGGTTCTCGTTCGATGAAGCGGTTTCAACACACTGCCAACTTGTTGACGGTAGTGCAAACTTGCCGTCGTCAAGGTAGGTCTGTCATTGATTTTTTTGCACAAGCTCTAATTGCTGACTCTAATAATAGTCTGTCTCGTCCTTCTTTACTTCCCCAATATTAGACCTGAATCCTTACTTTTGAACTCCCCTTGGGAGAACTTGGATCAAGATAGGAATATCCAAATCACATTTCCAATTTTCTATTTCTTTTTGAATTTGGGCAATAGTGTCTTGATGGAATCCTCGGTCGTTGTTAGAACATTGAACAAGTAAACATCCACTATCAGAATCTTTGACTCGCTTGAGCGAGAAATTAATCTGCGTCCACATTGATTGGACTTCATTGAAAATATTAGGCAAACCATAGTGATTGCCTAATATTGCCTTTCGGCGTTTCGATTCACCCATAAGTCCCCCTCAGCAATACAAATTTTGACAAGGATGACGAAGAAGATAAGAAATCTTCTGACAACGAATAAGCTCAATAGCGCTCAGATTAACCCTCTGTGGATTGTTAACTACTAATACTATTGTAACGATAAATCAAGGTNTTCAAGCATTTTGTAGTTGCAAGGATTGGGGATTTTGCTTTCACCGTATTTGTCATCCTTGCAGTCAAAGCTGCTGGCGTTTGTTGAAAGAGAATACAATCTGGTTGGTCAGCAGCAGAAGTGATAAATTTATTGGGTGTCAAAGCAGCTTGAAAGTTCAAAATTTCAAATCAAATCGGCTAGGTGTTAGTAATTGGAGAACTTTTCACCCAAATATTCCGACTGTTATAAAAATCACCACGCTGTTCTAATGTAAACCCACCCAGCAATAGTCCTAACCACACCTCCACCATCGGCATTTCCAACACACATTGCAGTTTAACTAAAGAAATCTCATCTTTGACATTTATCAGGTAGCTAGCGATCGCGCTCTGCCATTTTTCCACATTTTCGTCTGATGCCAAATTGCGGACATCTTCTAAAGTTGTCACCTCATCGAGCATTGCCAAAACATTCGCTTTTTCAACAGGTGCTGCTACAGAATCACCCTCTTCAGTAGAATGTGAAAATTGGTGTGGGCCGTGTGGTTTAAAGGTTTGTGGTGTTTGCGGTTCAATCAAATCATCTAAATCTAGGTGCATTGTTGTCCGCACTAAACCAGCAAAGAGATCGGTGCTAACAATTGGCCCCTTTGGGTTATTGCGATCGCGCGTATCTTGCAACAGCATTTCTGCACGAGACTTAAGAATATCCGCAATTTGACTGAAGGCAAGCGCTGCGGTTGATAACTGTGCTTCCAAGGGTAAATTCTCTAGCTCGGCATCCAAACAATCCCACATAGCATCAAGGGAAGAAGTTGGTGGAGATTCTGACAACTCATCCAGCACATCCCAAATTGTTAATTGGTGGTATGTGGTCATTGAAGAAATTCAGGATTTAACGGGCAGGGTCGCACTGGGCAATGAGATGGACTAATCTCGAACATATCTTTTTGACACAAATTTAGAAATCTTCTAAATCAACTTTATCGTCAATGAGATGGACTAATCTCGAACATATCTTTTTGACACTCCCCCATCTAAAGACGCGGAGACTCTAAGCGGAAACTATGCAACGGGCTAAAACCTCGTTACCCCGTTTCTTCTTAGCTGTCACCCAGATATAGATCCGGGTGGGGGTAGTCAATGACCCCCTAGACACTCCACTTAAGTTTAAACTAAGTGTTGTGCTTACTTTGCGGATGATATTGGCTGCTCCGTTGCAATCTGCATTAATATACCAATTCTGGCTCGTGCGGAACAATCCGCGTTTTACTCTGCGACCAGAAGATTTCCACCCATCGGGTTTTTCACCGTGTTTTGGTAGTGTATCCCCATCAACAAATGATGCTGCTGAGGTGTTAGCTTCTTCTGTCTCTATAAACTCAATGCCATACTGCTGGCACAGTTGCTTAATTCGCCCTTTGAGCCTAGCAGTTGGGATTTGTACAAATTGCTGGTTGCGTTTCTTCCCTAGATTAGTCTGTTGTTTGATTCCTTGTCCCCAGCCAAACACGACCCGTCCAATTCGGTTTTTTATGCAATGGTTAATAACAATTCGTGCAGCTTTATTAATGGCATCTCTAACTTGTCTGTTACGTTTTTCAGTGATAGCAGCAAGTTTATTTGACCAAAAACCTTGAGGTTTGTTCTTTCTAATTGTTGCGAGGAGTTTGTTATACCAACGATTTAAACTTTTGAAATGCCGACCATCAATAATAAAGCTTTTGCCAAGGTTAGAAACACAGGTTAACCAGTTATTCAATCCGTGGTCAATTCCTAACACCCTGCTTTTATCTACATCTGATGCAACAGGATTAGTCTTATAGACGAACTCTACAAAAAAACAGCGATTCCTCGGTAAAATTCTTAACTCTCTAATATCCTCAAATCGCAAGTTTGAGGGCATAGGTAGAGTAAAGTAATCTAACTTAAACCATATTTTTACTAGGGAACTAAGAGGTATTTTGATTTGTCCGTCTTTTAGCCTTAATGGTTGTTTAGGATAAGTAACCAAGTTCAAACCATCTTTTCTATACTTTGGAGGACTTGGCTTGTCTGTCAATTCACCACGTTTGTACAATGTGTTAAGTTGTTTGAAAGATGCAAACGACTCATACACAGAGCTGCACAACTGCTGAGAAGCCTGAGAATAGAGTGTTTGAAAATGTCGATTTGATTTCATCTGGTGGTGTAATTCAAACTTAGTTATATAGCGTTTCGCCTTAAACCAGATTTGACGAGCATAGTAAATGGTGCAGTTTGCTAACTTATTCGATTCTGAACAGATGAACTCTAAAATAGCTTTCAATTCTTGGTTTGGATGAATTAAAATTTGTTGACAATTGTACAAATTAATCACCTCTCTATTGTTATTCGCATGACTGAAAATACTAGCTAACCTACCAAATAGCTAATAATCTGCGGATCNNNTCGCAGCATCCGATGCCTAATAGAATGTGGAGGATTCTTGAAAAACCGTTTTAAATCCCGACTCTTAACGAGGTAATTTGTCGCAGAACGCCGAATAGCTTTGAGCCAGCCTCGTTTTACCCATTTAGCTACAGTACAGGGATTCAATGAAAGAGCTTGAGCAATTTGGCTACAACTATAATTGTCGAGAGTGGGACGTGCAGAATAACCCAACGCATAGAGCTTTTTATGAACAGCTAAAGTTGTGCGATGATAGCCTCGTCTTCTAAGTCTGTATGCTATCTGTTTAGGTGTGTAAGCTTCAGACATTTCATTAAGAATTTCTAACTCTTGGGGAGTCCATTTTTTCTTCATTTGTTAACCTCCAGAATTGCTGGTAGAAATATTTAGAGGGACTTGCTTGATTTACTGATTAATCGATTGCAACAAATTTTCATTACTCGTTTTTGCTGCTAATTTATGTAGTGGCGATTCAAAGGTGAATCGCCGTTGTAGTATCTAATTACCGCTTGTTACCTTGCGGCATAGCTGTCTGATTCTGCGCTTGCAGAGATGCCCTCGCCTCAGTCTCGGAAACCGGGGGTAATGCTGGTGCAGTGACAGCATTACTAGCCCAGCGTTCATACGTTTCATTCGTTACCCAATGAACTGTTGCCCCAGATTCCGCACCACTACGAATCATTTCGGCTGCAACGAGCGCGTCTTTTTCAAAGTCAGACTGTGGGTTACGGTACGACCATTGGATGAACCAGTACGTTCCTAGCGCTCCCTCTACCTTCTGGAACTCGGCGCAGAAGATGTAGTTTTTGAGGACAGATGCGATCGCCGTATAGCAAAATTCTTTTGGATCTCCCGGCATCCCTTCCTCGCACCACGATTGAAATGCGCGATGGGCAAAGTGATTGTAGAGTCCAGCGAAATTGTCTTTACTGCGGCGATGGATTAAGAAACTAAGCAGCATCGAAGCTGGCCCTTTAAACTGGTCTTTGAGTCCTCCTGCCACTGGAATTACCCACAGTTCAGTAAATGGTTCGTTGGTGAAGTTCTCGTTAATAGTCAAGGCACGGTCAGGGCGGGATATAGCGATCGCAAAGTCTGCCTTATTTCCCTTGAGATATCCTCCGGCTTGTGCTTCTAAAATCGTCAGCTTTGGAGGGCAATCTAAAAGGAATTGCCCGTACTCTTTAGCGCAATTCGCTTGCAGTTTAGGTTGGCTAGGTGGGATGAGAAAAACGCTGTTATTGATTTTGATAGTTTCCATGTGTGCAAAGTGATGGCTGTGTTTGTTTGAATGAGTTAATGGGCTTAGTTCGTCGGCAATTTGTCAGAATCTTGTGTAATTGTCAGCAAAAAACCGTGTTTGGTATTCTGCACTCGTACTAGTTCTCTATCGAGTAATGATTGGATTACTGTTCGTGAGAAATTAATGCTGTGCAAAGGAGCAGAACCACCATAGCGGCGCAAGAAAAGCAGCAGGCTAGCAGCCGCCGTGAGGTCAGAGCAGTTTTTGAGCGATTTAGCCATCAGCTAGACCTCCAGGAATTGCTTTTAATTCGTACTTAAGCAGTTCAAGTTGGCGTAGACATTTTCCTATTTCAGTCTGAATCTCTGCTCTCAATTCCTGCGGTGTCAGTAATTTAATCTCGTTCTCTAAGTGATTTCCTTCATCAATGGAATTGATGTCAGGCATGACGATGTACCGCCAGCCTTCGCCATATTCATGTGTTAAAAGACTATCGCTTAGGTAATACTTGATGCCGATGATAATTCCCTGCTCTGTACGTTGTCCTAAAGTAAAACGAGGGTATTTCCAACCGTGTGGAATGGTGATTGTTGGTTGCATGGTTGTAATTGTTGAAGTTGACTATGCTGCTATGGCTTTATCTGTAACTCTGGATTTATTTGCTACTTTCATGAAGTCATCCAACCCAACTGCTGCTTCTGCTGCTTGAGCGTACCGAATCTGATCCATAGCGTTAGACCAGTGGGTAATATGCTGAAATATCACCCCAATCATGGAATCACCCTTATAGACTCGATAATTTTTGGGGCAGGCTCCATTGACGTAAACGAGCGTGTAACCAGGGATTTCGATAATCTCTGCATTCGGGTCTGTTGGCGGTAGACAAATTTTCTCTGGTGAATCATCCAACTCGGCTACTTGAAGAGAGGGCGTAGTTTCTGTGGTATATGCCATTGTGATGTTTGTTACCTATTACACTGTAGAGGCGATTACAATTGTCTTGATGTGCAATCGCCCTTTTAATGTCAGTGGTTACGCTGCTACAGTCGATCGGACTCCCAAAAACGTAATCGCTTCTTCTGCACTCGATGCGAATCTGTTCATGCCGTATGTGCGCGGTCTAGAATACCAGCCTTGGTAATTGCAACCGATGTAGCCTACTAGCAGATTATTTCGGTAAAGTTTAGTACTGAAGGATAACCAATCAATCTGGGGATGCCACAGGTTGAACTTGACACAAGCTTCTTCTAATTCATCGCTGAGGCGTTCATTGCGCTCCAATGGAGTTTCTGGAAGTGTCGCTTTGACTTCTGCAACTCTTTTTGCGAACCAGTCACGGTCGAATGGCAGTCGTCCACCATCAAAGAATTGCACCCATACGGTGATTCCGCCTTCTATCCAGATTGTGCGAACTGATTCGGGTTCAACTTCGATAATCTCAGCAATGATGTGGCGATCGCGAAATGTCAGAAAGTCTTGGGTTGAGGCTATAGCTTGGGCTTGGGTTTCGATGTAGTTGTCGAGTTCAGCTTGGGCTAGGGCTTGCTCATCTCTGCGAGGGGCATCAGCAAATGTGATTAGTGTGTTGAGATTGAAGCTTGGAGGTGCTTGCTCTGTATAGGTTGAATGCGTCATAATTATATTCCTGACTCATGCTTTGGGTTAGGTTTTCACAAAGGGCGATCGCTTCGTTGTCCAGACTGCGGCGGTCGTCTTTTGTTTAGGCTTATAAATATAGTATAGTGTCTGTTATCCCATTTGTCAATACAGTGGGATAACAAAATATAAATACTTGGGAGTACACTTGTTAATACAAGGGTTTCGCTGATAGCGTTGATCAAGAAAAGAGGAAAGTACTATGACTGAATCAAGGCTAAATATCAGGATTTCACCAGAAAAGAAGGATGCTTTTTACCAAAAGGTCAAGGAAGAAGGTAAGAACGCTACCGATGTCCTGCTTGATTTAATTGAGCAATATCTGGGTAACAAAGCTGAGTCTGGCGATATTGTGGAGCTAAAGCACAGAGTCGCAAAATTAGAAGAGTTAGTATTGGGGGAAACTGCCGCCTGAGAGAAGAGAACGAATCTCTCAGGCAATTACTAGAAAAACTAAAAGAAATGCTCAAGGAAAAACCCGCCAACCAATAGGCGGGTTTACTGCTTTAAAGGTGTTGCATCTTTTGTGATGATACTGTGCTAACATTTGGGATAACAAACGTATTCTGTAAAAGTGTCACATCCCACATGGAAGTGGCGCATCTGTACCATCTGTGAGAACAGTTGGCTACAGGCAGTAAACAGGGGGTATAGCTAGTTCCTATACACCTCAAAATATGTTTTGTGCCTTTCAAAATTTGGAGAAAACTAAACCCTTGAGTTAGTGCCTCAAAAACATTGCTCTTTGGTCAGTCTCACAAATTGCACAGTTCATGATCAATAAAACAATATCAAATCGCCCTGTACCATCTACAGTGGCTAATTTTGTTCGCCCATATAAGCAGTTTTTTACGGGTTATGCAGCACATATAGGTAAAACCATGCTGACACTAAACCGTTCCGAGACAACATCAGCACTCGATTACAACAACCTCAACACCAGCATCCAGGAAACCTTCACCGCCATCGATAGGTTCGAGTGGCAAGCGGTAGATGAAATCCTACTGATGCGGGAACAACAACTTTACCTGCAAGCTGGATATAAAAGCTTTGAAGAATACTGCCAGCGTGAATTATACGCCTGGGGTGGATATCGACGAATCAACCAACTGCTAGGAGCTAAAAAGGTCATAGACGTAGTTGGCGAGTTGGGGGGACACATTAAGAATGAGCGTCAGGCTCGTCCGTTACTTCGCTTAGTTAAAGAACCAGAGAAACTAAAACAAGCTGTAGCGATCGCTCTGAAAGATAACCCGTCTCCTGGTGAATCAGACTTTGCTGCTGCTGCCCAAAAAGTGGTTCCTCAACTTCCACGCAAAAAGCAATCTATTCAGGAACCATTGGTTCCCAAAACTCAAGAACCAGTGGTTCCTCAAAAAGCCATTGTCACAGTTTCACAACAGTCACACCCAAGGTATGGAGAATCGGGAACCATTGAGGCAGACGCACCAAATCGCTGGCAGCAGATTGTGACTTTTCCTGATGGTGAAAGGCTTTTGGTCAACAACACCGATTTGGATGCCTCAAGCGTTCCTTTTCCCAGAGAGCGCACTTACCCTACAGAATATGCCGAAGCGATCGCTGCACTCAAAGAGCAACATAAGCTTGAGTTAGAGAGACTTTCCCAGGAATTGAGGATTGGTTTGCAAACAGAAGCCACAACCAGAGCCGAAGCCCAGGTACAAGAACAAATTCAATCTCTGCAACAACTATTCAAGCAACAGAAAGAAGAAAATGTTCAGTTACAGCAACGCCTCTTGGAGATGGAAGGATTACGGAAACTGGAGATTGAGAATCAACAACTCCAGCAACGTATTCAGGAATTGGAACACGCCGTAGAGCAACGTCCCTCGCAACAGTGGGGAAATACCATGACCCAGCAAGCTACCAAAGTTTTGAATAAGCAAGTTAAACAAGCTCTAGAGAAAACCATTGATTTGCGATCGCTAGCAGTTGAACCCCCAAAAGAGAATGCACAAGAATGCTTACGGTTGATGGGCATGGCTTTGAAGAATCTTGCTAGTGCCATGAACAACACCCAAGCGTTAGAAGCTGCGGCAATCATTTTAGGCAGTGAACCTACACCATCAGCGATCGCATATCGAGCCGAGCAATTAGAAATGTTGCCCCAGGCAGTTAGTGACATTAGGGCAGTGCTAGCTAAACCTGGGTGTACTTGGGAGGACTATTGGGCAGTAGCGCAAGAGTATGAGGTAATCAAACAGGACTACTGGGCGGAATTGACCAATGAGGAAACAAAGTTAATTACCGCACTCCAGAACGCATCATCTCAACCCGACACTATTGGCGTTGGTTCTATCGTTGCTCACGCCGACCCATACCGCACTTTGTATGTGGAAAGGGGTGAGGTGGTGCAAGATTTAGGCGAAGAAATGGTGGTTGCATGGGATCACTGGAAGGAGCAATCGAAAAAGACTGACAGGTATTCACGAGACGAGTTGCGATTCTGGCAACCTCAATAGGTTTTCAGTGTACTGATAATTTTTTAGACAACTAAACGCAAGTACCAAACCCTGGAATCACTGTAGGGAAAATTCGGTGCGTCAATATAAACAGGAGATTGTAAAATGACTGCAACTATCACAAAACCCAAGCTCAAAAAGGCTGCTAGTAAACCACAATCCCCATATAAAAGGCTTCATGTCATTATTCCCATCGAAGATATGTTATGGGCATCGCAGCAAAAGCCTTCAGTTACGCAATTGTGGCAGGAGTGTTGGACGGCTGACCCCTACGGTTCTCGGTGGATGCCTTTGACCTCTGCTTTGGGGTACAGTACTTTTATATCTGCGAAGAAAATTCTAGCTGAAAGCGGGTTGTTTATTTTTAAGCCCGACAAGTCGATTCAAGACGGCCGAGAAACGGCTAGCTGGATGGTGAAAAATTTGCATGGTAGTCGGATGAAGGAGTTTTGGGAGAAAGCCAATGCTGAAAATCAGGAACCAAGTTCTACAAAACAAGAATCAAATGCTGAGGTTTCAGACAAAGATGCTGGCTCTGAAGAAATGGGTGCTTTAAATCAAGCATCTATTTTAGGTCAAAATCAGTCAGAGCAAGGGTTCCAGAAAACCTCACGAACTGCTCAGGAACAGTTCACGAACTCTTCAAAAGAGTTCGTGAACTGTGTCTCTGACACGCTTACAGAAAATTCGCGTGAGGAGGAGACGGCTCATACGCCCTTGGGGGGCGCGTCGCCTCAGATTGTTGAAAGCGTGTCAGAGAATGAGGAAGACTCGCCTACGGCGAATGACTGTACATCGCTAACGCTTGTGGATGATGCACAGAGTAATCCCGCTTCGTTGTTGGCTGAAAAACAGCAGGATTGTGGCGTTGAGGCGAGAGACTGTCATGGAGGTGCTTTTTCCGCCGCGCCTGTTGCACAAAATGAATTTTCTCTAAGTTCTGCGATCGCTAATCAAACACAGGGGCAGGTAGAACAGGGTAATCCCACTTCGTTGTTAGTTGAAAATTCAGTTTCGGGCGTAGAAATCAAAGCAAATCATGAAGGTACATTTTCCGCCGCGCCCGTGTCACAATCTGAAAAATGGTCGCATGAGTCCATAGTTGCGCGGTCAAATCTGCGACCAGAACGTATGCAGAAACTCAAAGTTGCGGCGAATTCTGGGCAGAATCCGGGGTTTGATTTCTTGCAGAAGTGTTGGGAGGATGACCCGGCTTTGCAAATTGTGATCAAGAAGTCGCTTGCGAAGTTTCCGCAGTGGGGTATCACTTGTGTTGATGGCGTGTTGATGAAGTGGAATGGGTAATAAATACTTACATTCATTTTATTGCTTAGGCAGAGCTTCATTCAAGCTCTTAGAGCTTGTCAAATAACAACCTCCCTTCTTTTTAATTAGAAATGCTTTTTCAGTAAGTTTTCTAGATAAAAAATTGTAAGAGTTGTTTCTTGACAGACTCTTAGATGATCCTACTTTCGTAATAGTCACTAAAATTCAGTATTCACACTGATGTAAACTTTAATTTCTAATAGTACTTTTGTACTGAAAAGTCTTTTAGTTTTTCAAAGTAAACTAACCAGAATTAAAAATGCTACAGCTATTTGAAAATAGAAAGTTACGCAAGAAAGATGCTAGATAACCAACATTACATCTTTCAGATATAACTCATGAGGGGTGAAAAAGATATATGGCAAATGTACAATACCAAATGATTAATTTTCATGAAGCAATCAAACTTAAGCGCTTCGATGAGAATGAAGTGCTTCGTGAAAAACGCGATCGCATTCTCGCTCGTCTGGACTCTGGACTGATAAAAATCTTTGAGATCGAAGGTTTGAAACCACCAAAGTACGAAATTTTTGACCAGGGTAGTTACGCAATGGGTACTGGTACTAAACCAGTTGATGGGCATTACGACATTGATACAGGTATACGATTTAAAATTTGCTACTTAGACTATCCCGACCCAGTGAAAGTGAAGACATGGGTATATCTTGCTTTAAATGGACATACCCAACGAGTTGAAATTCGCCGCCCATGTGTCACAGTGTTTTACCAACAAGAAGGCGAACCCATTTACCACGTTGATTTAGCAGTTTACTCGGATCAAGACTGTAACCCAGATGGCAAAATGTATCTAGCCAAGGGGAAGTTAAATTCCGCTATAGAACATAGATTTTGGCAAGAATCTGATCCCCAAACTTTTATACATCTGATCAAAAATCACTTTTTAGACAGAGAAGATGATAAACAATTTCGCCGCATTATTCGTTACCTCAAACGCTGGAAGGATGTGAAATTCTCTAGCGACGGAAACGCAGCGCCGATTGGAATTGGCATTACTGTTGCAGCTTACCACTGGTTCAACCCAGTTTACACTCGTGACTCGTTTACAAATATAAAAAACTACAACGATTTAGAAGCCTTGCGATGCTTTGTCAACGCTATGCTTGCTAAGTTCCAAAATGTATACTTTAACAGCAACATAGTTCAACGGTTGATAGTGGAGTTACCTGTCTCTCCCCATAACGACCTGTTTGAGAAAATGACTGATAATCAAATGGCAGATTTTCAGGAGAAATTAGAAATTCTACTAGAAGCCATTGGGGAAGCTCAACAAAAAGCAGACCCTGTAGAAGCTTGCAAAATCCTTCAAAAACAATTTGGAGATGACTTTCCCATACCCAGTCGAGAAGACACGGCACAAAAACGACCACCAGCCATTATTTCCTCTAGCGCTTCAGCTTAAATGCTGGATATAGAAACACAACTTAACATCGTTGCATCTCTAACACAGGAACAATATCTTCATGATCTACGTATATTACCTGAAAATGATCTGAATAGTTTCAAAACCCACGGTGTTATATGGGCAATTGAAGGACAGGTAGCTATTGCGGGTAAAAACGTAGCGTTGTGTATTGGAGTTGATTGTAACTTTCCTCTTTGCCTACCAAAAGTATTTCTGCGTCCATCAGATGCTCTTGGCTTCATTCCACATGTGGAGGAAGATGGCAACATTTGCTATTTAGATTCCGAGGGACTGCTGCTAAATTCAGAAGACCCTATTGGCATTATTTTTGAAGCGATCGCTAAAGCTGTTGATGTTCTACAAGCAGGTGTCAAAGGTTCTAATAAACTAGATTTTATGAACGAGTTCGGTGCATATTGGCAACGAATTAGTTCCAAGACTTTGTTTGCATTTTTGCCAATAGACAATGTATTACGCAAAATATTTGTTTATACGGATAACAAAGGCACAGAATTAACCGCAGACAACATTAGTACCATAAAGGCATATTTAAATACTGACAGTCAAGAACTCGATTTATTGTCAAGACGTACTGCTTTATACATTCCGCTTAAAGACGGTGCATTTGTACTTCCACCCGAACCCAATAACCCCTGGAGTAGTCAAGACGTAAAATTGATTGTCCACAAGAACTTGTCTGAAGAAAATCGTCGCTTATTAAGACATTGGGGGAGAAAGTGGAAATCGGAAGAGCTGGTTATTTTAAGTTTACCCCGTCCGCGTGGTGGAATGACCCTTATAGGTCTTTTATTTTCTGGTGTTGCTGGTGGTCATCCACTTTTATCTGGAAGAGTAAAAAATTTGCCAATACCAATTAATATTCAACGCTATGACCTTGACTACTTGCTTCAAAGAGGTGGCAGTTATACTAAATTCAGTAACTTCCGAGTTCTCCTTGTTGGATGCGGTGCGGTTGGCGGTTATATAGCCCTTGCACTAGCACAGGCAGGCATTATGCACTTGACACTGGTAGACCCTGACATTCTTAAACCAGAAAATATATATCGACACGTTTTAGGTAAGACAGCACTCTTTCAACCTAAAGTTACAGCCCTTAAAGAAGAAATCGAAAGCAAGTATCCTTATTTGTTAGTCACAACACACCAACAATACATTGAGCAAGCCATTAAAGATAGACTGATTGATTTGTCCTATTTTGATTTAGCAATTTTTGCTACAGGTGATCCCACAAGAGAACTATATATTAACCATTTATTGCATTTTACTCAATCTAAAAGTCCTATCACAGTGTTTACTTGGCTAGAACCATTAGGAATTGGGGGACACTCTTTGCTTACCCGCCCTGATAAACCAGGTTGCTTACAATGCCTTTTTACCTCAGCCACCGCAATTAACACCCCACTCTACAATAAATCGGCATTTGCTGCCTACGGCCAATCTTTTGCTAAAGATGACTTGGGCTGCGGTAGTTCATATATACCATATAGTTTTTTAGACGCGCAAAAAACAGCTGAATCTGCTGTTAGACTTGCACTCGATGGTTTAACAGAGCGTGAGCGAGGTAGTCCCATATTATCTTGGAAAGGAACTGATGATAATTTTGTAGCTGCGGGTTTTAAAGTATCTCCACGTTACTTGTTGACTCCTGACCAATTACAGGCAAGCAGGTACGACTATATTAATTTGCAATGTCCGGTCTGTGGTGGACAACAAGCATGAAGTCACTAATCTTTAGAAAGTCAGACGAAAGCAAGCTTGAAATCAGCAGCCATGCTTTGTTACGTATGCTGGCGTTTGTTCAAGATGATCGACACAAACCTGAAGCAGGGGGAATCTTAATAGGGCGTTACATTCGTAACAGTCAAGATATTGTTATTGATGAAATAACAGTTCCAATGGCGGGCGATCGCTGGCAACGATTTTATTTCTGGCGTAGTCGCCAATCTCACCAGCAAATCCTCGATCAATCTTGGCTAGAAAGTGGGGGTACAAGTACTTATGTAGGAGAATGGCACACTCATCCTGAGAATATTCCTATACCTTCGGATACTGACATTAAAAATTGGCAGGCTCGCCTTAAAAAAGATATTTTTAGCGGAGATACTTTGTTTTTTATTATTATTGGCATAAAATTTTTACGAGTTTGGGAGGGTAATAAAAAAACTTTTATTTTTGAATTACTTAATGAAAGTACATCAAATGACAGCAGTTAAAACAAAGCTAATTACTTGAAAATCTGCTTTGAATAAATAGTAAATTAAGTGAATGTAATATTGTAAATACTTGTATAACAACGCAAAAAATCAGGATTTTCCAAAACTGTAAATTATGGTTAGAAAAAGTATCCCAGAAGCTGTCAAATTACAACTTTGGGTAAAGTCAGCAGGACGTTGCGAGTTCAAAGGGTGTAATACACCTGTTTGGTATAATGGATTAACTTTAAGTGAAGGAAACTTTGCAGAATACGAGTAAAACTTGGTCTTGGCAAGAAGATTCAAGTGTTGAGTTACCTTATTTAGTTTCTTGCGAACAAGATGGGAAAGGCGAAGTTGTCTTACTGAAATTAGCCATTAGTGATACCATTGAGTATGATAAATATGAAAATTTAGTTTCTGATAATTGCAGTATCTATCAAATTACTGTATCTGAAGCATCACCACACTTTTTAAAATTAAAAAGACAACTTGAAATTTTTAGTTACGAATACCGTAAATTACTTAATCAAATACAAGCAAAACACGGAAAGAACTGCAAAATACTCATTTTGCCCGCAGTTCCCGTCTCAATAGCAGTAGAGTGTGGGAGAGTTATCTTACCGACAAAAGATCCTGAAATTTATGCTTGTGAATATTATAGGGAGAAAGGAGGATTTCAAAGAGTATTAAAAATAAACTGAAAGCAATAATTTTATACCCAAATATTGTACAGTAAAAATTTATTTGGTTTGAAAAACTAAGTTAGTTACAAGCTAGATATATACTAGCCCATGTATCGAGAGAGTCAGCCGATGTAGAACAGGTTACTATCGCTTGCAGAAGCCGCTTTTACATTCAAGTACCACACCAGTTGGCTGGGGGTAAAAGAGAAGATGCTATTAAGCAAGCACTAACTAATTGGAAACGCGATTGCGCTTGGCAGGATATTCAGAACTTCATCAAAATCAAAGTTTATGCCCGTAAGTTGGGTGTTTAGTTACCACCTGTTAGGCTTTCAGAGCAAAAGCGAGTTTGGGGAACCTGCGGAAAAGATGGAGTGATTCGCATCAATTGGCAGTTAATTGATGTGCCTTTGTCAGTCTTGGAGTACGTAGTAGCCTATGAGATTGTTCACTTGCTGCACCGCAATTATGGTAATGGTTTTTGGGAAGTTCTCTCATGCGTTATGCCGGACTGGAGGGTGCGGAAGGGTTAAAACTGGAATCTTGGGAAGTATGAATGTGAGTGAGGCTAGAGCGATCGCTTGTATGACGATCAGTCAGGGTGCAGGGGACAAGGACGCACTGGACAATGTGTTGGTGCAATCTCGAACAGCTCCTTATATTGATATAGTGAAACACCGTATTGCTTGGCAAATGCCTGCAACACCTGATCTGTATAGGCGCGGATCTTGCCAGCCGTTAACCCAAAACAGTGAATTGGTTCTAGCCGACAAATAGGCTGTTGTCCCAGCCACAGTTCTGCGCCCAAGGCGTGCAATGGCTTATCCCCTGATTCTTTATATAAATACAGCACTGCAAAATATGTTGCTGGGGGTTCGACTGTTACTGAATCAATTTCTGCT
Source organism: Nostoc sp. GT001 (assembly GCF_030382115.1). Lineage (NCBI taxonomy): Bacteria > Bacillati > Cyanobacteriota > Cyanophyceae > Nostocales > Nostocaceae > Nostoc > Nostoc sp. GT001. The sequence continues at coordinate 21,780 of NZ_JAUDRJ010000001.1, forward strand.
GAATTCTTCTGGGAGCGGTAGCGATAGAATGAGCGGCGATTGTGGCAGACTTTTGGATTCCAACATCCATCCCCTGCTGTTCCATGCAGCACTTTAGCTTGGGTTGTTGGTAACTTGGCACATAACTGACACTTGGGGTCTAACGGCTTTGGCATAGTCTACTCTGGCTCCTCTTCACCAATCGCACGATAGTAGGCAGTGATCGCAGCTTGTTGTTCGCCACGAAGTGTATATCGCCGAAAAGCTCTGTCACTATGATGCCCTGTTAGCTTACGAGCATGAGTTGGGTCAAGACCTAGTAATATTAAATCCGTAGCATAGGTATGCCGAAAGGAGTGAGGATGCAAATCCTCAATGTGAGCTAATTCACCGATTTTTTCTACAGCAAAGTAAATACCGTAATAACTCAAGCGTTCGCCCTTGTATGAAGCATGGTGTGAAATCATCAGTGGGGAGTCGCTGTTTAACACCTCTCCTTGCTGTGAGCGCAATTGTAAATAATCTGCCACGACTTCTCGGCTTTCTTTTCGCAGTGGCACTAAGCGCGGTTCATTGGTTTTGGTATCTGGTAAAAACAGTAACTTACCATCAAACGACCCAACATTTAACTCCACAATTTCTCCAGCCCGTAGCCCATGACTGAGAATGTGAACCAGTGCTGTATCCCGTTGCTTTGTTTCTCCAAGCAATTCCAACGCTGACCACACCCGTTCCATTTCTTCAGGGGTCAAACTCTGGGCTGGTGGCAGTGGTACTTTTTCCAGTTTTATCCCCAGTGTAGGATTAGTAGCAATAATTTCAGGATACGTGTAACACATCCATTTGAAAAAGCTTTTGAGTGCCGCAATTCCCGCATTAATGCTGCTTTTTGAAAGCGGTTTACCAACATCAGTCCGTATTTCATCACGGAGATATTCTTTATATAGCGCAAGGTGACGTGGACGCAGTTCATGATAATGTAGTTCACTCCAAGCCAAAAATCGCTTCAGTTCGCGTTCATAAAGCTTACGACTGTTAGGCGCTAGGTTATTGCTGCGTAAAAATTCCAGCACCTTTACCCACCGAATATCGGTTGGTAGTCGTGTACTCGCTGTGCGCCCAGTCAGCGATGCCGTTTCAACGTCAAGAGCAATGAGTTTAATCGGAGGTAAATTATTTAGTTCAGGGTTATTCACAATAATTATGCGATCGCACTGGGTGGCTCTGAATTTAAAAATTCAGTATATACGATCACGGGGAAAGACAAAATAAGATACCCTTATCTTTTATCCGACATAAAATACGATTAAAACTTCTCCCCAAAAGGTAGCTGGCATCTCGCTTAGTTCTAGCTGATATAATAAAATTATTCAGCTAGAACTATAGAAAAACTATGCCGACGAAAATATGTGGACTCGGCTTTGACTGCGCTAGTATGATGCTGCAACCAGGACTACTAGATTCTGGAGAATGCCTGAATTACAAAACCTGTGGTTCAGCGATGAAATTGAGTCCAGACGAGGAGATCGAACTAATTCGCGTGCGCCTTCTTGAGCAGGAGCGCTTCAGAGAAACCTTTAGAATTACACGTCGCCAGGCTGCAATCATGATGTTGATGGCCAGGGGATGCCCTCAAACTGCCCACTCTTTGGGTGTAACCGAGAGAATGGATGCGATCGCCTCCCTTGTGGAACAGTTACATTCGCAATTGAATAATAAAGAAGGGCAATACATTGCTCCGACTGGCTGCGAAGTACACCACTACAGTGTGAAACGTCCAAGTGGTGTTTATGGTTACAAGAAGTTGACAGCAAGAGAACCAATATTTGAACCCTCTATTGAGAAGCAACTCGTCAAGGTTATTCATCTGACAATACCTTAGCCAAAATAAGAGGATGAGGAGAGAGGGCCGATGTAGTAGAGTTATTGTCTCTCACAACGACAACTCAAAAACTACAATCAGCCCATGTCCGATATCTTATCACTGCTACAATGCTTGCTACCGCAGATAAACGCTACGACGATGCGGCAATTGAACCAGATAATCCTGGCTATGTTAGCGATGAGCGGACGAGTCACGATGTTGGGAATTTCCCGTTGGGCAGGCATTGGTGGTAGTTATCGGACGATGTTGCGGTTTTTTCATACAGTAATACCTTGGGCTACATTGTTTTGGCTATTTTTCCGCAAGCATTTGTTCCGTGCGAATGAGGTATATTTGCTTGCAGGAGATGAAGTTGTAGTCAGTAAATCGGGTAAAAAGACTTATGGATTAGATAGATTCTTTTCTAGCCTAGCCAATAAACCGATATCAGGATTATCTTTCTTTGTATTATCATTAGTGAGTGTTGAACAGAGGCACTCGTTTCCGATTCAGATAGAACAGGTAATAAAGAAAGATACTCAAACAAAAAGTACCTCGACAATCGAAAAACCAAACAAAAAAAGAAAAGCGTGGGCGTGGACGACCAAAAGGAAGTAAAAACAAAAATAAAAAGGAAGTGATATTAACATCTGAATTAATACTAATTCAGAAAATGATTGGTTCACTATTCAAGTTATTAGCTAACTCTATTTCCCTCACCTACTTGGTAGTAGATGGTCATTTTGGTAACAACAATGCTTTGCAGATGGCACGTCTTGTCAACTTGCAGATAATTTCCAAATTGCGCCATGATTCAGCATTATACTTCCCTTATGAAAATCCTGACTCCAGTAAGCGCTCTCGTCGTAAATACGGTGATAAGCTAGACTATCGTAATATACCTGACAAATACTTATGTAAAAGTGCTATTGAGGATGATATTCAAACTGATATTTATCAAGCCACTCTTATTCACAAAGAATTTGCCCAAGCTCTCAATGTAGTGATTTTGGTCAAAACCAATCTTAAAACTAATGCTTGCAGCCATGTAATTATTTTTTCTAGCGACCTAACTCTGTCATTTGAAAAAATTATCGACTATTACAAACTCCGTTTCCAAATCGAGTTTAATTTTAGGGATGCCAAGCAGTTTTGGGGATTGGAAGATTTTATGAACCTGAGCCAAACTGCCGTGACTAATGCTTCTAATTTAGCATTTTTTATGGTCAATTTATCCCACCATCTTCTCGCTGATTTCCAGCAACTCAATCCCGGTTCTGGCATTATTGACCTTAAGGCTTACCATCGTGGTTTTCGATATGTTCGTGAAATGTTAAAAATGCTTCCCGAAATCCCTGAGCCTATTTTATTAACCCAGATTTTTGCCAAGCTTACTTCTTTAGGACGTATTCATCCCGTTTCCACTGGCGTTGAACCCTCGTAAATTGGCAGAGGTATTGTTCTACTACCCAACGTTTGGGCAGAACTTGAAATTCTTGTTCAGTACGGCGTATAACTTCAACGTGAGCTTGGATCATCAGCCAAACACAAAGTGCTTTCTTTACACCGTCATAACCGGAATCAACCCACATGACTTTAACTTTTTCCAGCAATTCTGGGCGCTCCTCTAACAGTTCCATATATGCGTAAGCCGCAAGTATTCTTTCTGGAGCATTGGCTTCACTGACAACGACCTTCAACAAAAGTCCCAGGCTATCAACCAAAGTCTGTCGCTTTCTTCCTTTTACCTTTTTGCATCCGTCAAAACCATACACATCCCCTTTTTTTGGTCGNGTCAAGACCGACTGGCTGTCTGCGGCGATGCCTACGGCGAGCTTTGCTAACGCCGTAGGTTGTGTTGATTTACCTAGGGGACTTCCAAGAAATAAATTACTCAGCAAAAATCATAAATTCACATCTAAAAGATAATGATATCCCTCTCCTAAGAAACCGTATTTGCTTCGGGCTGAGGAACAAGCTCAAAACCTAAAGCTAGAGCCTTTTTTTGGAGGTTATTGATAACCCGTTCTTGGTAACGTTGCTCATAATAATCCATGCCAATATCTTGATAGTTACCTCCAGATGTCCAAAGTCGATAGAAAATTCGTGCCAGCTTATGAGCAGTAGCAGTGATAGCTTTGGGCGTACCAAGGCGAGAACGTAAGCGACGATAAAAAGCACCCAAGGCAGAATTGCTCTTGCCAGCTGTTTGTGCCGCCATTCGGAAAGCATTGGCAGCAGAGTTAACCACCAAGCGAGTTTGAGAACTTTTCACTTTACCCCCAGTGATGCGATTGCAAGGGCAAAGACCAAGCCAGGAAGTAAAGTTTTTAACAGTTGGGAATCGGGTAGGATCTAAACCAACCTCAGAAATAATGGTTTGTACGGTAAGGATACCAAGACCATTAATGGCAGTAAAATCCACGCCACTAATTCGGTAAAGATGGGTACGTAAATCAAAAGCGGGTTCATTGCCTTGAGGTTTATTGCGAGGGTGCTTTGGTTGCGGAAGCGGAGATTCATCGAGATTAACTTTGTCACTAAATTGAGCCAAGCACTCCTGTATTTGGCGATCGCAAGCGGCTATCTGAGCTTGATAGACATCATAAAGTTGTAGTTCCTGTTGAAGTACAAAAATATGCTCATTGCGATAATCACCATTTAAAGCAGCAGCAATTTCTGTTTCAGAGCGTTTAGTACGGTGATGTCTTTTCGCTGCCAAAATTTGTGGGTCTGTTTCTCCAGCAACAATTGCTCGAATAATTGCCATCCCAGTAGTACCAGTGATATCGCTAACCACCTTATGCAGTTGCACGTTCATCTGGGTTAAAGCTTTTTGCATCCGTTGAATATGAACACAAGCACTTTTGATAAGACTATCCCGGTGGCGGATATAACTCCGTAGAACACAAATCTGGTCTTCCGGGCGAAAAGAACCAGACAATAATCCATAACTATGCAACTGTTGCAACCATTGACAGTCTAAAATATCAGTTTTACGTCCAGGTAAAGTTTTAACGTGATGGGCGTTGACAAGTTTGACTTCAAAGCCTCTTGTCTCCAAGATTTGAAACAATGCAATCCAATACACCCCTGTTGATTCCATTGCTACAGTTTCTACTCGACAAAGAGCTAGCCAATCAGCAAGAGCATACAAGTCAGCAGTGTAACAGCCAAAACGTCTGACACACTCGGAAGCTCTATCCTTTGGAACACTCACCCAGTGGAATTCTGAACCGATATCAATACCTGCTGCATTTGGGTTGATAGGTCTTAAATCGGAAGTGTCATTCGTACTTGGTCGATGTAAATGGGATTTGGACTTTGGTGTTTTCATCATCAAAGGCTTCCTCACGAATGCGGAGTCATACTAGCAATTGGAGGTGTGCCCTGAGCTGGGTTGACGGATGAATACAGTCTCCTAAGCGGGATAATGGCTGCTGCCATTTCACCAATGTCATAACCGTCTCAACCCAGAACCAAGCTTCTGTACGGGCGACGAAGCACCATTGGGGGATCGGTCTTAACTCTCAGGACACAATAAGAGTGTAGTTTTTTTCGTGCATCTTTTTTTGTTTCTTCCATCCATAACGGAAGCCAGCGCGTCCGTAAACAGCTTCTGTCACTTTCCATAAATAAAAATCTAGAATCATTGCCACATAAGGGTTTCAGTCTAAAGCAATGATAATGTTTATCATATTAGAAAATAAAGTCACAAACCCAGTCACAGTCAAAGTTTTAAACATTGCTTTTGATTTTTGTTTCCGGAGAGTGACAAAAGCGGGATATAGCAACGGACAAGGCTATTAGGACGCTGGGCGAAGTACATCTTCCATAGCATTCCGAAGACAGTCAAATTGAATTAGTTGTTTACGAATTCGGCTTTTTAAGCATGACCAACAATGCTCAATTTTATTAAGATCAGGTGAATAGGATGGCAAGTATTTTAAGTGACAGTCTGCCGATTCAATTAATTCTTGAATACGTCCGCCGGAAGGAAATGTGGCGTTATCTGCAATCACTATTTGTCCAGGTTTTAACGATGGTATTAAACAAGTTTCTCTTCCTCTTTCAAAGACAGTTCGCTTACAAGCACCCTCTACAGTAAATGGAGCGAATAATTTCCCATTACAACAGGCAGCAATCATATTAACCCGTCCTTGTCTCCTGCCACTTTTAAGTGCATGAAATCGCTGACCTAATTCAAANNNACCATAGCCATAATCTTCTCTATTATCCATTCCAGCTTCATCTATATAGACTATTGACTCTGGTTTGTACATCGCTATTTCTTCTCTAAATTCTTGTCGTTTAACTTCATCTCGTTCTTGATAACCATAAGTTTTTTTTCGAGTGAACCCAATTTTCTTTAAGGCTCTTGATATTGTGCGCTCGCTAATTTCTACCGACCATAATTTGGCCATATCTACTTGAGTTTTATCCCCATTAACCTCGACAAATTTTTGAAATTTTTCCCAGTCGGTAATTTTATACCCATTACAAGAGTGTTTATTCGGTAACGCTTGGGTTACTCCCGTGCTGGCTTTTCGTTCAAGCCAAAGGTTGATTGTATTTCGACTGATTTGAAAAACTCCCTCCGCTTCACTCTTGTTCATCCCGTCTAACTCAATTGCCTGAATTACCTTCTGACGTAAGTCGTAACTGTAGGGTTTTGGCATGATCTGTTTTTGTGCTGAAGGCTTCAAAAGTATCCAGTATTACTTTACTCATAGATTATACTGTTTGTCCTAACTACCTTGGCGATTGCTATACTTCTTTGAAAATGCTGTGAAAAACGAGACTGCTTGTGGTGGAGCTACGCTTGGGACAAGAATCTGTCGCTAGAACTAGGAAAATAATTCACGTAGATATGGACGCTTTTTACGCATCGGTAGAGCAGAGGGACAACCCTAACTACCGAGGAAAACCGTTAGTAGTCGATGGCAGTCCGAATCAGCGAGGCGTAGTTGCAGCCGCCAGTTATGAAGCCAGAAAAATGTTTGTTCCAATCAGTGAGTTGGATACGATTTTTGAATTAGCCAAAGCACTGTTTGAATCAATTGACTTGGAAAACCGCAGTATTAGATTGCTGGGGATTTCGTTATCTAACCTTGATAACGCCAAACAAACCCAAGTGATTCAATTGCCATTATTTCAGAATGGGAACATCATATTTTAGGGTAGGTATAGTCTGTTCAGACGCTGACAACTCGGTTATGGAGAGAGAGCGAATTAACTCCCGAATCACATCAGTTGCAGGTCTACCTGTACTTGTACAATATTTTTCAAGTTTTTCGCTTTCAGCAGATGCGAGATTTATTGTGATTCGTTTGATAGCCCATTTTTTGTTCATAACTTGCAATATTTATCAAATTTAATGAATTATTTAGACTTGAAACGCCAAGTGCAATACTTAACAAATATATAGATGTTAACTACAGCATACTTGCCGTAAAACCATTTTTAGCACATCTCTTCTCAGAGTATTTACTTGTAGCCCAAAACTTCACTGATAAATCATTTATATGAACTTTAGAACATTTGAAAGGAGCTTGTATTTTTGGTAAATATTGTTAAGTAAAGCGCAATTGGAGTGAGCCTTGCAAGAGGCGTATAATCAGCAAGCATTGCCGATTAAATTTAGTAAACCTTATCTTAATACAATTGCATCTAATATTCATTTGCTCTTTACCCAAAGGTGAAATTGATTAACTACTCTGGATATAGACTTTCATTCAAGCACTATATTTAACTCTATAACTTAACGAAACCTTAAGCAAGCTAGAAAATTTTCTAGCTTGCTTAAGGTTTAATAATTTTGGTTCTTCAGTATCTGTTATGTCAAATTATTAATTAGATATCAAAATTAGGCTAGACAATAAAGCTCAAAACCCCGAATCAGCGCTCCCACCCCAGAAATAACTAGTAAATAATGTTGATTTTTCTTGCCTATTAAGAGTTTTATAGCTTTTTTGAAGGTAATTTAGGATGATATATTAATTTTTATTCAGTCAGAGCTTAATTTACTCACAGAAATCATCAACCCTCAACTCTCGCCACACATCAGACGGTTGCCACCCGGAGTTACCCACAGAGCGTAAGGGACGATAATGTTCACAGATGTATTCAGATTCGCAAACGTAGTCTTCAATGTATACAGGTGGATTTGGTTCAATCACTGGTTCAGGAATATTTTGGCTCTCAGGCATCTCAATGGGTTCAGTCGGTGGTAGGGTTACTTCTGTTTCCTTGCGAACTGGGTTAGAGGTTTTTTTGATAGTCGTTTCATATTTATAGGAATCATTCGGCTCTCCGCAAAGAATGGATATCCCAGAATACAGGAAGTTATCAGGGAATCTGAAACATTTTGCCGAAAGTTCGTCTCTTCTAGGATGATCGCTGTAGGCAATATTTACAGTACTTATACAGAGGTATAAATATTGGCTAAATTATAAACTGAATGCGGGTAAAAGATGATTATAGTAAATTTATATACTCTATTGATGTGAATAACTCGGTAGAGTATTTTTGTGAGAATCACTGCCCTTCGTAAAAGGGTTTTTTACAGCCTGCAATTGTTGCAAGAGGTATCTTGGACTGTGGAAGAATAATTGCAATAGTAAGATGAAGCGTCAACGATATTTGAAATTCTTAATTTTGGTTTCTAGAGATAAGCATTTGTTCAGGAATAACCAGAGGCAACCCCTTACCTGGATACAACTATTTGTTTCCTTTTGACTTACACACAGTTATAATAATCCCCTTGATCAGCAGCTATTATAGCAAATCAAACTACTCTTCTTATTGAGCGACAGTTTATAATATTCTCTAAAGATAATTAAGAAAAATGATTAAGCCTAAAAATGTGTATCGCGGATACTTAATGGAAAAAGTTGGTCACGGTAAAAGAGCGGTATTTAAAACCACTATCAACGAAAAGGAATGGTCTGCCGTGACTGAATTAGAGGTAAAAACAGCAATTGATGCTTGGATTGATGAAGGAGTAGAGCCTTAGCTATTGCCTACATAGCTATAACTTTGTGCCGACATGAATAATTGAGTCGCAAAACTGGGAGGCACAGAATAGCCGATAATCGACCCCGCCGTAGCAGTCTCAGGCGGGAACTCATACCAAGACGGAAAACCTTGTAAAATGGCTGCACCTTGAATTGACAAAGATTTAACTATTCCATCAGGCAACCAAATATCAGCGAACTTACTACGGTTGCAGCCCTTGTGATCGGTGAAGTGCGATCGCAAGATAGTGTTGCAAGGTAGATGCCCAGGTTTGTACTTAGACTGTGAACGTCCCCCAACTCTTTGTATTAGCAGTGGTGTTGGTGGATTTCCGGCTAAAAATTCCTCCAAAGCTTGTTGCTGTTTGGGCAGCAGGTGTGAATCAGCCATTGCGGGGATGAGATGGGCGATCGCTGAGTACCAACCGATAGGTTTNATCTCTGTGGGTAGGGCAACCTGAAAACCCTTGCTTGCAACCAGAACTAACCGTCGCCGCGCCTGGGGCAACCCAAAGTCAGCCATGTTGACCATGCTGTAATCGACCGAGTACCCCTCTTGCTCCAAAGCTGACAGGATAATACTGAAACTCTGACTGTTCTGATAACGCGGCACATTCTCCAGCGTAAACACCCGTGGTTGCAACTGTCGAATAGCTTCTGCTACTGCGATCGCTGCGGTCAAGTCGTCAGCCGTTTCCCCACCCTTACCCGCTTTAGCTGTATGGGCTTGACTGAAGTTGGCGCACACCGGAGAGGCGTGGAGATAATCGGGGCGGCGGGGAAAACCTATGAATCCTGACTGTACTACTTCTTGTACTGTTAGTTGGACGACTCTACACCCGTATTCGCTGAAGTTGTGGTGATGAGTTTTGGCGATCGCCCTGCTCAAGTCTGGTTTTGTGGGGTCGAACTCCACCGCAATGACTGGACGAATCCCGGCTTGCACCATCCCGGCTTCAATTTTACCGCCCCCAGCGAACAGTACTATGGCGATCGGTGCATCATCTGGCAAAACTGGTTTTAATTTTGTGTCATCAAAATTTTTGCAAACATCTAATTTTGGTGATGTCTTTTTGGATTTCGCTCTCTTGATAAAGGTTGACCCATCAAGTAACTTTTTATTTTTGAGGTACGGATATAAACATCCAACCGATTCGCATTGTGAGTCTTTAACCCCTTTCTCTAAGAATTTTTCGGGTATTGCAGATAACTCAAATATTACTGATTTAGTCATGCAGCCACCTCTATGACCAAATCATCTGGCACTTCAAAAATCCCCAACCGCCCAATGTAAGGAATCGGTGTAATCTCTCGCGGATTCTCCAGCTTCCAGTGGTATTGCTCAGGCATCCCCCAGCCAGACGCAACTGGTGAAAACTTGCAATCAACTATTGTGACAATGCCAATAACTTGACCGCGACGTAGAGAGATTAAATCTGGGATTACTACCTCCATGCTTTGACAAAATTCTCTTGCTAGCTGGTACTCTTTCTTGGTACAAGTCTTGGCTGCATGAATCAGAATATCGCCGCGATAATTGATAGGCCAGCCACGGTTTTCTATGTTTTTGAGAGCATAAATGATTGCCCATGCCCAAGGCTGACGGACTGAAAGTGCTTTCATGGGTTTTAAAACTCCAGCAATTGAACGTAAGCGTCTAATGCCGCAAGTGCCGGATGTGGATGTATTTGCGACTTCAGCCCATTGCAGATTGTGGCGATAGTTCCAAGCTCTATGAAAGTGAAATGAATATTGGACTGACGGTTAGAACAGCGATGTAAAACTGTTAGAAGAACAAAATTCAACTGTCTGAGAATTACATCTTCAGCTACATCAAGTCGCCAAGTAAGATTTTCGGAAGTAACCGAACGCCAGGGGTTATCGAAAGAACACTTTTCAACTTTGGGCAGCACTTTTACCTTAAACCTGTAATCCCTGTCAGTGGTAGAGCATTCATCAGGGGCAAGAGCCGCCCATTGTTGTAAAAGCTGTTGGTAAGTTTCAATCATTCTCAGTTCCCTATCTTGCGTAAAAGACAATGTTTATCCTCCAGTAGAGCCTTAAAAACTACGACCACGAGATAAATTCTTGAATCTGGTAAACTGATGGTCAAATAAAAGCTTGACTGTACCAGTAGGTCCATTGCGTTGCTTGCGAACAACTAACTCAGCAATGCCACGATCTGGGGTATCGGGGTTGTACATTTCTTCGCGGTAAAGCATGATTACAACATCACTGTCTTGCTCAACAGCACCACTGTCTTTTAAATCACTTAGTACAGGGCGTTTATCGTTACGGTGTTCAACTTCGCGGTTGAGTTGGGACAAAGCCAGTACAGGCACATCCAAATCTTTGGCTAATCTTTTTAATCCTCGGCTGATTTCACCGACTCGTTGAGCCATGTTCACCCGTGAATCAGTATCAAGAGCCATTAGTTGTAAGTAGTCAATGATCACAAGCCCAACACCACCGTAATGGGATGAAATTCGGCGGACTTGGCTACGGATTTGATTAAGAGAAGGGCAAGATTCGTCGTTGATGAAAATCTGTTGTTCGCTTAATTCTGCGATCGCCACGCTTAAAGGTTGCCACTGGCTGTCAGAGACATTCCCAGTTTCCAAGAAGTTATTTTCAATGCCAGATTCACTGCTCAAGAATCGCTGTACGTACTCATCAGTAGACATTTCCAAGCTGAAAACGCAGATAGGCATCTTCCCAGTTTTGGCAACATTGAGAGCAAGATTACCAGCCAAAGCGGATTTACCAACAGAAGGACGAGCAGCTAGTACATACAACCGTCCTTTGCGAAAACCACCGCCGAGTATACTGTCCAGGTCATAAAATCCACTGCTTGCTGCTGGTGATCCCTTACCAGTATGACGTGCTTCAATTTCGGTAAAAGTGTCGGCTAGGGCATGAGAAATATGAACCAAGTCAGAGGCAGAATGCTCAGACTTAATGCAGTAGACTTTTTGTTCGGCTTCGTCGAGAATTACAGGTAAATCAGTTTCGGTGGCATAGCCGAGTTGAACAATCTCAGTGCCAGCAAGGATTAACTGCCGCCTTTGGTATTTTTCCATTACCAAGTCAGCTAAAACATCGATGTTCACAGCTGACACAGTACAGCCAACCAGACTGGCCAGTTTATTGCGTCCACCGATACGGAACAATAAACCATTATCAGACAACCAGTTGGTAATGCAAAGCAAGTCTGTTGGTAATCCTTGGCTGTACAGTCGTAGGGCTGCTTGGTAAATGTCTTTGTGGGCATTGATGTAAAAAGCATCTCTTACCAAGCGATCGCTGATTCGGCTCATGGCACTTGGGTCGAGCATGATGCCACCGAGTATCACTTCTTCAGCCTCAATGCTTTGTGGGGGTAAACGGTCTTGTTGGGATGTGAAGTTTGTTTTGTCTTGTGCCATAGTTCACCTCATTTGAAAATTTTGATTTCTAGAAAATCTAGATTCCATATTGCTCACGCAGCTTGCGGATGTAAGTACACATACATTTGAGGATGTGTAAGTTTTAACCAATCTAACCATTTGAGCGTTGCACCTGGATCTTGTTGGTCATAACGGCTGCTGAAAGAAGCGATCGCTTTGTCTTTACCAACTTCATCCATGCGGTCTAGAAGTTCAGAGAATGTGGCTTTATGCCAATCAAGAGAACGATTTGAGTAGTAACCGATGGGTTGGTCATTGGCTTTTGATTGTTCAGTTTGTGGCGTAGATAATTCAAGAACTTTTGACCAATAAACCAACAGTTCTTCTAAACCAGCTTTACTCACCTCCAAATTGCTGATTGATTTGATCACAGTGGGGACTTTTTGCTGCCAATTAACCTTGTCCCACTCGGCTCTCTCCTTGGCGATTAACTCCACCAAACGCCGATCACAGGTTTGGTAAATCTTGTCTCTGCAAGAAGTGCGCCAAGGGAAACGCCAAGAACGGAGCTTGATTTCATTTCTGTAAACTGCGGGTAAAGGCTCAGATGCTAAGATGCCGGGGTCAAGCAAGATGTGATTGAGCAAATCATCAATCGACTGAAATCTTGGTTTGCTTGGTTTCTTGTTCGCTTGTTCGTTTTTATCGAACAAACCCGCCGCAATAGTAGGTCTACATGAGGGAATGTCTGTTTGATGCAAAGTCTCGGATTGATTTGACAACGAAGTGAGAGATTCGGGAATTGGTTCTTCCTGGTTTGATTGTGAAGACGAAGATTCGGGAATTGGTTCTTCTTCCTGGTTTGGTTGTAAATCCAAGTTAGTTTCTTCACACACACACTCGTTTTTTGGGGGTACTGCACTTAGTGTGAATTCCTTAGTAGATGGGATTACCTTAATGGGAATACCTTTGTGGGTCAAAATTGACCCCACCCCCCATGCAGAATTGATCTCCCCACTGGGTGCAAAATTGACCCCACCCCCCGTGCAATTTTGACTGGGGTTAATTTTGACTGGGGTTTCTTTTGTTGTCTTGATTTGTGAACGAAGTAATTGAATTTGGTCAGGAGAAACCCACAAAGAAGGTGAAGTGGGAGTATAAATGTTAGTAGTTCCAATACGTTCTTGTATTTCAATCATTCCGGCGGCTAGTAAAAGCTTGATAGCATTTTTGGCAGTTTTGAGAGCGATGTAACAATGTTTAGCCATCTTCGGAATAGACTCAAAGCAACCGCTTACACCCGCTCTTCTTTGGATATGCGCGTACAGCCGGAATTCTGATGATTCAAGTGGATAATCATCAAAAAAACCGGGAATGAAGACTTCAAAAGCTGTCCGATTATTAAGCTGATTTTCTGCTAAAGTCATAATGATATACCTAATAAAAATTGCCTTCCCTCGAAAGTCTCTTAACAATCGAGGGATTTGTTTCTAATCACAAGTGAAGTTGGGAAATTCCCGAATTTGTATCTGTTGGGGAAATTCAGCAAGTTCGCCGCCTTTGGCGTGTTTTGTTTTAAAAGGTTGCTGATTCAAATAAATATTTGACCCCAATTGCTTGACAAATACAGGCGTTTTTGACTCGTTGCACTGTTTGACGAGAGACTCGACCCATTCGATATGGCATGGTCTAGAGTCTGTCCCTGATTCACCACCGATAATAAGCCACTGGACATCATTCAAATATTGGCTAATATCGCCCAAATCTTTTAGTAATGGCTCAACTGACCAAAACCGAATAATAGCTGGAATTTGGGCAAGGAATTGACTACGTTCTTCAAGAGTGCGACGGTTTTCTATAGAAGTTCCAACCCAAATATTAGAAGGTAATTCCTCTAGCCCATGATTAGAAAGCCATTCATCTACAGATGACAACATAATTTCTGGGCGTTTGGTAAGGATTTGAAATGTTTGCTTTGGTGCTACGAACATTCCGTCTAATATTTCATGTTGCCAAAAACGCGGAACCCACTCACCAAAAACATCGGTCATTGAAGAAACGAAATGCTTTTTAGGTTTCCTTTGAAAGCCCCATTTCCGAATAGCTTCTGTATCAAGTGTTAGTTCTGGTGGTTGCCCAGAGTAGGGTAGTTTGTTTCCACCGAAGAAAGAATTTTGATTCAGTTTTTCGCTATAGCAATTTTTACACCCCTCTGAGATTTTTTGACACCACCAACCGCCGACTTTGACACGGATGATATTATCTGTTTGGTCTGTCCATTCTATGTTTGTTGGCATAAACACCTCTGCAATTTGAAATTAGACAATACATTTGAAAATGGCTAATAAAACACCTCTTACTGAATACGATTCTCCTTGGAAGCAAATACTACTCAACAATTCAAAACTCAAAATTCAAAATTCAAAATTATCTAGAGTTATTCTGCTTAGTTTTGACTACTATTGCCGCAATTATTTTGATAAGTTCTTCGCTTTCTTGGAGCAGTGATGACAATTTTAATGGTTCAATTATTTCTGTAGTTATCATAATCCTCAACCAATATCTTGTTTCTCTAGCTTCTTTCAGAGCAATTTCTAGCTTATGGACAAAATCAGCTTTGCTTTGAGCAGATTGAGATTCTTCAACATTTGCACCTATAGAAGTACCAGACCTGATTAACTGTTTATATAAAACTCGTCCTACTCCCGGCTTTTCATCCAAAACTTTGCATAGGTTAACTATTCTGACAGCAAAGTTAAATGTTCTATCTGTAATATCTTTTTGTTGATTCATTGCTTTGTATCTCCTCTGCGTTAATTGTGATGTCTTTGTATCCTAAATTGATAAACTACTCTTCTTCAATTTTGAATTTTGAATTTTGAATTTTGAATTGTTTCATCAGTTTGGGTACGATTTGTTTGGTTGTACGGTTGATTTTCAGTTTCCTGTAATCAAGCTGCTAGACTATCAACAAAGGTTGTCGGAGCTAGAAGCCAGTCGTAACCCCTTTGCTACGGTGGTAATGGCTCACTTGGCAGCAGTGCAAACCCGCAGTAATAGGTCGCAAAGGAAACAATCAAAACTGAATTTAGTGCGTCGGTTGTATGAGCAAGGATTTGAACGCGAGGCTGTTGTTAACCTTTTGGCTTTTATTGACTGGATGTTGACGCTACCATTAGATTTAGAGCGAGAATTTCAACGGGAAGTAGAACAATTAGAGGCAGAACAACGTATGCAGTACGTGACATCATTTGAGCGAATTGCCCGAATGGAAGAATTGGTAGAAGTGTGATTTGAACGATAATTTAGCCAAACGGTCACGAAATACTTCAGAAGCATGTGACTTAAAGGAAAAGATTGCCGGAAATTAAAGGATAAGCTTGCCGAACTCTGATTCAGACTGGCTTTAAGAATTTTCAACTGAACGTCGAGCTTCCCAAAAAGCATCTACGACTTCCTTTTTCCATAAAGCAGAGGGTTTAGCCATAAACTGACGAATATTTTTAAGTGTAGGATTAATACCCTGAGCATAAAGTTGTGGAACAATTTGTTGAACTTCCAAACAACCTTGTTGAATCACTTCCAAGCGACGCAATAAACGGTAATGTTTGTATCCCTCAACAATAATTTGGCAAAGAGTCTGGGCAATAGAGGTAGAAAGTAGCTAAACCAATATGATGACATCTGGCTACTTCGCTGAGGGACGGTGGAGGAGAAAGGTTATTGTCAATAACCCCCTGTAAAAGCTCTCGGATATGCTGCTGACGTTTTAAAGTTGCATAATCAGTAGCTCTTTGCTTAATAGCAGTGGCTAAAGATTTTGAAATATGAGTTAAAGGGCTGTAACTTTTATATCCAAGACGATAAGCTAACTGGGTAAGAGTTGGGGGAGGTTCTTCAAATAATGCTTGTTGCATTGCTGCTCTTGTAGCTTCAATGTCTGGTTTACTGCTATAAGTAACAGAAGATTTTCTTCGGCGTTGGCTAGTTTTGGAAGCTAAAATAGATAGTTTATCAAGAGTTACGGGATTAACCTTGGCTTGGAGAAAATCAGCAACAGAAGTAGAGAGTGTGTAACAGATTTTCAGCAACTCAGAAATAATAGGAATTGTTGAACCTTGATGCCAATGAAGAAATTTATAACGATTGACTCCCAAGAAACGACCTAAAGCTGAAATATTACCATTGGTTAATTGATTAGCATAAAGCTTCATAGCTTTATTAATACTATCTCTTGGAGGTATAGAGTTAAATAAAACAGCTTTTGAAAGCAATTCTCCTAAAGCACTAGCAACCCAAATCTCCCATTCAAGAGATTGAGCTATATCTGGACAATGCTGTAGAACAGAAGGATAATGTCCACCCAACCAAGCATCACATTTTAAGCAAAACCCTGGACGAGTCGTCTGCCAAAGAGGTACAAATTTTTGATGACACTGAGGACAAATAGATTGCAAAGGTCGATGATGCTCCAAACAAATGTTGACAGATTCAAGCGACCATAATAAAGGAGAGTAAATCACTTTTGAGCTATCACGCCATTCTTGATAACACTGAGGACACCATGCAAAATCAGCCCTAAGTAAATCTTGAGATGGCAAAACTTCTGCCCAAGTCAGCAGTGTTAAAAACTCCAAATCATCGCGCAGAGTAAGTTGATTCAAAGCGGCTACGAATTGCTTGGCTTTTACAGAAGTTCCATTTAAAGACTTAATATAATATTGTCCATATACTTTCACTAAACTAGGGTAATAATACTGTTGTATATCATCTGATTTAGAGAATTTTTTTTGAATTTCAGCAGCGATTAAAGTTCCGACAGCCACACTATGAGCTTCGGCTAAACGAGCAACGTAGCTAGTTATACTCTCCACATAAGGCGTTCCGATTCCTATCGGTTCAAGATGGAATAAAGAACTACGCGGTGGAATCTTAGGGCGTTCTAAGTCCCATAATTCATCAGTTTGGTTAACATCAACTTTCATTATCTTGTGTCCCTACTGGATCTCGTTTTGGTTTTCGTTTCCCAACACGTCCTTTCTTAAGAGAAGCTCCCTGTACTACATCAGGAGTAACAGAAGTAGTTAAATTTCCTATGAAGTAATAACTACTAGATTCTTGCTTGAGGCGTAATTGACCCTGCTCTGATTCTTGAAAAATCTGGTTAATTCGTCCTTGGCTGAAAGCTCCCTGCTCCAAATGTTTAATAGTTAACGTTGCTGCATCTTCTTCATAAGCAAATCGCAATGAACGAGTTAACCAATTTTTAAGAATTCCTACACAACCGACTGAACCAGAAAATAGATATTCGTAATAATTTTCTAAATAAGGTTCTTCTTCTAAGGGAAGATGCTTCTCCAATGTTCTAATAACTCTAATAAATTCAGTAACATCTTCAGCCTCATCAAGTTGGTAAGGAGTTAAATGAATATCTTCACTACGTCTTCCTACTTGTCCATTGAGAGTTGAACAATTAAGAAGCTCATAAGTTCCAAATAAGATATGTACTGTTCCCGTCAGATTCGCAATTGATTTAATCCAATTCATTTGATGCAGCATTTGGTGTCCACCGGACATCATTAACAAATGTTGAGCTTCATCTACTAGGAAACATCTTAACTGGCGATACCGAAACACCTTCTCCATTGCTCGTCGCAAAGTAGGTACGTCTTTACGATTGGATTGATTAATCAATCCTAAATCTTTGTTATCAGTCCAAGAGAGTTTATAATTAGACTTATACTCGATTAAAACCTCATTGAGAGATTCTAAAGCCCGAATATAGTAATCCTTATGACTAAAATTTCCTCGTTCGGCTGGAATAGCTTCAACGCTAGCGACAGCAATTTTACCAGGGTTTACTTGTAATTCCGGGAGAAATCGTTCCAATAAGAGTTTCTCTAGGCGCAGTCGCAAGGTAGTTTTACCCACGCCAGTTACACCAAAAACTAAAAATACTAGGGTATCCGCAGGTTCAAGAATATTAATTAATAGCCTGTCCAAAGCTTCTTTAAGTTTGCGGTGGGGAACTGTAATGCTTTTGAAGTAACAAGTCTTATCTTCACTAGATTTATTTAGGAGTTCTTGCGTAAATGCTCGTGCATTAGTATTTACCATAACTCCTCATTCGTATATGGATTAATTGTATTAAAATCTATTTTTTGTTCTAACCTTTTTTCTGACTTCAGATTGCTTTTAGCAAGTTTCTTAACTTTTTGTGATTGATTTATTTTCTGCTCTTCACCTGTTGGCTGAGTTATTCTGCCTTCAATAATCGAGCGAACGTCAAGACCTGCTAAATCATGTAATCGTTGTTCTAATATTGCTTCTTTTGCTTCTGCTTCTTCAAGGTAAGCTGCTCTTTCCTTAGCTGTTAAATTGATTCTTTTACTAGATTTCTGTCGAGTGCGACGTAATTCAACTGTGGCTAATTTAACTTCTCGCTCTGAACGATTCTGGAAAAATTTATAATATTGGGAAATACAGCGAATCCACTGCCCTTTGACATAAGCATAAGCTGTTCCCATATCAAAGGGGTCATAACGCACTGGGACATCTGTTCCTTCTATTTCTGGTTGGATAAACGAATCATCTATTGACCAATAGTAAAGGTAATTGATTTTGATTCCACGGGATGGTTGCACCTTGGCTGTTCCTTTAGGAGTAGATGGTAGAGTAAATATTTTAAAGTTCTCGTCATAAATAATTTCTTGCATCTTTCTTTGTCCACTTTTCTCTATTCCTTCTGTGAAGGCTTGATGCGGACTTTTCCCCAGAGTTGGATGTTCCTTATTATCGTAAAATTCATAACTGTAAATGCAAAAGAAAGCATACAGTTCATCTAATGTCCAAACTGCTTGTTTTTTCGGATTATTTGATTTAGTTACTAAACGAACTTGTTTGGTTATTTGCGTGTTTCCTTGAAGATTATGAAAAAATTCTGTATTGGTTGTACCAAAAAGACGTTCAATCACTGACCCAAATCGAGCTTTAGCTGGCGGACGTTGTTTTTTAGTGCAGCCAAAGGCAGCTAAAAGTGTTTCAAAATAGATGCTACTGAACTCAGCTCCACCATCGACAACAATCGTCTCAGGTAGGCGTGAATATCTCTGCACACAAATTCGCAGCACCATCATAATTGAGCGGTAGCTTGGTTCGTCAAAGGTTAAATAGACCGCTAAAATTCTTCTACTGTAAGCATCCATCAGCAAAGTAGCCCAAGGTCTGCCTAGATTACGCCCTGTACGGGAGCAGACTAATTCCACATCTACCTGTGTATGGTCAATGTGAGCGATTTCCCAGGGACGATCTCCATGAGGCGGAGTGGTTAAGTCTAATTCCCAGTAGAAGGCTGATTGCTGATAAGCTGCACGAGAACCAAGCCGTTTTTTAGTTTGTTCATAACCGGAACGTTGCTTGATTCTGTTGCAGAAAGTCACATAGCTTGGTAGTTCCTCTGGATTTTTGGTTTTTTCCCATTCGTGTTTCAAGACTCCGTAAACTGCCATTTTCCCTTTTTGTTTGAGCGTTTCGTAGTGGTCAGCAATAATTTTGTCAATGAAGTCCTGCGTCTGTTGTGATATTTTTGGTTTTCTATTACCTTTGCTTGCATGATTATCGAGCAGCCCAATATATCCCCAGTTATATTTCTTTTGAGCCAGGATAAATTTAGCTTTCCAATAACGAATAGTACGCTCAGATATAGTAGCGTTATCTGTTGGTTTACCTGCTGCTTGTTGAGTAATAATTTGATAGCGATGGTTTGCTTGTGCTAAATCACATGGGCTGGCTTTTAAATAGCGTTCTATTGCTTCTGGGTGGATAGAAGATGTAAAAGTTGTGGATGTTTGGTTACTAATTACTGCAAAAAGCGAGTTCTCTTCGGTGATTTTTTGCTCTAATAACCAGCGATTGTAAGCATCAGCTGCTGCTTGATCAACAAATAAATGTACTCTCTCTGGTTCAGTTAAATAAGCAACACTCAAGTCAGTATAAATTTCCCCATTAGCTATTAAGGCATTCACCTCATCTGATGTCGCCTTTAAGGTTTGAATCAGGTCAGAGTAGGTTATTCCTGGTGTCAGGGCAACCTGCTCTCTAATGCGGTTCGCAACTTCCACATTTATTTGATAAGTTTTGATGGTGTAGGCTTTGAGAAATTGACGATTTCTGTACTTGACCCAATTGATTTCCTTATCAGTACGGAGGCGGTAATACAGACCTAATTGTTCAACGACTTCCGCTACTGGTGGACTTAGCCATCCCACATCTATTGAAAAAACATAGCGTTCTGGTTGCTTGATTGCTAGTTTTTCTAATCGAACAGAGGACTTCCATTCTTCAAAACCTGCACTCGATTTTCGGATGACAAAAAAATCTGGAACATGAGTCACTGTTACCATTCTGCCATTTTTGGCTTTGACTTTTAGGCTAAGACGGTAGGGTTGATCATAGTATTCTAAAACATCATTGTCTTGCTCATATTCTTCGCTTGCTGGTAATTCCACTTTATGGGACTCGAACTGAATTGTTCTGCCCATTTTCATACTGGAGTAACTGCCAACAACGTTGATTCCATTGCTTCTGACTCGCCGCACAGGTTCTGATGACCGAATTTGCTCAATCACAGAACGCGCTTGTCCTGATATTTTGAGGCGGCGACACCAATTCTCAAACTCTTGTGCGTTGAGCATTTTTACTTAAAAAAGTGGCTTGGACTCACGGCAGACTTTGACTTAAATTCTTTGGACTGGTGGCAACTTTATCATTTAACTCGAGTCCAACACCTACTTGGCACAAATCGTAATAATCAGGCTTTCAGGCTTGGTGCGGCAAGCTTATCCTTTAATTTTCGGCAATCTTTTCCTTTAAGTCACACTGCGGCAAACTTATGGTTTCAAAAATGGCAAACTTATGGTTACAGTCACATACTGCGGCAAACTTATGGTTTCAAAAATGGCAAACTTATGGTTACAGTCACAAGAACGTGTAGAAGTTGCCTTATCACCAGCTGTATCTCCAGTTGAGGATTACCAGGAAGTTTGCGATCGTTACTTGGCATCGTTGCGCTTGGGGAAGGTTGCACCTGAATACAAACGTGCAAACTATCATATTAAGGCATTCATTCAAGAGTTACAGCTGGCGCGATTGTCAGCGACTCCAACTCTTAAGAAGATGAACGCCGAAGCATTGCGGTTGTTGCGTCAAGAGTTTAAAGACAATTGGCTGAGATTTTTTGAAGCAATCTCAATCGAGCCAGGATATTTTCTGACTTTTGAAGAATTATTACAAGCTTTAGAGCGAGAAATGGCTGTACCGTATGGGGATTTAGAATCTCATGAAAAAGATTTCCTTCATGGTTGGGATGAGGTTTATAGCAAGGCTTGTCTTGAGGCTGATCGGCGAAAACATGGGATAAGTCCTAATTTAAACTGGTTTGAGCAGTAGTAGGTGTACTCATGTATGAGTTAGCAACAAAACAATTGAACAATAAAGTGTCTAAATATCAAAACAAAGGGATAAAAATCAAAAATGAATATCAAGAGCGAAAATCCTGCTGGTTTTAAAAATTGGTCAAAGCAAGTTGCATATTGGCAATGTATTCCTCCAATAATTTCGATTGATATTGATCGAGAACGTAGTTGCGTGTGGTTTAATGTTGGTGGCGAAAATCGTCCTCTTGTTAAGTATCAGATTTTTTCTAATATGGGTGGTTGCGAAAGTGGGCATGAGGATAATCCTGCTGCTAATCCATCAGCTTTTTCACTAGAAGAAGCAACATATTTGTATAACCAACTTATTACTGGCAAGATGAATAATGAAGTCAAGTCAATTTTGATTACTGTTGCACTTGCTAAAAAACATGAAAACAATCATCAAAATAAAATTGGTATTGTTCAATCGACTATCAAACTTTAATTTCTCTCAACAACTGCTGGATCGACTACTGTAGCGTCCAAGAGCAGGACAATCTCGCTGCGATCTAAATAAAAAATACCATTCTCACAAAAAAAAAATGACATTACACGCGATCGCTGTTGTGGGTTAATCTAGGACTGGTAGCAAATATTGGTAAAAGAGAAAATTTAATGCTTTCAGGAACCATTCAACCCTACAGTGAAAGACAGACCGTTTTACAAACCAATAACGGTGATTTTCTCATTCCTGGGCAAGAAATTCACCGCTTGGGTTTGTGGCGAATGCAACGCTTGGGTCTGTTGTGGGGTCAAAAGGCAACTGCCCAAGCCGACCAATCGCTTACAAATGATATTCAATATGAAGGAATTATTGGAATTATCAAGTTTAATACGTTGCAACTTGATAACTTATCAGCACTTATTGAAGCAAGCAATTACAGCACCAGACATAATTATTAATCAGCTTGTCGAAAAGGAACAGATATCTGCTTTGCTTTTACCTTCGGCTGCTAGTCAATGCCGCGCAAGAAGTTGAAGAGGGCAGAAACCAGAGGACAGTTGGTAGCAATGAATTTGTTAAAAAAGTAGGAACTAATTTGAAATATTAATAACTTTTGGCTCAATTACTGTACCGTCCAGAAGCAAAACGATCTCACTGCGATCTAAATAACAAATATGCTGATCAATTACTGGGACAAACACAATATGCCAATACCATAGAAATGGCTTTGGATGAGGTTGCAGAGATTGAATCGAGGCAGCTATACATATATAAGAGTTGAATTGAGGTCGGTTTCGATAAGCTTCAGCCCGACCAATTTGAATAGCGTCGCTCATTGATAAAGGCACTGCTGATAATTCAGGATTCCAGGTAGAAACTTTTTTTAAAAGTGAGAGGGACACCTCGAAGTAAAGCTTCTCTTCTTCTGTACTGCAAATTAGCAGAGTAATTATTATATTTTCAAGCATCAAAGCAAATTGTAGATTATCTTAGATTCAACCAATACGATTGAAAGGGGCGTAGGGGATATAGATATATGAACGAATTGTAATCATAGAGAGTCTATCCACAAAAATCATCAACGCGTAGATCCCGCCAGACATCAGAAACCTGCCAGCCGGAATTGCCCACAGATTGTACTGGAGGATTATCAAGCAATGGAATATAGTCAGGAACTCTAGGCTCAGGAGTGATTACTGGTTTATCCTCAACCACAGGGGCAGTAGAATTGACAGTATTAGCTTGAAGAAGTTGGTCTTCAGCGTCTTGGATTTCCCTCATTTCCTTCAAAGTTAGCTTGTCGGATTTTTTGATGATCTTCTTGGTATGTATCTCATTAGAAGTATTCATTGGCTTTTCTCTCGAAGGCATTGGCTTAAAATTTGTCTGAGTAAAGTTGGGAGAAGTTAGGTATAAATAATTTGCACAGAATTAACAAGGTACACCAAATCGATGGAAAATACGAGTCCCTAATTGTAAGAATTTACCAATTGTGTACAAATCTGTTTTCGGGTAGATGCCCCAGCATAATCTGTTGCACAGATGCAAGTATTAAGCGTAGGCGTAGCTCGCCGCAGGCATCGCTTCTTGATCGTGACTGTAGTTCAAGACTGTTTTGCGTTTTTGACTCCTAATAAGCAGATAATGGATGGTTAAGAGTTCTCGCTCATTAGGAACAGCGTTAAGAAACTTATCAGGTGAGAAAGGCACAATCTTAGTAGTAGATGACGAAGCCAGCATTCGCCGAATTTTACAGACGCGGTTAGAAATGATTGGCTACAGCGTAGTTACAGCTAGTGATGGTGAAGAAGCTTTGTCAGCTTTTCGCCTGTTGACCCCTGATTTAATAGTTCTGGATGTAATGATGCCAAAGCTAGATGGCTACGGTGTATGTCTTGAAT
Organism: Nostoc sp. GT001; assembly: GCF_030382115.1. Classification (NCBI taxonomy): domain Bacteria; kingdom Bacillati; phylum Cyanobacteriota; class Cyanophyceae; order Nostocales; family Nostocaceae; genus Nostoc; species Nostoc sp. GT001. The sequence continues at coordinate 45,844 of NZ_JAUDRJ010000001.1, forward strand.
TACGGAAACAATCAGATGTGCCAATCATTATGCTTACAGCCTTGGCAGATGTAGCAGATCGGATCACTGGGCTGGAATTAGGGGCTGATGATTATATGGCGAAGCCTTTCTCACCCAAGGAATTAGAAGCTCGGATTGCCTGCGTACTAAAACGGCGCTCCCACAAAACCAGTATCAATACTATTCCTAACTCTCTTATAATCCATGTGGGCAATCTCAAAATCGATACAAGTAGGCGGCAAGTTCATAAAAATGAGCAACGCATTCGATTGACAGGTGTGGAGTTTAGCTTATTAGAGTTATTAGTTAATCATTCGGGAAAGATTTTTTCAAGGGTTGAAATATTACAGCAATTGTGGGGTTTTGTACCAGAGATGAATACAGACACCCGTGTGGTAGATGTGCATATTTCACGATTGCGGACAAAGGTAGAATCCGATCCCAATAACCCAGAATTAATTATTACAGCAAGAGGTAGCGGTTATTTTTTCCCACGAATTATTGATTTAGAGCAGGAATAAAAAAAAATATGAGTATGCTCATCCTAATTACAGGCATAAGTAAAGGTCTAGGTTATGCGATGACCGAGGGTTTTATTCAACAGGGGCATACTGTTATTGGTTGCGCCCGTTCATCAGATGTTATTGATAAAATACGCCAAAAGTTTAGTGCTACCAACGATTTCACATCTGTAGATGTAGCAAATGAACAGCTTGTAAAAAAATGGGCACTCTTCGTACTTCAAAAATATTCACCGCCAGATATAGTAATTAATAATGCGGCAATTACCAATTATCCAGCGCCTTTGTGGGAAATACCATCTGAAGAATTTTCGGATCTAATAGATATCAATATCAAAGGAGTAGCGAATATAATTCGCCATTTCGTACCAGCAATGGTGAAAAACAAACGGGGCATTATTGTCAACTTTAGTTCTGGCTGGGGACGTTCGACTTCACCCCAAGTTGCACCATACTGCGCTTCTAAGTGGGCAATAGAAGGATTAACTCGTTCTTTGGCACAAGAATTGCCGAATGGTATGGCAGCTATACCCCTTAATCCAGGGATTATTCATACAGATATGCTCTCTATTAGTTTTGGAGAAGAAGCTGCTAATTATACACCCGTGTCCGATTGGGTATTGAAAGCTGTGCCATTTATTCTCAATTTAAAACCCAAAGATAACGGGATTCCCTTGACCATTTCATGAGATTGATCATGCGTGAATTGTTTTGACCAGTTACGAAAAAACGGGCTGATCNNNACTGTATTGGTTTATCGCCCAGAGGCACAGGAAATTAGTACAATTTTTGAATACTGGAGTTTTCATTTGAAAAAGCATTTGAGCCTAAGTCTACCTATAGCACCAAGCCGAAAACTGAAGATTACGATCCTAACAGTAGGTTCAAGGGGAGACTTGCAACCATACTGTGCTTTAGGTATTGGGTTAAAACGTGCGGGGCATAAGGTGAAGGTAGCAGCGCATGAAAACTTTGAGTCGTTTGTTAGAAAGTTTGATTTAGAGTTTGCACCGATCGCTGGCAATATGGAAGAGTTTCTGCAATCCAAGCAAGGGCAGCGATTGATTGCGGGAGAGAAGTTGAAAAAAGAAGAAGCAGATAAGCTTTTACTTCAACAGTTGGAATCAGGTTGGCAAGCGTGTCAGGGAAGTGAAGTGATTATCTACACACCGTTAGCTACCTTTGGATATCACATCGCAGAGAAATTAGGCGTACCCTGCTTTTTTGCATCAGTTCTACCGTTGACTCCCACAGGGATGTTTGGGTTTTTGAGATTTGCTCAAATAACTAAAAACCCGCTAAAGAAATTAATCAACTATGGCAGCTACTTACTAGTAGAGTTTTTGTACTGGCAAAAATATCGTCCACTGCTCAATCACTTCAGAACAGAAACTTTGAAATTGCCGCCTTTACCATATTTGGGCAGACGCTTCAGACGGAAGACTCCAGCAAATGTATCACGAATCCCTGTATTGTACGGGTTTAGTTCGCACGTCATCCCAAAACCCCATGACTGGCCTGTATGGGTGTATGTAACTGGGTTTTGGTTTGTTGACCAAGCCTCCGAATATGAGCCACCTCTGGAACTAGAAGATTTTCTGGGACGAAAGCAATTGCCTTTGTGTTTTGGGTTTGGGAGCATAACGATGCCCAATCCAGAATATCTCACACATTACATCGTGGAAGCTCTAAAGAAAACCCATCAAGGCGGGATTATATTATCAGGATGGGGTAATGTTGGAAGAACAGTGAATATAAAAGATTCGCTACGAGTGTTTGTGATCAAGGAAGTTCCCCATGATTGGCTGTTTCCCCAAGTGCCAGCAGTAGTACATCACGGAGGAGCTAGTACAACGGCGGCAGTGTTACGTGCAGGGACACCATCAATTACTGTACCTTTTTTTGCAGATCAACCAGTTTGGGGTGAAAAGCTAACTCGTTTGGGAGTCAGCCCTGCGCCGATACCGTACAAGAAAGTGTCAGATAAAACTTTAGCAGCAGCGATTGAAATCGTATTGGGCGATGAGGTGATGCGGTGTAAAGCCCAGGAGTTAGGCCAGAAGATTAGAGATGAAGATGGTGTGGCGAATGCGGTTGTTGCATTCCATCGGCATTTGGGGTTGATTGGGTGAGAAATCCCACACAATTAAAATACATCATCACACCCACAACAGCAGTAAATGTCCCAAGTTAAAGTTGATACCGTACTCTGTGTCAACGGCAGTGTCCTAATGGTTTTTTACACGCCAGGGCATTGCTGGCAGTTTCGGATTATCAGCCGGACAGGTGGCATATTCGGAGAACAAAAGATTTTTTACACGGCGGAGGCAGCACTGAGAACTGGGTTAGAGTGGTTGCGGGATGAACGGTGATGAGTGCGTATATGCGATCGCCCGCCGTTCGCGCTAGCGTCTCCATTAGCTTACGTCCTACTGTAGGCAGTAAGCGTAGCCATGCCGTCAGGCTTATCGCTCTGGTAACTAGATAATATTTTCTAGCCAGTCACTTGGGGATAGGTTCATTGTCAGATTGTTTTAAATTTCTCTTGCTGTAATCAGAGCATAATCATAAATTTTTGGGCTGATTCTTGTTCCTTTACTGATTAAATCATCTAAAATATTCTTGACATTATCAATCAATCCTTGCTCTTTTGCTAAGATAATCACTCCAACTAAACCAATAATTGGCAAGCCTCTACTAATAGCAACTTTTCTCCCAGCTTTTTCATCAATTAAAAGTTGATCTGCTTTTAATTCTTCTGCCAAAATAATTGCCGAACATTCTCCTAAATCCAAGTCGGTTTCTAATTGTAATTGTTCAATGAGTTGGTTACTACTTATAGAAATAACTTCTAGCCATAAGGCTGATTTTACGGCTAAAACTGCGGGATGATCCCCCGTTGTTAATTCTGCATAGACTTGTTGAGGAATTATTACTCTACCAAAAACAGCCTGAAGCAAGTCTAATTTACCAACTTTAGAAAGTTCACTTAATGGGGTTGTATCTGAGACAACAATCATAGATTATTGCCTTGCAATTTCACTTTTGCTTGATTAACTTCTTGCTGAAATTCCTCTAAAGTCATACTATCGTCAAATAGGGATATTTCATGCTTAGACATTAAATGTATTACGTCTAGTCTAGGAATTCCTAGTAATTGACTAGCCTTACCACTGCTAATTTCTCCATATTTAAGTAGAGTCATTACATAAGCTTCTTTGGCTTTAGTTTCTGCTTCTTCTCTAATGGTATTATTAACAGAATGAACGGGAATAGTAAATTCTACTTTAGTCATAATTCCAGAATATTTTCTTTGTAATGTTTCATTTTCAACAGGGTTGATATTATATAATATATCGTTTTTNNNTCGGCTAAAGTCGAGNNNTTCGGCGATTCCAACTAAGGGGGATTGACGTAAAAACTCTACGAGNNNNGTGGGTTGTTCTGGGTGGGTGTTCTGTGTAGTCAGGCTTTGAGCAAGGTCTGATAAGGCTTGAATTCACCTATTATCCGCTTGAGGCGACCGACTGTGGCACTGGTTGAGGCTGTTCCGATGCTGACAACTCGGTTATGGAGAGAGAGCGAATCAACTCTCGAATCACATCAGTTGCAGGTCTACCTGTACTTGCACAATATTTTTCAAGTTTTTCGCTTTCAGCAGATGCAAGATTTATTGTGATTCGTTTGATAGCCCATTTTTTGTTCATGACTTGCCCTAATAATTAAATTTAATGAATTATCTAGACTTTAAATGCCTTGTGCAATACTTAACAAATATATAGATGTTAACCACAGCATACTTGCCGTAAAACTATTTTTAGCACATCCCTCCCCAGAGTATTTACTTGTCCCCAAAACTTCACTGATAAATCATTTATATGAACTTTAGAACATTTGAAGCTTGTATTTTTTGTAAATATTGTTAAGCAAAGCGCAATTGGAGTAAGCCTTGCAAGAGGGGTATAATCAGCAACTATTGCCAATTGAATTTAGTAGAGCTTATCTTCATACAATTGCATTTAATATTCATTTGCTCTTTACCCAAAGGTAAAAGTGACTAACTACTCTGAATATAGACTTTCATTCAAGCACTATATTTAACTCTATAACTTAACGAAACCTTAATAGGTCTAGAAAATTTTCTAGACCTATTAAGGTTTAATAATTTTGGTTCTTCAGTATCTGTTATGTCAAATTATTAGTTAGATATCAAAACTAGGCTCGAAAATAAAGCTCAAAAGCCCGAATCAGTGCTAAACCCATAAAAAACTAGTAAATAATGTTGATTTTTCTTGCCTAGTAAAGGTTTCATGACTTTTTTGAAGGTAATTTAGCATGATATATTCAAGGGATATCAAGAGATAGCCGCAGTGATGAGAGTGGGTTTTGGAGCGATTGACCTCATGCAGTGCTTCATGCGATCGCTGTAGGCAAGATTTGCAGTACTTATACAGAGGTATAAATAGTAGCTAAAGTATAAACTGAATACTGGTAAAAGATGATTATAGTAAATTTATATACTCTATTGATGTGAATAACTCGTTAGAGTATTTTTGTGAAAGTGCGTCTACCGTAAGCGATCACCTCCAATGCTGCCCCTGCTACACCGTCCTCCACAGCTTACGATTGCTCTGTTGGGTTAATGCACTTGACCAAATGCGTGATAACCAGTGGTTTACACGAACACAAATGATGAGGTTGTATTCGGTCTAATCCTTATAGGATAAAGGTTTCAAGATTTCTAGTTCTTTTTGCATAAAGTACAAAATTTTAGCTGAAGAATATTACATACCAAAGGAATTATGTGTAAAACAAGGACAAGCTTTAAAAGTCCTTTATTTAATCCCCTATTTACAAACGCTGCTCTGGACTTCATGCCCCAGGGCAGTTTTTTCTTGTACAGAGGTAGGTGTCTCAAGAGGGTTTTGCAGCCACTGCCAACAATCGAATTCTACGTGCAGTGCGTTGTTGACTCGCTGTAACCGTAAAATTGCATTACAGTCCGTAAAAGCGTTAACCTCAAGTGTAGCAAGCATAAACACTTGAGATATGCGGTGAAAAGCAGTGTAGTGTTAATCAATAATCTTTAAAAATAGCAAATTACCCTTTTATTAAAAAATATTCAGTAATCAATAAATTATTTATGAGTATAGATTTACTAGAATTTTTCCAGCGAACAGACCCCAGCCGGACTTTGTACATCAATCAAGGTTCAGATAAAAAGTACTACATTGACTTTTCCTCAGTCAGAGGCGGCGATATCATCGGCAAGCTAAAGCAGAAAATTACGTTCTTCAAAGCGAACGAACCGACCTGCACGTTATTCACTGGTCATATCGGCTGTGGGAAATCGACAGAGCTAGTCAGGTTGCAGGTGGAACTGGAAGAATTAGACTACCACGTAGTATATTTTGAGTCAAGTGAAGACTTAGAAATGACGGACGTGGACATTGCAGATGTTTTGCTAGCGATCGCCCGTCGTGTGAGCCAAAGCCTGGAGAAAATCACACTCTCCGAGCCGAACAAATTCCATGAACTACTGCAAGGCGCATTGAGAGCGCTAGATTCGGAAGTGACGGGGTTTAAGGTAAAAACACCAGCAGGTGATGTTGGGTTTTCCACAGAAAAAGAGAAGTTCTCTCTAGCGCTGGGAATTGGTGAAATCACAACCAAGACGAAAAGTGATCCTCAACTGCGGGAGAAGCTCAACCAATACCTGGGGCTACAGAAGACCAGACTGCTGGAGGCGATTAATCGAGAACTCCTAGAACCAGCGATCGCCAAACTTAAGCAGCAGGGTAAAAAAGGATTGGTGGTGATTGTTGATAACTTAGACCGCATAGATAACCGGATTAAACCGTGGGGTCGGCCGCAGCAAGAGTACTTGTTTGTGGATCAGGGAGAGTTTTTGACAAAGCTCAACTGCCATTTGGTTTTCACAATGCCGCTGTCGTTAAAATTCTCTGATGATTACGGAACGTTAACCCAGCGTTTCCCGGAAGACCCAAAGGTACTGCCGATGGTTCCAGTGCAATGGCCAGACGGCAGTGTGCATCTTGAGGGGATGGCGCTGATGAAGCAGATGGTACTGGCAAGGGCATTTCCCGATTTGCAGCCAAAGGAACGGTTAAACCAGATTAGTGAAATCTTTGACAGTACAGAAACGCTAGAACGGCTATGCAGTTTGAGTGGTGGTCATGTGCGAGATTTGCTCAGGTTGCTCAATACTTGGATTCAGGAGGAAATGAGGTTTCCCCTCTCGCGTAACACATTGGAGCAGGTGATTCGCGCACGTCGCAATGAGATGGCAATGCCGATTTCAGATTCGGAGTGGGAATTGCTGCGTTATGTTAAGCAAAGGAAGAAAGTCAGCGATGACCAAGGATACCAAAAGCTAATCCGTAGTAGATTTGTGTTTGAATATCGAGATGGCGGTGAATCCTGGTTTGATGTCAATCCAATTTTGGCAGAGGCAAGTGAGTTAAGTCGTTGAAGGAGCAGTTCACTAAAAAGGGGGAAAGGGTAAGGAGTAAGAGGTAAAGGAAGTAATTATTAAACAGATAATACCCACTACATAGTGCGTTTGCCTTTACCGTCTGGTAAATAGAAAAATCAGCATACAATTACCTGAAACCCCTGTTTTTTAATTAACTGGTTTCCTTTGCCTTTCCCCTTACCCTTTAACCTTTCCCCCTCTTGTTCATTGAAATTGTATGAGTACACAGCATCCAGTAAATGAACTACAAGATAATGAGCGATCGCTACAGCAGCTAGCTTGGACGCTTCAAGCTTCTGCGGGAAAGTTTAAGCTGATTTGGGCGCGGTGTAATTACAGTGATTTACGGACTCGCTTGATAGAAAGGTTAAGCGAAATCTGTAAAATTAAGATTCAGGTATTGCAACTTAAGGAATCGGAAAGAACGCTGTTTACTGCAATCCGTGAAGAATTACAGCCAAATACCCAAGCGTTGATGATTGTGGGCTGGGAATCATTGCATGATTTACCGCAGATGTTGACAAGTGCTAATCAGGTACGCGAGGAATTTCGCAAAAACTTGTCTATTCCAGTAGTGCTGTGGATTAGTGAAGAAGTCCACCACACCATCATGGAGATTGCTCCTGACTTGGAAAGCTGGGGAACTAGCAGAAGTTTTGCGATCACGCCTGATGATTTAACCCAATTCATTAAGCAACTGGCAGATGAATATTTTGATAAGAACTTAAGTATAAATGACTACTGTATATTAGAGTTAGAATTAGAGGCAGCACAGAGAGATATTTTGGCTGATAGCCCAGAAATCGAGGCTAATTTAGCACCACTGTTAGGTTTAGTAAAGCAAGTTAACAATAAAATAGACGAAGCTTTAGAGCATTACCAAAAAGCTAGACTGCTGTGGCAACAACTGAATAGTTCAGAAAAACAAGTCAGAATTCTTGGTGAAATAGCTTACTGTTATTACCTTAAAGCTTTTAAAAATAAAGATATTAGCCATCCAGATTGGCAAGCAACTCGGCAGTATACCTTTGAATACATTACATTTCTCAACAAAGCTAATAGGCAAGATTTAGCTGCTAATTCTATTGCCAAATTTGGTAATATTTTGCGTGATTTGAAAGAGTGGGAGCAACTCAAAAATTTAGCACAGCAGGCTTTACAAGTACACCAAGCTAACATTCAGCCAATAGAATTGGCGAAAGATTACGAGTTTTTAGCCCAGGTAGCACTGGCTCAGAAATGCTGGAGTGATGCTAAAGAGTTGGCACAAAAAGCAAAAGATATCTTACCAGTAACTTCTGCCATAGAAGCAACAGATAGTTCAGTTGTTGTGTCTAAATTCGCAGAAGAACCAAGTACTCTATACGATTTAAGCCTGTATTACTTTATTTTGGCGCAGGCTGAATATGAATTAGGCTCACCCCAACAGGCAATTAAAAACTTAGAAGTTGCAAGAGATGTTAGCAGCCCTATAAAAGATTTGCAGTTACACCTGGATATTCTCAGTTACTTGCAAGGGCTGTACTTTCAGAAAAAAGAATATCTCAAAGCATACAATACAAAACAGCAGCAGAGGTCTATTGAACAGCAGTTTGGATTACGGGCGTTTATCGGTGCAGGAAGGTTACAGTCAACCAAGCAGGCTCAAATAGCCCTGAACAAAACTTATATTCAAGAAAGCATTGCCCCTGAAATTACTGCATCAGGTCGGTTACTAGATATTGAACGATTAATTGAACGACTAGGACGGCATGATCATAAACTAATAGTCATTCATGGACAATCAGGAGTTGGTAAAAGTTCATTAGTAAATGCAGGATTAGTTCCAGCTTTAAAAAATAAAAGCGTAGGCATTCAAGACTATCTACCTGTAGCAATGCGAGTTTACACCAATTGGGTGGAAGAATTAGCAAGGCTAATGTGGGAGGCATTGCAACATAAAAATAATAGTGGACAAGAACAACTTTTAAAAGTTAAGGATTTGACTTCAGAGAGCCAAACTAAAGTTTTAATCACTCAACTACGTAAAAATGAGCAGCAACAGCTACGGACGATCCTAGTTTTTGACCAATTTGAAGAATTTTTCTTTGTTTACACAGAAGAAAGCCAAAGGCAGCATTTCTTTGAATTTTTAGGTGAATGCCTAAATATTCTGTCTGTAAAGGTAATTTTGTCGTTGCGGGTTGATTATTTGCATTATTTGCTGGAGTGCAATCGTTTAGAGAGCATGGCAATTATTGGTAAGGATATTCTTAGTAGTAATGTACTTTATGAATTAGGGAATTTTTCGCTTGATGATACCAAGTCAATTATTGAGCGTTTGACCCAAACTACTGCTTTTCACTTAGAACCTACTTTAATTGAGCAATTAGTCACAGATTTAGCAAGAGGATTAGGCAAAGTACGTCCCATTGAATTACAAGTGGTAGGAGCGCAATTGCAAACAGAGAATATTACAACTCTGGGAGAATATCATCAACGTGGGACAAAAGAAGAACTAGTAAAACGCTATTTGGCAGAGGTAGTAAATGATTGTGGGATTGAGAATCAACAAATAGCAGAGATATTATTGTATTTGCTGACAGATGAAAAAGGAACTCGTCCTTTAAAAACTCGTGTGGAACTAGAACGAGAGTTACAAGCATTAGCCGCATATGCCACAACAGATAGTAATAGATTAGATTTGGTATTAGAAATTTTTGTCAAATCTAGTGTAGTAGTTCTGTTACCAGAGAACCCATTTGACCGTTATCAGTTAGTACATGATTATTTAGCAGCTTTTATTCACCAGCAACAAAAGCCTAAACTGAATGAGTTGATGGCAGAATTAGAAAGGGAAAGAAAGCAACGTCAGCAAGCTGAAGAAGAACTGAAACAAGCATTAGCAAGAGAACTGGAAAGGGAAAAAAAGCAGCGTCAGCAGACTGAAAAGGAACTAAAGCAGTCAGAAGAAGCCAAACGAATTTTAGCAGAGGCTAACCGAAAAGCAAGACAACTAATTCGTACTGGCTCAGGAGTGTTATTTACCTTCCTGGCTTTGGCAGGAATTACCGCAATATTTGCTAACCGAGCTTATCAAATGAGTAACGAAGCCCAGGTAGGTGCAAGATTAGAACGGCAAGGAATTACAGCTTGGCAAAACTTTCAAGTACAAGAAATTGAACCCTTGCTGTTAGCAATGCAGGTAGGGCAAGAGCTACAAAAGATGGTTAAAGATGAGCGTCCACTAAAAGAATATCCAGCTGGTAGTCCTCAGTTAGCCTTAAAAACAATTGTGGACAATATTCACGAAAAAAATCGACTCAAAGGGCATACCAATAGAGTCAACAACGCTACTTTTAGCCCGGATGGCAGACGCATTGTCACTGCCTCAGATGACAATACCACAAGGGTGTGGGACTTATCTGGTCAACAATTAGTCGAACTCAAAGGGCATACCAATAGAGTCAACAACGCTACTTTTAGCCCGGATGGCAGACGCATTGTCACTGCCTCAGATGACAATACCACAAGGGTGTGGGACTTATCTGGTCAACAATTAGTCGAACTCAAAGGGCATACCAATAGAGTCAACAACGCCAGTTTTAGCATGGATGGCAAACGCATTGTCACTGCCTCAGATGATAATACCGCTAGAGTGTGGAACTTATTTGGTCAGCAATTAGTCGAACTCAAAGGGCATACCAATTATGTTTACAATGCTACTTTTAGCCTGGATGGCAAACGCATTGTCACTGCCTCAGATGATAATACCGCTAGAGTGTGGGACTTATTGGGTCAGCAATTAGTCGAACTCAAAGGGCATACCGATTTGGTTAATAACGCCATTTTTAGCCCGGATGGCCAACGCATTGTCACTGCCTCAGATGACAACACCGCCAGAGTGTGGGACTTATCTGGTCAACAATTAGCAGAACTCAAAGGGCATACCGATTTGGTTAATAACGCCATTTTTAGCCCGGATGGCCAACGCATTGTCACTGCCTCAGATGACAACACCGCCAGAGTGTGGGACTTATCTGGTCAACAATTAGCAGAACTCAAAGGGCATACTAATACAGTTATAAATGCCATTTTTAGTCCAGATGGCCAACGCATTGTCACTGCCTCAGATGATAATACCACCAGGGTGTGGGACTTATCTGGTCAACAATTAGTCAAACTCAAAGGGCATACTAATAGAGTCAACAACGCCATTTTTAGCCCGGATGGCAGACGCATTGTCACTGCCTCAGATGATAATACCACCAGGGTGTGGGACTTATCTAGTCAGCAATTAGTCGAACTCAAAGGGCATACTAATAGAGTCAACAAAGCCATTTTTAGCCCGGATGGCAAACGCATTGTTACTGTCTCAGATGACAATACCGCTAGAGTGTGGGGCTTATTGGGTCAGCAATTAGTCGAACTCAAAGGGCATACTAATAGAGTCAACAAAGCCATTTTTAGCCCGGATGGCAAACGCATTGTTACTGTCTCAGATGATAATACCACCAGGGTGTGGGACTTATCTGGTCAACAATTAGCCGAACTTAAAGGGCATACCAGTAGAGTTAACAACGCCAGTTTTAGCCCGGATGGCAAACGCATTGTTACTGTCTCAGATGATAATACCACCAGGGTGTGGGACTTATCTGGTCAACAATTAGCCGAACTTAAAGGGCATACCAGTAGAGTTAACAACGCCATTTTTAGTCCAGATGGCCAACGCATTGTCACTGCCTCTTGGGACAACACCGCCAGAGTGTGGAACTTGTCTGATCAGCAATTAGCAGAACTCAAAGGGCATACTAATACAGTTATAAATGCCATTTTTAGTCCAGATGGCCAACGCATTGTCACTGCCTCATATGACAATACCGCTAGGGTGTGGGATTTATCTGGTAAGCAGTTAGCAGAACTCAAAGGGCATACCGATTTGGTTAATAACGCCATTTTTAGTCCAGATGGCCAACGCATTGTCACTGCCTCAGATGATAATACCGCTAGAGTGTGGGACTTATCTGGTAAGCAGTTAGCAGAACTCAAAGGGCATACCGATTTGGTTAATAACGCCATTTTTAGTCCGGATGGCCAACGCATTGTCACTGCCTCATTAGACAAAACCGCCAGGGTGTGGGACTTATCTGGTAAACAATTAGACGAACTTAAAGGGCATACCAATAGAGTCAACAATGCCATTTTTAGTCCGGATGGCCAACACATTGTCACTGCCTCAGATGACAACACTGCCAGGGTGTGGCGGGCTGATAGTCTTGATGAATTGTTATTTCGTGGTTGTCAATGGCTGAATGAGTATCTGGTGTTCAATCCTAAAGATTTACAAACTTTAACGGTGTGTCAAAATAAATCAAATTTGATGGCAGCAGCACGGTTTATGGTTCAAGAGGGTGAAAAAGAAGCTAGAACAGGCAATATTGATAGTGCGATCACTACCTTCCAAATAGCCTTGAAATGGAATCCTAATCTCAAATTTGACCCTAGGGCAAAAGCAGCAGAGTTTGCTAGTAAAGGTAAAGGGGAACGCTTGAGGGAGCGACAAATGTGACTTAAAGGACAGTACGGTTCAGTTAACGCTCAAACAATTGTAAATTAACCTGAGTTCGGGTTAAGCAGGTTGAGATAAAAGCCACTCCATCTGAAGGCTGGGTTTCTTAGGTTGATGGCAATCAGGACTTACGCAACTGGCACAGGCGATCGCAAGCGGGCACTCTTACCAAGTCGCCAAAAACTAAACGATAAACATGGGAACATCTGGACGTTTTAGTTGTTGAATTAAATAATTTGACAACAATCCATGCTTGATTTGATAAATTGTCTGGCCACTTCTATAAGCTAAATTTTTCAGCCTAAGCCAGACCAAAATAGCGCAGGCAATATGGTTTCTTTGAATCCGACCCTTGCGACATTGGCATGATTTAATCCCAGTTAATTGTTTTAACTCTCGATGAAACTCCTCAACCTTCCAACGCACCTTACACACTTTTTGTACAACGTCCGTCGAGTTTTGAGATAAATCGTTGGTAGCGATAAAATCCGTTCTGTCGGTAGAGACAGTCACCCGGAAAAGTTTCACTTTTTTCGCACCTGGGAACTTCTTTATCTTAACTAGTTTAGCTGATTTTAAGTCCTCCTCATTCCAAGATAATAATTCAATTTTTTGATAATCTTTTTTATTGCCTGTGTCATCAATAAGTCGATTACGTTTCAGAGGACAATAATAATATTTACCTAACTCATCAATATATAACATCAATTTATTTGTGGCATACCAACTGTCCATTAAGACGGCTTTAAACGGTAAATATTTTTGGTATACAAGGTTTTGTAGTATCTCTATCACATGGTCTATCTTTGTTTTCCCATCTCTAGGAGGGTCATAAATCCGATAATCAACTACCCAAAATTTACCGACCTCATGATTGACATATATACAGTTTATTACCCCAATCCCTTGAATTACACCATGTGCATTCCCACTATATTGCCGTTTACTTGTTTCTATTTCTATCGCATATCGTTTATCAATTACTGTGTCATCAAAAACTAGATATGCGTTATCATTTATTTCGATAACATCTTTAATATTATCCTAGAGTAAACGTGGTGTTAGCTTTTCATTTTTAAGATAGCGGTTTATTTGATCGTGGCTAATCTGTTCTAAATGGTCTGCCAAATTTGTGAGAGTATAATTAATTTGACTACTCAACAAGTATTGGCAATAGTTAAGTTTAGTAAATATCATTGCTAAATAACTTTTATTGATGCTGCCTCTATTAATTTTCTCAGAAAATTTTCCAGTCAACTTTACACGATTGATTAGTATTACTAATTCATGGTTGAGCCGAACGCTAAAATTCCTTTCTTCAATACAAACGTACTACTATTTAGCGATCGCTCTTTACCAGTTGTGTAAATCTCCATCAATACACATGTACTATAAATTAGCGATCGCCTGTGCCAGTTGCGTAAGTCCTGATGATTTATTTTGTGGTGGGTTTGATCGAAAACTGCTGTAACTCTTGTACTCTTGGGGTATCTTGTTCACTGGCATAAAGACTTTTTTNTANCACCGTAAGCCTAATTTTTCTACCGCACGATGCATTGTAGTAATACTTACACTAGTCCCTGTGCGTTCTGCATAGCGATCGCATAATTCTCTTAGCAACAAATCATTTTTACCTTCCACCAAAGACTTTATCATGCTGAGGTGTTCATCCTGAATTATAGGCTTTTGGTATCCCCCACGTTGTTTTGCTTCAATTTGTCCACTTTCGCGATAATGGCGTACCAGGTTGCGTACACCTGAACGNATGACTCTGATACGACCTGCTTTTTGGGCTTCAAGTGCTTCAAGCTCCATCATTTGGATATAAGATTTGCGTGAAACACCGCCAATCACCAACCCGTACACAAAACTAATTAGAGGTTGAAGAAACCCAATAATACTTAACCTTCGTCCTCGGCGTTTACTCTGCTCCAAACTATATACATAGGACAGGTTGCTGGATTTAACGCTATTTTCAGCTTACTATCTGTCCTTTTCCTTATCCCGAACTCAGGTTATCTTAGTGCCATTCGCATATGTGCAATGAAGAAGCAGAATTATTTTTTACTTGCTTTGCTGGAAGTATTTCAGTTAATGGCATAATCCATGATGAAGGGTTCAAGGAACGCCGTTGAGTAACGAGGTTAACCTCTGGATCAATTAATAGCTGGGGATTACGCCCATTCAGTGATAACTTTGATTGTACTCTCACTTCGATTTTTTCATATCCTGCTTCACGCATTTTATCTGCAATGTAATGGCTGAATTGCAAAATCATATCTGGTCGTCCAGCCATAGTACAAACTTGCCAGGGAGCGAGAAAATTTTGTGGATCAAACTTCCAGGTTTGATTTCCAACAGGATCAGTCACAATAAACTGCACATTTCCTTGCTTGCTCAATAGTTTCATGCGCCATGAAAAGCGATGCCCTTCATAGGTCCAATTTACGTTTCCTGGATAAAGAAAGTGACGCAAGGGAATAAGAAGTTGTAACGCCAGGTATATACTTAAAAAAACGCATGTACTAACTCTCCACCATCGCAAATACTTTGCTTTCATGAATGGAGCAGGATTACAGTGCCTCACAGTCCACCAACGCTTCACAAAACTTCGAGGAAAATCAGGGGCTAAGAAGAGACCTGTAGAGGCAATCATTATCCAAGGAAAAATGCCGATTGAAAACAACCGGGAATTCATTAAATGAAAGATTACAGCACATACAAAGGCGATTAACCGAGTACGTCGCCATAGCAAACAGGGAAAGACTAGCAAATCTAAGAAGAAACCACCATAGCTAAGAAGATACACCATCGATGTTTCAGTGAAATATTGCCCAATAAGAGGAAAGTCTGTTCGGGATGACAACCACATTTTCATAGGTTCGGCGTGCAGCAACCAGTCTGAATTCATTTTGGCGATCGCCGCATAAAAATAAACGATACCAATCTGAGTGCGAAGCAGCCAAATTGGCCAAGCCGGAATGGTATCGGAGTAAATTGCTGGACGCTGTAGAGCATCAATCGAAAAGGCACGGTTAGCAGGCAAAAAAATTAGCAGAAAACTCAGCAGACAGACTAGATAGTATTGGTTGATATATCGTGCTTGCTCTAGGAGAAAAGTGTACGTAAAGCCTACAAAAAACAGAAATGCACTAATCCGGTACTTAAATCCAATTGTAATAAAAGATGCCATCACTCCTAGTATGACAAATAGGACGTACATACCATTTTCAGGTAAAGGTTTCACCCAATCGAAGCCGTAATAGCTGAAATGAAAAGGTGGATCAATCCAATAGAGTTTAATCCATCCATAATTCAAGTACCTCCCTACTTCCCAAAGCATGATTGCACCAAAAGTAATCCGAAAGTAAACTAGAGAAGCAATGTCTGTTGCTTGAAATAACCAATTTTGGAAAGCAACAAGCATCTCATAAATACTGAGAGTGTGATCTGACAAGCGAAATAGCTTAAGCATTTTATGTATAAAAAACCGCATATCATAGTAAATAATACTGAATTAATGTTCGTCCTAAGCCAAAAATATTCTTATGTGAAAATAAAGCGAAACTACCAGCATTTTTAAAAGTATAAAAAACTACATTTTTGGTTGCTCACTCACAAATACCCCCATTATGTCAGAGCGTCGAGCTCTATATTTGTAGTCAGCTCATGTCGGCTAAAGATGATTTAATCGACACCTAGAAACATTGGGGAATTGAAAACCGACTCCATTGGGTTCGCAATGTGACTTTTTCAGAAGACTTTGCACTGCAAAGAGGTGGTAATGCTCCAGTTAAGTGGGCAATCTTACATAATTTTTTCATCACTCTTGCCAGATTTTTTGGTTTTCGCACTATCCCTCAAGCTCAACGTGCTTTAGCCAATCAAATTCAAAAGGTTTTTTCTTTCTTTGTATGAAACCACCCTGCTTTCAAGAAACAAGGTAGGCAGGGTGGTTTCATACGAAAAAAGAAAAATACATAAGCCTTGATTTCTTATTTTATAGGATGGCTTTTTACCCCTCTCCAAACCTCTCTCTGTTTCGAGGAGAGGCTTTGAAACCCAGTTTTAGTTTTTCTTAGTTTTTCTCTGCTTGTATGAAACCACCCTGCTACCTTGTTTCTTGAAAGCGCCCCACTGGCGGCGATCGCCACCCGTTACTGATGTAAAGAAACTTTTATAATGGAAAGTACCCTGACAGCTAAAACCGAATCCTCAATAGTGCTTTTAAGCCTGCTTGAAAGCGTGGTTCTGGGCTTTTATGGTTACTATATTGGTGAAGTGGCTTGCGCCACTATCCCGTTCAGAAGATTATCTAATAAGACCAGCCCAGGTCAGGGTTCTCATCATTATTTGACCCTAGACTTCAGCTGAACTCTAGGCAACTTTGATGTATGTAAATTTCCACATCACATAAATCTTTACCATTTTTAGTGTTTCCAGGTTCTAAGTGTGGAGTAAAGAGTTTCTCAGAAGAGGGTTAGTCGTCATAGCCTGGGGATTCACGCCTGCCTTTTGGCTCGTTTCTCCGTCGAGCAGCAAAACAGTTGTTTTCACACTTTCCAGTAATCTTCTCTGATAATGAAAATGAAGCATTGTCAGAAACAGGCTCTGATTGTGAAGAATATCCTATCAGACTGAATCCTAAAATAATAATTATAAGAAGGAAAAGGTAAAATTTCATAAATAAATTTAAAGATGTTACAAACAGATTAACGTTTATTTTCTGATAAATTTTCTTTTTTTACAAACTTAATGTGGAAAAGAGTGAAGATTGGGGTGAGAGCTAGCGAAATAGTGATGAAGTAAAAACCATAACGTATAGTTCTATTTTTTGTATGCATCGACCCTCCAGATAGGTAATTCAAGTAGAGTGGCATTTAGCAAACCAACCACTGCTATCAAGCTAAATGTGGTCGGTGTTTCGGGTTTCCTCAATGCGTACAGTGAGCCAACGAATGAACGGGCGACTGCCCCCGTGAAAGCACAATGCAAATAGTGCGAACGTTCTATTAACCATCAAGGCGGTTAAGACGAGAACAGAGGAAGGTGTTTGCCTTGCCAGTTTTTAGGAGGGTGATGTACCAATACGGTTCGGATAAGCATTTTGAACTCAGAATTACCTTTGGGGAAAAGGTTAAAGGNNNGGGNNNAAAGTTTTTCCCCCTTTCCCTTTCCCCTTTAACCGAACCGTATTGGGTGATGTACCAGCATTGTTCTAAGTTTTGGACAAGGTTAGTCATACAATTGCAGCTTTCAAAATACTTTGTACGGATGCGAATAATTGAGTTGCAAAGCTGGGAGGTACCGAATAGCCGATGATTGACCCCGCCGTAGCAGTCTCAGGCGGGAACTCATACCAAGACGGAAAACCTTGCAAAATGGCTGCACCTTGAATTGACAAAGACTTGACCGTACCATCAGGCAACCAAATATCAGCGAACTTACTTCGGTTGCAGCCCTTGTGATCCGTGAAATGGGAGCGCAAGATAGTGTTGCAAGGTAAATGCCCAGGTTTATACTTGGACTGTGAACGTCCCCCAACTCTTTGTATTAGCAATGGTGTTGGCACGTTTCCGGCTAAAAATTTCTCCAAAGCTTGTTGCTGTTTGGGCAACAGGTGTGAATCAGCCATCGTGGGGATGAGATGGGCGATCGCCTCGTACCAACCACAAGGTGTAGCGCTCGAAGGTAGGGCAACATGAAAACCCCTACTTGCAACCAGAACTAACCGCCGCCGCGCCTGGGGTAGCCCAAAGTCAGCCATGTTGACCACGCTGTAATCGAATGAGTACCCCTCAAGTTCCAAATCTGACAGAATGATACTGAAACTCTGACTGTTCTGATAGTGTGGAACATTCTCCAGCGTAAACACCCGTGGCTGTAACTGTCGGATGGCTTCTGCTACAGCGATCGCAGCCGTCAGATCATCGTTAGTTTCCCCACCTTTACCCGCTTTAGCTGTGTGGGCTTGGCTGAAGTTGGCACACACCGGGGAGGCGTGAAGGTAGTCGGGGCGGCGGGGAAAACCTAGAAATCCTGACTGCGCTACTTCTTGCACTGTTAGCTGGATTATTCTACAGCCATATTCCCTGAAATTGCGGTGATGAGTTTTGGCGATCGCCCGACTCAGTTCTGGTTTACTTGGGTCAAACTCTACTGCAATGACTGGGCGAATACCAGCTTGAACCATCCCAGCTTCTATTCCGCCGCCGCCTGCGAAAAGTACTACAGCGATCGGGGCATCATCTGGCAGAACTGGTTTTATTTTTGTATTATCAAAATTTTTGCAGACATCTAATTTTGGTAATGTTTTTTTGCAATACCTTAGCCAAAATAAGAGCATAAAGAGGTAGGGCGCTTTGTAGTAGAGTTATTGTCTCTCACAACGACAACTCAAAAACTACAAACCACCCATGCCAGACATCCTATCACTGTTACAATGCCTGCTACCGCAGATCAACGCGACGACGATGCGCCGAATGAACCAGATAATCCTGGCGATGTTAGCGATGAGCGGGAGAGTCACAATGTTGGGAATGTCTCGTTGGGCAGGCACTGGTGGTAGTTATCGGACAATATTAAGATTCTTTCAGACAGTAATACCTTGGGCAACGTTGTTTTGGGTATTTTTCCGTAAGCATTTGTTCCGTGCAAATGAGGTGTATTTGCTGGCAGGAGATGAAGTTGTAATCAGTAAATCAGGGAAACAAACTTATGGGCTGGATAGATTTTTTTCTAGCCTCGTCAGCAAACCTATATTAGGGCTATCTTTTTTTACATTATCATTAGTAAGTGTTAAGCGAAGACACTCATTTCCGATTAAAATAGAACAGGTAATCAAGAGCGATGTAGAAAAAAGTAGTGTATCGCCAACAACAGAAATCAAACCCAAAGAAAAACGTGGACGTGGACGACCAAAAGGTAGTAAAAATAAAAACAAAACAGAAGTAATTCTCACATCTGAATTACTAAGAATTAAGAAGATGATTAATGAGTTGGTCAAGTTAATAGCTAACTTTATCCCCCTAACTTACTTAGTCTTAGACGGTCATTTTGGAAACAATAATGCCTTGCAAATGGTTCGGCAAGTTAACTTGCACATAATTTCCAAGTTGCGCCATGATTCCGCATTGTATATACCCTATCAACATCCTGACTCCAATAGTCGCTCTCGTCGTAAATACGGTGATAAGATTGACTACTGTAACATACCTGATAAATATTTATGTAAAAGTACCATTGAAGACGATATCAAAACTGATATTTATCAATGCACTCTCCTTCACAAGGAATTTGCCCAAGCACTGAATATAGTTATTTTGGTCAAAACCAATCTTAAAACTAATGCTCATAGTCATGTAATCCTATTTTCTAGTGACCTAAAGTTGTCATACGAAAAGATAATTGATTACTATAAACTGCGCTTTCAAATCGAGTTTAACTTTCGTGATGCGAAGCAGTTTTGGGGATTAGAAGATTTTATGAATTTAAGTCAAACTGCTGTAACTAATGCTGTTAATCTAGCATTCTTTATGGTCAACTTATCCCATCATCTTCTATCTGATTTCCGTCTCCTTAATCCTGACTCCGGCATTATTGATCTTAAAGCTCACTATCGTGGTTTTCGATATATCCGTGAAATGTTAAAAATGCTTCCCGAAATCCCTGAGCCTATTTTATTAAACCAGATTTTTGCCAAGCTTACTTCTTTAGGACGCATTCATCCCGTTTCTACGGGCGTTGAACCCTCGTAATTTGGCAGAGGTATTGTTTTTGGTTTTC
The DNA here is from genome assembly GCF_030382115.1 of Nostoc sp. GT001. Taxonomy (NCBI): domain Bacteria; kingdom Bacillati; phylum Cyanobacteriota; class Cyanophyceae; order Nostocales; family Nostocaceae; genus Nostoc; species Nostoc sp. GT001. The sequence continues at coordinate 66,194 of NZ_JAUDRJ010000001.1, forward strand.
GCTTTTTTGATAAAGGCGATGATATTCTCTCGCGTTGCCCTCTCTTGTTGCAGTGTCCGAATCATTGGAACAGCGCCAGGGGGAATTGAACCTATACTTTTGCCTTTCCATGCCCCGTTTATCTTCTCTTTCCAATTGAATGCCCATCGCCAATGAAAGGGATTATTCGGGTCACGTTCACCAATCACACGGGGATAAGAAACAGTCTTCCCATCAAGTAGCTTTTTAGTTTCGAGGTACTGATAAAGACAACCGACTGATTCCCCCTGTGAGGTTTTGACCGCTTTCTCTAAGAATTTTTCGGGTATTGCAGACAACTCAGCTATTACTGATTTAGTCATGCAGCCACCTCCATGACCAAATCATCGGGTACTTCAAATATCCCCAATCGCCCAATGTAAGGAATCGGTGTAATCTCGCGTGGATTCTCCAGCTTCCAGTGATATTGCCCAGGCATTCCCCAGCCAGACGCAACTTGTGAAAATTGGCAGTCAACTATTGTGACAATGCCAATAACTTGACCGCGACGGAGAGAGATTAATTCTGGGATTACTACCCCCATGCTTTGACAAAATTCTTTCGCCTCAAAGTATTCTTTTTTGGTACAAGTCTTGGCTGCGTGAATCAGAATGTCGCCGCGATAATGAATGGACCAGCCTCGGTTTTCAATATCCTTCAGAGCATAAATAATTGCTCATGCCCAAGGCTGACGGACGGATAGCGCTTTCATCTGTTTTAAAACTCCAGCAATTGAATGTATGCGTCTAATGCCGCGATCGCTGGATGTGGATGTGACTGTGAACGCAGCCCGTTGCAGATTGTGGCAATAGTTCCAAGCTCTATGAAAGTGAAATGAATATTGGACTGACGGTTAGAACAGCGATGTAAAACTGTTAGAAGAACAAAATTCAACTGTCTGAGAATTACATCTTCAGCTACATGAAGTCGCCAAGTAAGGTTTTTGGAAGTAACCGAACGCCAGGGGTTATCGAAAGAACATTTTTCGACTTTGGGTAGTATCTTAATCTTGAATCTATAATCCCGGTCAGTAATAGCGCATTCATCAGGGGCGAGAGCCGCCCATTGTTGTAAAAGTTGTTGGTAAATTTCAATCATTCTCAGTTGGCTGCCTTGCGTAGAAAACGATTGTAAAATTCCTGTTCTAATCCGTCAGCAGCAATTTATTTCAACGCAACTATTTATTAGTTGGGGTATTATGATAGTGATAAAATGACGGATAGGTTTTAAGTCTTATGCTTGTATGAAGAGACATTAGAAATAAGGAGTGGATATTTTAATCCGACTCCCTATCTAATTTTTACTTTATCCTAATTGGTCTAACCAATTTACTAAATCGTTAACTGATGAGAAATCTAAAAGGGCTTCGCCTAGTGCCTCTAATTCTTCAATAGGTAAAACTCGAATTCGCTCGATTAGTAGAGAATTAACTTCTCCAAAACGGCGATTTAACAAACGATTTAAAAACTGAAATGCTTCTTGTTGCTTTCCTTTCTGCAAAATATCCTGATAAATAACAGATTCCTGCATAATATCCTCCCGTAAAAATTGACGAATTAAATCTTTTTCAAACCTTAAACCTGCAAATATCTCTGTACATCCAGCAATATTCTGTCTTTCATCCCTATCTGAAATTCTAGCGATATTTTGAGCTACTTGGGATAATAAAGCGGCAGGTGAATCAGTTCGAGTTAAAGGTGCAAGAGGCAGTAACGCTGGATTATTCAGAAACAAAGCTGAATCTTGTTCCCATAACCGTATAACTTGATAACGGTGACTTGTGAACTCATCTGTGTATTCTTCAGTAAATGCAATAGGGTCACTACTTTGTTGCAAGAAGATCACGACTTGGGTTACTGGTATGTTATATTGCCGTTTCAATCTCACATAATAGTCTAATACCCGCAAAGGAATTGGCGGATTAGATTTGGGGAGAGTTTGAAACTCAATGTGCAAAATCCGGCTACTTGTTTGCAAAAATGTGACATAATCTGCACGGATTGGATCTATTGAAAGTTCAGTTTTAAGTACTGTAACTTCTGTAGTTTTATCTGGTAGCAACCACTTGGCAAACTCGGCTGGATACAATTCAGCTAAATACTTGGCAGTATTATCGTAACTCAATTTATCTCATCCTTATTTCAATGAAGATTTAGTTCTTAGCAAGCTCAATGATTTTGTTTACTTTGTCAATGGTCAGGAAATTCATCTTCATCATAATCTTCTCCTCCTTCTGGATTTAGACTAAACCAATAGTACTTTTTTAATTGTTATATCTTTTGGCTGATTCCATTGCTGGAGTGCTGCTTGCATGAACATTTACAAGGCTCAAGTTAACTCCTGTTGTATTTAATATTGAGATTTAGCCAAATTCTTAAACTGTCCAAATCGTTCATCAAACAAAAGGTTGACAGTCGTCTCACTACTAAACCGACTTTTCAAAACTGAAACTTCAAAAATGCCTTTTTGGGTAGTCTGTTTGTCGTAGTAATCTTCCCGGTACAAACCCAACATGACGGCAGCTTCTTGTTCAAATCCTCCTGATTCTCGAAAGTCTGCTTTGGTTGGACGCTTTTCGGAACGTGAATCAACTTCTCTTTTTAACTGCGCTAAACCCAAGACAGCGCAATTGAATTGTTTAGCGATCGCCCTGAGTTGTTTCAAGATTGAGTCGATTTCTTGCACGCGGTTTTCGCCACGTTCACGGCGCATTGGTTCAATCAACTGCACATAGTCCACAATCACCAAACTGACTGAACCGCAACGAGCTTGTATATCTTGCAAATCACCCTTGATTTGTGAGGTGGTGATTACAGGGTTGTCATTTAACCAAAATGGTAGCGCCATTGCGTCAGCACAAGCTTGAGCCAAAGGATTCCAGTGAGATTCCCGGAGTGCATTGCGTTTAAAAAGCAAGTCAGCAGGAACATGAGGGGCTGCCAGCCTTGAGAGAGTCTTTTTGACCATTTGTGAGGCAGACATCTCTAAAGCAAAATAAGCGGTTGTTAAGCCGCTAGCAGCAGCCCGAATACCAATATCTAATGCCCAGGTAGACTTGCCGATGCCGCCACGACCTCCAACAACGGTCAAAGAACCGAAGGGCATCCCGCCAATTACCGAATCCAAATCATAAAATCCAGTTGGGACATTCACCTCAATCGCATCTTCACCGTTATTAGCCAATTCAATCTCGGCATAAACGTCAGGGATGATGTCAGCCATTAGCTTCATTTGACAAGGCATAGTTAATTGGCGCAACTCTAAAAGTTTTTGTTGTCCCATTTCGATGACTGAAGTGGCAGTAGTTTCAGTCAAAGGAGCATCCATCGCGTAGCGTGCCATTTGTAAAGCCGTTTGGATCACCGCCCTCAATTGCGCTTTTTCTCGAATTAATTCTGCTAAGGCATCGATGTTAACTGCTGACACGCAAGAGTTAAGCAAGGATGCAAGTTTATTTCTTCCGCCAACATTATGCAACAGTCCATGAGATTCCAGCCAACTGGTGACAAACAATAAATCCGTTGGTTGCTGAGACTGGTGCAATCGCAATGCGGCTCGGTAGATGTCCTTATGCGAACCAACGTAAAAATCTTCTGGTTGCAAAATCTTAATTACACGAGCGATCGCTTCGGGGTCAAACAAAATGCCACCGAGTACTACTTCTTCAGCTTCAATCGCCTGGGGCGGTAAGCGGTTAGGCATTGAAACTACGTTATCTGGGGCAAAATCCGGTGAAAACATCACTTTTTCTCCTGCTATCTATTTTTGAAAATCGAATCAGAATTCAGAAGTCAGAAGCCAGAATTCAGGAGCCACAATGAACAAGCAGCAAAAATTATTTCGAGGATGGAAATGGCTTGGTCTAAGCGGTGATTCATCCCGCAGCTGCACAAGCTTCAATTCTGAATGCTGACTCCTTACTCCTGAATTCTGTTTTGGTAAATCTCCGCGCTTGTCTAATTTCGGGTAGTACTGCCCTCAACTCATTAGGGGCAGCATGAGCCGTTTGTATGGCTTTTTGTTGGGTAAGGCGTTGAGTTTCGGCACTCTGAGCTTGCTGATAGCGCTGATTCAAATTCGTCCATCCCCCCTTGGTTTTCTCCCAAGTGTTCATTACTGCGATCGCATGATCTATTTCCTGTCGTGCCGAGCGTTTCGACTTAGTGGCTAATTCAGCAGCCAGAAAATCAACGACTATCGGGTTGAAGTTCTGGTACAAGTTATTTAGCTTTCGCTCTCCATTGCGCCAAGGTAAAACCCAGCGATTCCACTTGATTGAGTCTCTAACAAGCAGGGGCACACAATCATCACTCATCGCAGTCGGGTCTGTTAGCCAGGCATCGATCAGTTCTTTCACGTTTTGGGCTGTCTTGTAGGGACAGGTTAGTTGCAGCTTATTCGATTGTTCGGATTTCTCGAACGAACCCCCCGCAATAGTTGATCCTCTTGAGGTGTTATCGGTTTGTTGCAAAGACTCGGAATTTTTTGACAACGAAGTGGGTTGTTGTAGGGTTGGTTCTTCTAGACTTGGTTTTTCTAGAGTTGGTTCTTCAAGTTCAATTTCTTCGGTTGTTAAATCAAGTTCTTCTTTTTCACACACACTTTCATGGGTGGGGGGCGCGGGTGGCGAAGCCAGGGGCGCATTGTGTGTAATCTCTGAAGTAATCTTTGAAGTAATCTCTGTATCTATTAGATCATTTTCACCTTTTCGGCAATTGGAATTTAACCTTTTCGGAAATTCCATTTTCACCTTTTCGGCAATTCCATTTTCACCTTTTCGGAAATTCACTTTTTCGTCAGAACCAGAAGCTACTTGTGTTTTGATATGTTCAGGAGCTAATGATGGAGTTTGAACTACAAGATTTAGTAGTTCAAGAAAATTCTCCCAGTCGATTCGGATATGTTTAGTTGGACTATTAGCAAATTTGTAAAGCGCAGTCACAATTAGATTTTTGGACTCTAATAACTTGATAGCTGTATCAAATTGCTTGGGTGTAATTCTGCACTCTTTCCACCAATCATCACGCTTTTTAGCCAGCCACTTGTACCCCTCACGTTCAATTCTGAGTCGGGATTGCCCTTCATGATCCGGTAAATGCCAGTAAATGATCTGACTAAGTAAAATTCCAGCGATTAAGTCACCGCCAGCCACGTCTACATAACAACGTTTGACTTCTATCGTGTCCCTAGAACGCGATTCCCAGGCTAGAAAACTGTTTTGGTCAGAGAGCCAATTCATCTTTCTAGACCTCCTTTCATCATGTTTTCTGCTAGAATCATGGTTATATTCTCTATTCCTCAAAAATTGTGAGTTTATTCTTCCCCTGCCTGTAGTGCAAGGGTTTTGCTTTATTTACAGATAGACAAAGGCAATTCTCGCAATTGCAGATGTTCGGGAAACTCTTCAATGTCTCCCCCTTTTTTGTCACGGGTTTTGAATCGCTGTCCCCGAAATATTGCATTCGCCCCCAACTGCTTCACAAACACAGGTGTTTTAGCTGCGTGACATTGTTGGACAATTGATTCGAGCCATTCGATGTGGCATGGTCTGGAATCTGGGTCAGACTCACCACCAATAATGACTAACTGAACATCATTCAAGTAGTGAGTGATATCGCCCAAATCTTCTAACAATGGTTCAACTGACCAGAACCGAATTAAAGCCGGAATTTGAGCAAGAAATTGACTACGTTCTTCTAAAGTGCGGCGATTCTCAATCGAAGTTCCTGACCAAATATTTAAAGGTAAATTGTCTAGTCCATGACAATAAAGCCATTCATCCATAGATGACAGCATAATTTCTGGGCGTTTGGTAAGAATCTGGAATATCTGGTTAGGTGCAACGAACATGCCGTCCAGCATTTCGTGTTGCCAAAAACGCGGAACCCATTCACCGAAAACATCCGTCATTGAAGAAACGAAATGCTTCTTAGGTTTCCTTTGGAATCCCCATTTCCGAATAGCTTCTGTATCTAACACTAGCTCTGGTGATTGTCCAGAGTAGGGTTGCTTGTTTCCGCCAAAGAAAGAGTTTTGATTCAGCTTTTCGCTATAGCAATTTTTACATCCCTCTGAGATTTTTTGACACCACCAACCGCCTTCTTTGGCACGGATGATATTATCTGTTAAGTCTGTCCATTCTATGTTTGTTGGCATAAACACCTCTGCAATTTGAAGTTAGACAATACATTTGAAAATGGCTAATAAAACACCTCTTACTGAATACGATTCTCCTTGGAAGCAAATACTACAGTTGTATTTTCAAGACTTCATGTTGTTCTTTTTTCCCCAAGCACACAGTGAAATTGATTGGAGTCGTGGTTTTGAGTTTCTAGATCAGGAGCTACAGCAAGTAGTCCGTGATGCGGAATTAGGAAAGCGACTGATCGATAAATTGGTGAAAATTTACCGTATCGGGGGTGAAGAATCTTGGCTATTGATCCATATCGAAGTCCAAAGCCAGGAAGAAAGCGATTTCCCGAAACGTATGTTTGTCTACAACTATCGGATTTTTGACCGTTATAATCGCTCTGTTGCATCATGTGCGGTACTGGGAGATGACAACATCGACTGGCGACCAAATCAATTTGGTTATGAATTGTTTGGCTGTACAGTTGATTTTCAGTTTCCTGTAATCAAGCTGCTAGACTATAAGCATTGGTTGTCGGAGCTAGAAGCCAGTCGTAACCCCTTTGCTACGGTGGTAATGGCTCACTTGGCAGCAGTGCAAACCCGCAGTAATAGGTCGCAAAGGAAACAATCAAAACTGAATTTAGTGCGTCGGTTGTATGAGCAAGGGTTTGAACGCGAGGCTGTTGTTAACCTTTTGGCTTTTATTGACTGGATGTTGACGCTACCATTAGATTTAGAGCGAGAATTTCAACGGGAAGTAGAACAATTAGAGGCAGAACAACGTATGCAGTACGTGACATCATTTGAGCGAATTGCCCGAATGGAAGAATTGGTAGAAGCAATAAAATTAGGCTTGGAACTCAAGTTTAGCCCTGAAGCATTAAACCTAGTGCCAGAAATTTCATCGTTGGAAGACGTTGAACTATTAAGAGCAGTGAGAAATGGGATAAAAACAGCAACTACAGTCGATGAATTGCGTCAAATATACCAGTCCTCTACAATTGACAATCTGCCAGAAAATTAGCATTGAAGAATTTAATATTTAGTTTTCTAGGTTCAGTACGCTTTAAGTGCTTAAATTAGCTCTAATTAAGCACTTAACGAAGTATCTCCATCACGTTCCTCAACAGGCTGATCAAACTTCAGAGCCTCATCACCCCAACAATCCCAGCCAATTCTAGACGAACGTGCGAACATCTCCAGCTTTGTTATGTCTGGACACAGTTTGTCTACGAGTTGATAGAAATTTTCGGGCTTACGGGAATGCTCACGGCGGGGTGAGTGTAAAATGCTTGACTGGTTTGTAAGTGTCCGTCCAGCAAAAGCTTTCACATTCCCACGAACACCCAAAGCGCAATGTTCAGTCGAATTCCGCAACCAATGACCAACACCTAGATGTGTTTTAGTGCTGTCTTTGGTGACTTTTTCCCAAGTCAAAATAGTCTTGAGTTCAAATCCCCATGTTTGCAAGCATTGAGCCGCTTCAATCATGTGATTGTTGGTGAACCAAAGCCAAAGAATTGACCCCGTGCGATCGCTTAAGTCTGGAACAGGCAATGACAGTATTTCTTCTATGTGCATTGGCTTATAGTTAATGCGGTTTCGGTGAGTTTTATCCTGATTTCTCAGCCGATAGAACCAGGGAGGGTCAATCACGATGCACTGGTATTGACCTTCTAATGTTGTTAGTCTCATGTTTAACTCCTGTTATTTTCAAACTTGTTTTGGAAATTCAATGTGGCTTAAAGTCTGAAGTTCAACAGCTAATCCGCTTAAGAAATTTTGGAGTTCGACTGTTGCCAAATCAATGGATATCTCTTTTTCTGACGTATAAATAAGTTGCTTGTGATGCCCAAAGTAAACTTCTGTACGAGTTAAGTTTTGCTCTGTATCAGTTAACAGAGTCAAAGTAAATCTTCCAAGTTTGCAAAAGTAATAGGGACGGGTTGCACAAGAAGTATCTCCTTGATGCCAAGTAATATTGGTTTTTGAATCAATGTGAGCGCTAATAGATTCAAAATCTACTTGGTAAATATTCAAATCTGCTTGCATTTCTCCACTGTTGTAGTAGCCAACAATGTGTTGCCTGATTCCATCAACTGATAGGCTATCGGGGATATTAATATGGGCAACAGATGCAACTTTTTCAACTACTGTGACTACGACTTCCATATCTCCTGCCTCAAACCCCAAATTCAAAAACTTTAATTCCATCAACATCAACGGGATTAAGGTTAATTAATCCGCCGCCAGCGTAATTACAAGGAATCTTGCGCTTATCTTTGTCATCGAAGGCTTCTTTATGAACTGACATCCAGCGTCCTACACAAGAAAATCCTACGGCAGAAGATGGAGCGCCAGCTTTTTTATAATCTTGGACAGAAGCAATGTGACCGCAACATGGACACAAAAAAATCCATTGCATCTTGTCTTGTCCAAATAGTGTTTTTCCAAGAGTTAGCCACTCTTGTTTATTCATCTTCTTCATCCTTTTCACGTTCAGATAAAATCAATTCCAACTCTTTAATAGCAGCCAGAGCCATTGCAACAGCAACTTTACTTCTGGGGTGGTTTTTCTCTGATTGCATTCGATAAGATTCAGGTACTATATATCCTTGAATTGCCAAGAATCTTTTCGCTAATCTCTCAATAAGTGCATCTCTTTCAAACAATCCAAGTTCCATACTTTTTCTGTGAGATGTGTTAAATAATCGCTGATTTCCAACTAATTTGATTGACTATCTCTATTTCTTTGGCAATTATGTAGGCTTTGAGTTTGAGAACTTATTCATTACCTTTCACTTCTGCAATACCTGCTTCTAATGCTTCTTCTGGGGTGGTATAACTGCCACTCAAATAGCGGTCTTCCGAAAACTCATTAAACATACAAACTCCAGAACCGTAAATTAGAGAAAAAGAATAACGTTCTGGGTCAGTAGGACAGTACCAAACTGTTACATTATGTTTACCCTTCATTGCTCCTCGGCTCATGTAAACGCTAGTTTCAAGAATCGGTCTTTTTGGTTGTTTATCTTCCCAAGAGTGATGACAGCAATCGCAATAAACGACTAAATCATCAAGAGCTTCTCTATAAATTTCTTTACTTTTGCACTTGGGGCAGTTATTCATGGTTACGTAATCTCAAAGTCTTTTATAAATTGAGGTGCAATTGCTTTTTGCAGGTCAATCATAACGACCAATCTTTCTATGTCAGCTACATTCACGCCATCCCCAAAAACTGTTTGTCTACCTGAGTAAGTTCCATGTAGCATGAAGTATGAAAGGTATCGTCTGCCTCGTTGATTTCCCAAGTTGTGGACAGCATCGCTAATTAAATCGACTGCACGCAGATCCAAGATTGTTTTGTACTGCCAATTTACTAAAGACTCAATACCTAACCATTCGGCAACAGTAGCCGAGAGGAAGTAGCCATAACCTTGATAAAACCTGTAGGCAAGGCTAATCTCTTTACCAATTTCATCAATAATTTCTTCCACTGTTTCACCTCAGTTGCGTTCATTAAACAATTGTGTAATGCTTGGCAACCACCGTAGCTGAAAGACAGTCTGATTTGAACCTTTGGCCATTGCTGAAACCATCCGCCCCCATTGCTTACCTGAGTCAGTCGGACGATATGGGATTTTCTTGTCCAGTGTTCTGTATTGCAAGCCAGCATGAACCAACCAGTTATTCACTGCTACTGCACTCATTCCAACTTTCTCGCCAATATCTGTAGGCTTAAGGTATGCATCATCGCTAACATTGGTTATTGCGATCGCACTCTTCAACTCGTCGGCGGCTGGCTTCAGTGCGGGATTAACTTTGGTGGCAGCGTTAACTGCAAGTTGAGCGGTGAGGGATTTCTCTAACCCAGCGAATTCACCCACCAACAGAGCTAACTGTGCAGCTTCATGGGATGGGACTAATGCTTTTGGTGGTTCTTGCTCTTGTACTGGCTCGACTTGGCTTGTGAGCATTACTTTCATTAAGGTTCTGTTGGCCCAAATGCGGAACTCTACAGATACCCACCGCGCTAAATCAATGGCGATTTCTGGATGAATCCAAGTGCCTTGGGAGCTAGCGCGTCCAGAGATTTCGATTACAAGTGACGATATGGGGATTCCCATATCGTGGCTAAGAGCCTGCAAATACTCAGTTGTAGACTTCAACCTGATGTAATCAGCCAATAATTTCTTATTAGCTTTCGCCATCTGGGTTGCATTCACATAGCCCTTTGGGATACTGTATTTACCTATTTCTCCATCTTGGGGCATTTGCTGAATTTCTGAGTCGCGCCATGAGTGTGTCAACATAGTTTATTACCTGTTTATTGAACAAAATAGTTAATTAATTCAGGCATTCACGCGCACCAAACTTTTTTCACCAACCAACGAAAATCGATTAAGTATGGTTGGTGTTTCAGCCAATGTTGGCGATACCAATTCGACAAGGTAAAACCAAAACTTATCCACAAGTACAACTCCTAAAATCAGCCGTTGTTTTGTGTCATTCCCATAAGAACAAAGAATTACTTTCTGACCTAAAACGAAAGCAGGTTTTTGCACCGTGAGAGCTTCTAATTGACCAGTCCCAATGATCTGATGTTCTGTAGCGTGAACAATTTCATCACCACAAATGATTGTATAAAGCCAACATTCATATTCCCATTGCACACCAGAGCAATAACCAAATGTTCTCGTAGTTTTTAAGTAAACTCTCTCCAGTAAATTTACCTCAACGGGCGGAATTGTTTGACCCCAAGGCGGGGAGATATACCAACTGGTTTTAAGAGCATTAACGTAGTCAATCATGCTTTTCTCTCCTGGGATTAATAACCTAAAAATCCTCGGCAATCTCCAACAAAAAACCGCGTCCAGTATTCTGTACTTGCACCATTTCTTTATCCAGCAGAGTTTGAATAACTGAATCGGAGAATTGCAACTGAAGACGATGCAATGGAACACAACCATCGCAAAGCTGAAGTAAACGCAGCAAATGATTGGCTCTACGCTCAAAGTCGTTGTTTGCTTCCTTAGCCATTGTTTACCTCTGGTTAATACGGTTAACTGTCGGTTGAGAATGCTTATTTGCTGTTGATAAAAGTCAATCTCTGCGGTTATTTGGTGGAATAATTCTTCTGGTGTAAGCGGTTGGATTTGATTCTCTTGCAAGTACGATATTTCATCAGAATTCTTGTTAGGCATCAGCACATAGCGCCAACCATCATCAAATTGTTCAGCCAACTCTGTACCAGATGGGTAGCAATAAAGTCCTAAGATGATGCCCTGTTGTGTACGCTGATCCAAAGCAAAGCGAGGGTAGCCCCAGTGTTGTGGGATTGAGATCGTGGGTTGCATTGATTTAATTGGGGATTGGTGAATAAATAATTAGGGAAAGGGGGGAAAGGGCAAAGGGGAAGGGAATGAAGAAATTTACCTTTCCCCCTTACCCTTTAACCTTTTCCCAGGCGAAGCCCAAGATTACGCTGTGACTAACTCTGCTCTCTCCAGCAGCCGTTGCAATTTATCGCCAGTTAACTGTTCTAACGGCTGATCTAAAAAATATTCATCAAAAATGGATTTACCATCAGTAGACACGTCCACTATCGACAATGACCGCACAGCATCAAGCACGGAGTTAGAATACTGCTGCTGGACTGAATAACGCCTCTTCACCCACCAGTTCCCGTTAGTGCATCCGACTTGCCCCAGTTTCACGCCCTTGTTGTTGTAAATGCCATCATCGAGAATTTCAAACCCGTACTTCTGGCACTCGTTGAAGATATGCGCCATAATTTGGTTTTCGGAGGTGCATGGGGTTTCTGTTTGGGCGGGTTCGTTGAGTGTAGTGTCCTGGTGATGCCAAGTAATGAAGCGATAGCATCTAGCATAAGTATTAGCGCGGAATTTTTCTACACCTTCTACCACTACTACCCAAGGTTGGGTTAGGTGATCATCATGGGTAATGCTGGCTATCAGTTCGTCGCCGCAGTAAATTTCGTGATCGTAGAAGGATATTTCTCTTGTTGTCAGTTCTTCAGGGGCTACGGCTTGGGCTTGGTTGGCGATGTAGTCGTTGAGTTCGGATTGGGCAACTTTGTGAGTTTGGGCGGATTGGTGGGTGATGATTGCGTTTACCCAGGTATCAGTCGCTCTTCTGTCGCCAGTGGGTGTTACGCCGCGTTCGGCAGCGATTCTTTTGAGACGGGGGAGATTATAGCGGGAAAGGTCTTGCTGAGTGTAGGTTGGATGCGTCATAATAAGATTTCCTGTAAAAAGGGTCAAAGGGCGATCGCTTCCAATTTGCGAGAGAGGGGTGATCGCCTTTTGCTAACTATTAATATAGCAAGGTCGCTATATTAATGTCAAGCTTGCATATTAATTATTCCCCCTGCTATATTAAAATGAATTACTTTAAGTAAAAAGCAAGCTAGCTATAAAAGCATTAGTGGAGGAAACTATGAGAGTAAGGACAAGAATAAAAGACTCTCAAAAAATGATTCGTTGGCGGCTTAGGATATTAATGGCAGANAAAAAAATCAGCAACAAGGAGCTTGCTGAACTTTCGGGTATTCACCCAACCTCTATCTCAAAACTAAAAAATGCCGATGAGATTGAACAGATCAGTGGGAGAGTTTTAAACAGTCTATGCAACGGTTTGACAAAGGCATATCTTGCTACAGGTGATAACCGCGTCATTACACCGGGAGATTTGTTTGACTATACTTTTGATGATGATGGTGATCCTACGACTGCTGAAATTCAGTCAACAGCAGTAGAAAAAGCCGAGAATGAGCAATTACCTAGTTCTGGTAAATCAGCTAAAACTAATACTCAGGTAGTGTGGTTAACGCCTAATAAGGAGGCATCATAAGTATTTTTCCTCTTAAGCATACTTGAGCTAGAAGAGGTGGATAAATGGACACCCCACCCCGTAAGCGTAAAAAGGCCACCTCTGCCACATCACTCGATCCAGGATTGCTCAACTCAGACATCGCCCCTTCAGAAAATCCAGCTTCAGCAATCATTGATGTTCCTGCTGTTGAAGTACCTGAATTGACTGAGCAGGAGATTCGCGATCGCCTACTCCTGGAGAGGAAAGTAGAGAGGACATTTTTTGAGGCAGGGAAGGCATTAACGGAATTGCGCGATCGCAGACTGTACCGTTCGACCCACAAAACCTTTGAGGAATATTGCAGGGACAGGTTTAGTTATACTCACCGCCATGTGAATTATTTAATAGCTGGTTCTTTGATAGTTGAGAACATAATAATGGGAACTAATAGTTCCCAAAATGAAAGCCAGGATGAAATGGGAACTAATAGTTCCCAAATTTTGCCCACATCAGAAGTACAAGTTCGACCTCTGGCAAAGCTAGAACCTCAACAACAGCCAGAAGCATGGCAGCAGGCGGTGGAACAAGCGGGGGTAAAGTGCTAAGTGGTAGAATCGTCAAAGATGTTGTGCAGCGCATCATGGAGCGAACCCAAGTACCCAATACCTACCAGATTGGCGAAGTCTGTCAAATCCTTACCAAAGACAACCCCGAACTCAGAGGTAAGGGTGGCTGCTGGGGGATAGTCGCAAGAGTGAATGATTTTAGCTGCACTGTAAAATTTTTCTACTTAAAACTCAAAAAATTTTTCTGCACCACTAAGTATCAATTGCTTCTATGAACCAGAATTTATGTTCTGATTAATTAGTAAAGAACAGCGGTAGACCATTGCTGCACGACTTCCGACACCGAGCTTAGTAAATATCCGACGCAGGTGGGCAGAAACTGTCCATTCACTAATTTTTAGTTGTTTGGCAATATGTTTGTTTTGCTTCCCTAATGCAACGAGAATTGCTATTTCCAGTTCTCTTTCAGTTAAGATATGTGTTGGATCTAGTTCTTTTTCAGTTGATGTTAGTTCACTTTTTAAAATGGCATATGATTGTTGATTAAGCTCAAATCGACCTATTTGCGTAAACTGTGGGGATTCTACTTCATTTTCTATGTGGTTGTTGACAATAGTAATTGAGTAATACTTGTTGTCTAAATAAAGGGCACCAACAATATCAATGGGGATAGCAAAGTCTAGTTTTTGAAGAAGAGAATTTGCCAAGGCGGGTTCTATCATAAAAACCTTTTTTATTCAAAGTAGAGATTGATAATTATTATGATGTTAGAATCAGCGTAGCTTAGTTAAAAAATATTATGGTATGTAATGTTTTATAGCGGATAAATTAAACGAGATTAAAAATATATTGCAGGGTGGCGAAAATATATATCAAGCTGAAAAAGCTGTTTATCAAACAAGCTTTATATCCTTTTGTGTTCTGTCTTTTGGCTGTTGTAATAATTTTAATTGTGCTAACAACTAATAAACATAGCTAGTACAGTACGGCGGAAATAAATCTACAATTCAAAATGGCGCAAGAGCTTGGAATACAATTCTTTTGACTTCAGCGTAGCGATATTAGTGATGTAAATATGTGGTAACTACTGTTTGTTTCAAAGAGTGAAATTATATATTTATTTACGTATAAGGATTGACAAGTTTTTTAGCTTAAAATCATTGCTAGATAGTCACTTTGGTAATTTGAAGTCAAAATTACAAAATATTACAAAATACATAAATTGCAACCTTAACGTAGTATAAGTCACGTATTACTTAGTGTAATACAGTATGATTAGGTTTGACTAAATATGGAGTTTTTCTGCCTTCAATTAGCCGCAGTAGGTTTTTACCTAGTACCAGCGCTTCTTGCCAAGAGGACAAACCCAAAAGGTGGATTTTATGGAGTTCTAGAGCAGGGTGCAACCAGGGACCATCAGAGCCAAATAAAATCTTATGCACTCCTCCTCGCTGGACTGCTTGCACGAGGTAATCAAACCGCCGTACTCCTGATGTATCAGTATAGACATTAGGAAAACGAGCTATCTGATCGATGACGCGCAAATGGGCACGCCAATCATCCGCAAAACTGCCCAAGTGAGGGATGATGAAGTTGACATCAGGATATTCACTTGCCAGGAGTTCAACGACATCTGTTTCGCTTACAGGGTCATAAAGAATGGGCAGGCGAAAAGTACGGGCAGCCTCGCATAGTTCGCGAGTTGCTGGTCCGTCCATACGGTGGGCTTTGATCCCACAAAATCCCCATTGAGTAACGGCTTGTTGAACTAATCGGTAAATGCGATCGCGATCGCGTTGAGGATGGATAGTTGCAAAGCAGAGAAAGCGACCTGGATAGCGGGCAGCAATGCGAGCCGTATTGGCGTTAGCCTGTTGGTAGTTGCTGTGGAAAGGCGAGAAAATCACAGTTTTCTCAATTCCAGCAGCTTTTGCCCGTTTTAAATAGATTTCGATCGGTGCGTTAGTATTCCAAGGCCCTATGAGTAGGTCGCCTTTTCCTGCATGACAGTGGCAATCAATAATCATCTTCCGTACTCCGCCAAAAATTGGATCACTGTTTCAATGCCTTGAAAAAAGTTAGACAGGCTAATCTTTTCATTGGGGGCATGGATGTTGTCGTCAGGTAATCCAAAGCCAAGGAGAACAATCGGTACACCCAGCCGCCGATATAGTTGCTCAACCAAGGGAATTGTGCCACCACTACGAGTAAATACAGGGGTAACTCCCCAAGTTTGCTTTATTGCTTTAATGACTGCTGTCATCACCGGATGGTTTTTGGGCAGAAGCACAGAACGCGCACCGCCTGTAATTTTGAGACGACTACGAATAGCAGGATGGGTAAGAGTTTGAATGTGGCGCTGGAGGAGTTGGGCAACATCTGCGGGATCTTGATCCGGGACTAGCCGAATACTCAATCGTGCCAGACTGCGATTAGGAATGACTGCTTTACTTCCCAGCCCAGTATACCCGCCAGCTAACCCGTTAATAGTTAGAGCAGGGCGGATAGTCATACGCTCGTATAAACTGTAGCCTGGTTCGCCCCAACCTGCGGGCAAGTCGAGGTCATCTAATATTTGTTGGTCGCGTTTGCAACAGCAGCGAATTGTTTGGCGTTCCGTGGGTTCTAATTTTCTCACTTGCTGATAGAAACCGGGAATGGCGACTCGACCTTTGCGGTCATGGAGTCCAGAAATAATGTCACTTAACCCTTGCAAGGGGTTGAGGACAGCACCACCGTAACGTCCAGAATGGAGATCATGGCGCGGTCCAGTGACTTCTAATTCACAGGAGAGATTACCCCGCAAACCGTAGATAATAGATGGGCGATCGCGTCCTAACATTTCTGTATCCGATACTAACACCGCATCCGCTTTTAATCGAGAAGTTTCGCGCTTGAGAAAAGCTGAAAGGTTGGGGCTGCTAATTTCTTCTTCCCCTTCTAACCAAACCTTGATATTTAAGGGCAACTTGCCTGTAGTTCTCAAGTAACTTTCAATGGCTTTCAGGTGAATAAAAAATTGTCCCTTATCATCACTAGCCCCTCGACCATAAAGATTTTCGCCGATAATAGTTGCTTGGAAAGGCGGAGTTTGCCAAGCCCCAAGGGGGTCAACAGGTTGGACATCGTAGTGACCGTAAAGTAGAAGTGTGGGTTTTCCAGGCGCGTGTAACCAGTCCCCATATACGCTAGGGATACTGCCCTTAATTCCTGGTAAAATCTGCACATTGTGCAATCCCAGTTCAGCTAAGTGCCGTGCTAACCATTGAGCGCAAGCTTGCAAATCTCGGCGGTGCTTCGGCTGGGCGGAGATAGTGGGGAAGGCAATTAGTTGTGTTATTTGGGAGAGCCAGCGCGATCGCTGCTGTGTTTGTTGGCTGTAATCAAGAGGTGCAAAATTAGTTGAAAAAGACGAAAGCATTTTGCCTACTTATCGAATCAAATCTAGTCCGATCAAATGCCGTGCTGCCAGAATATGAACGATAGCGTTTTTCAAATGTTGTGTCGCTTGCGTCCTATTTGCCTCATTTGTCTTAGCTTGCGCGGTCGCGACTTTAGCAGACAATATCTTCCTTTGCACTGCGGTTAATCGAGGTGAGGGGGAGATACGATTTCTTATTCCTGTTGCCGCCTCATCGAGATACATATTTGCTGTGACTAATGCATTGTGAAACTCTCTAGTGTTGCTTTGGTGCAAATACTTGATTGCGCTCCCAATCTGTTGACGAGCTTGCTGAAGCCTCCTCGGCCAAGGATTGGTGGGAGTAGCCATCGCGTCAGCATAAGTATAATATTCCCGCTTTGGCTTTGAAGGAAAGGGTGCTTCAAACAGCCACTGGCTTTTTGTCTTCATATTTGAAATCCTTCACACTGATATAGTAAATAACCTAAACGACTATGGTTATAAAATAGACGCAATTGCTTTAATTCCAGACCTTAGCACCCTTTTTCGTCCTTAAAACTCTAATAGTTGCACTCAGCGCCACCGATGCTGTTTTTAACTCTGCTGCTGCCATATTGGCGTTATTAGCTGCCAAATAGCTCTGTGCTCGTTGAATTGCTACATGGGCAGCACCCAGGAATTGCTGCGATCTCGGCTCAGATGTTATTTGCTTAACCATCGAGCCCGCAAGTGTAACACGCTGTCTTGCGATGGCTAATGCTTGCTTGGCAGCTGGTGAATTACCACCTAAATATTGCCGCGCTCTTTTAACCTCTGTCACAGCTTGATGTAGAGCCTGCCAAAACCATCCTGTCCCTGCCTCATACTCCATCTCAGGATGGGAGTAGGGGTTAATATAATGAGTTGTTGCCGAGGTGAATGGTGCCTCAAACAACCAAGGGCTTTGCTTGTTCACGGATTGCTCCTTAATATTCTATCAAAGTTGTCAGTCACTAGTAGCCTGCCTCTGTTTGGAGACTAATAACTTGTAGCTCAATGACAATTGCCCTCACCCTACTCCAGCAAATTGGGAGCAGGCATCAAGCCATTGGATCTAGCAAAGACTGGATCTCTTCTTGAACCACTCGGCGGCGCACCTGGGACGTAAACATTTCTTGGTGGCGGAGTCGGGCGGCTGATCCGCATTCCTTCCTCGCTGGAAATCCATTCTTCCGAAGCTTCCGCAATGCGATATAGTAATGCCTCAAAATCGGTGCGGTTCTTCTTGAGGACGAAAGGTTCAGCCAACCAGCGCAGAATTTCTCGTCCGGTGACAGCCATGCGATTCATGGTGCTGGCGTGGACTGATTCGCGGAAGTATTGCCAAAGCACCAGTTCAATTAGTTCCCAAGCGTTATCAGCACCAAATTGGGCGCGGACATCGGGGGCTTCTAGGACTTTAAAGGCTTCGGCTAATGCCTGAGAAGTTTCTACTCTCAGGACATTGATATAGCCATAGGAAGAGTTTTTCAAGTTGTTGCGTAAATCCAATCCTGACCGCCGGACGATCGCAATTGAACCAAATGTCGGATCGGTGGCATTTTGCCGGATTACCTCGCTAATCCGTTTGTCGCGCCAGTATTTTGCCGTCTCACTAATAAAGTGAGTCAGCAAGCCGTGAAACTGGGGATTGGGACGGGCATTGGGGCCTGGGTTGACTTTGGTGTAACCGAAAACTCGACGGTAAGCTTGAAAGCGATCGCGTTGTCGGTAGCGGAGAATATTCCGCCTGTCAAAACGATAGAGTCCGTAAGCGCCCTCACCGTTAGAAATTCGCAAGGTTCCCGCCCGGAATAATTCTTGCAACTTGTCCATGACGCGGAACACGCCCAGAAATTCGTGAATGCAGATATAGTAGAGGTCGGCGGATGCAAGGATGCGATCGCTCTTGACGGTATCATCGTAGTCAACTACCCCTCTAGAAATTTGGGTATCACCTAAATTATTCGGTGCATCATTTCCCAATCCAATTAAGTCGGCTAGTCCCCCGTCAGCAGGCGTTCCTTTACCGTTTTGGTTGGCATAGTATTCATTGAGCTGATCGTCAATCTTCCGATTGAGAATTTCTGCTAATTGTGGATTGGCAATTAATTCGGGACCCAAATTTTTAATTGCTTCTTCTAGCAATTTAGCCGCTTGATCATTGCGATTGTCGTAGTCATTAGTTTTTACCATTGGAAACTCCCTATTCTCTTGGAATCAAAAATTGCGATTTGGCGATCGCTGATCAGGCCGCTTGATCGGCTAAAGCATTCAGTTGACTTAAAATATTATCCAAAGCCCAAGTTACTCGTTCGTTGGAGAGAATTTGTTTCAGAGTGGAAGAACCAGACGGATTTGTGGGAATAAATTTGATATGGGCGACAACGGGTGCGATCGTCCAAAAGAGGCGATCGGCTTGATCGGTGACAAAATCGATGCCGTAGGTACTATCTAAAGCACTGGGGGCTTCTATATTTGCATATTTATCTAACCAGTCGATCAAGTCGCTGACGGTAAGCTTCGGCAACCAACTAGCTATGTAGGCTGGATCGAGAATAGGTAGACTCTGTGATGAGAAACTTCCGCTACTTTGGCTTTGAACTTGGTTTGACCGCAACATTAACGATGTGTTGCTCTCACTAGACGAACTACGGCGAGAACTACTTGGGCTTTGAACTTGGTTTTGCGGCAAAATGGGGGGTATGTCGATCGCACTAAACAAACTAGCGCGGGAACGACGCTCGTTTTCACTCAAGCCTACCGATTCCAAGGAGTTGCTAAAATCTAAGTTTGCTTGAGCAACTATAGGTAACAAAACTCTCGCTCGATCAACTCTAATACTGAGAGAGTTCCCAAGTTCTGATCGTTCCCTCTTGTAATACGTTGTCCAAGCCTGACTGAGATTTGTTATGTAAGACTTCAGCAACCTATATTTAGTAGTCTGCTCTTCATCTTCGATAGTTACTCCCAAGTTGGGATTATTCAGAGATGCTTTTCTGCCAAACTCCGTTGTATATTCATCAAGGGAGTAGAGATAGAATTTAACTAAATTTGCTCGCGGTTCGTCAGCCCGACGAAATTCTTCCACCAGAAACAGAATTCGTCCCCTGATTAATTCTCTTAAAGCTTCAACACTCTCTTTATCGACTTTAGGAGAAAAGTATTGAATTTCTGCTAATACCTTCAAGGCATCTGCCATATTAGTATTAACTTGACGATAGAGAATTGCTTGCTCTGTGGAAACTTCGGTTAATAATTCATTACTGCCTAAATTATTGGTATTGTTAGCAATAACAATTATAGCCGCTTGACCATAGCCATTTTGAGGAAAAGCTGCATTGAGAGCATTGACAAAATTATTTCCGCCTTGTCCTGGAGACTTGCCTAGAGCCCGATTGATGGCGCGATCAACAACTCGCTCCCACTGATTAGAAGTATTAGTGCTACTAGATTGTATCGAACCGCTATCATAGGCAGTTTGTTGATTCCCGGCATAGCGTTTGAAAGCACCTAAAAAATCACTAATTAACAAATTTCCTCGATTTCCTGAGTCATTTCCAGGTGCATAAAATGGGCTAATGCCATAAAGTTGCGCCATCAATCCAGTCCGCAACGCTTTAGACTGTTGAGCGTATATTTTACTTAAAGATAGATCATCTATCGCCATAAATCTGCAATCCTTCCTGTTAGATAGGTGAAAATAATTAGATGTAAAAACATAGATAAATCTGTGGAGACAATCAAATTATTCTGAGAAATAATGTTTTAAGAAAGTCTTCCAAGCGTCTCTGTATCCGCCAATCTACTGTAGATAAGTTCCAATTCGTTATGAAGGCAAAAGAAATTTGCAAGAGTTTTCTGTGTACCTGGTTCTTCAGGGTTTGCAGGTTCTAATTTGCCACCAGATTGTCTCGCATCTTCAACAAATTCATTAATAGCCGTTCCCCAAGCACTGGTTAAATTATTAATTTGTTCCTCACTTAAATTGGGAATACGGTTTTCTAGTAAAGCTTGTGTATTTTGCTTAACAACGATGTCTGTGTCTTGCAAAAAACCAAGAATTACACTATTAGAACATAATTCTTCTATTTCCCCTGTCGAATCTAGGGGTTTTTCTGCAACCACTTTGAAAGAATATTTTAGTTCTGTCAGCAAATTAAGAAAGTCTTGTTCTAACTTTTCCTTTTCTTCTTTATTTTTAGGATTAGATGAAAGCTTGGTAGCATCTACTTTAAATAGCTCTTCTCCCAAACGTTTGAGTATTTTCAAATAAAACTCTAATTCCTCAATTTTTTGGCGCAATTCGTCCGTATTATTTGGGTTTGTGTCAATGTTTAAAACATTGAGGCTGTGTTTGAGAACCTCATTTTCATCTTTTGTTGTATTGTGCTTTGAAAAAACCTTTTTCAAGTCTTCATAATTGTTTTTATCTTTTGCCGTTAATTCAGCCATAACTCTACCTCCTGCCTAAAATGCGGTAAAAATTATCAGTAATTATTTGTGGACTAGCTAACTGTTTATCCAACGCAAATCTCGCTGCACTAATGGTAAATCTCAGGGGAATTGTGCCTACATCTTGCCCTGCGGCTAAACGCTGTCCGGCTAACTTAATCATCTCCATTTCTGGGATACCAAACTTAACCACTTGGGCTAAGGATTTATTGGCAAACTGGCGATAGGGCTGGAATACCATTGTATCTACGACCATTTCCGCTGCCGGATAGAAGCTTTTCATAAAAGCCGGGGGAATATCTTGTGGGGTGAGGCGGGGATAAAGGCGTTGCCAAACCCTGGTTAAATCGCCTGCCATTTTGTCAAATCCCAACCGCCGCAGCAGAATCAAGTTAATTAAAACCCGTAGATAAGGGGTAGGATGTACAGAAAAAGCACTAAACCGGACTGTACTCTTGTGCGATCGCCCCACCACATCCATCAGCGATTCTACTGCCGCAGGTCCCCCTAAAACTAAGGCAAACATATCTGCCATCGTTTCTTTATGCCAGTTCGCCCAAACCCTGGCAATTTCTGGGGAAAATCTCCCTTCAGTAGTCAGCCGTTGGTAAATACGGGCGGGAATTTCTTCCCATAATCCCAAATCGGCTTGCAGGTTATGAGATACTTCATGCAGCACACTGGACAATGCCCAAACATTATCTAAGCGATGTTGCGGCAGCACAATCAATGGAAAGAGGTTGGGGTTATGGCGTAGCCGTCGCATCGGAACTCCCCGCCGGAATGTCATCGGACTGAAGCCACTATCGGCGTAGCTAAAAGGCAGCAGATTGGGAGTGGGTTGAGCTGTTCCCAAACCCACATAAAGGTCTTCGTAACAGTTTGCAGCAATTCTATCTATGGAACGCAACCGTTCACCAAAGCTAGACAAGCGTTGAACGAATAGATCGAAATAAAAGTCCCAAATCCCTTCGACATAAAGAACGCGATCGCCCACAACTTGCTTGCGTTCTAACAGCACCTGCAACCGTTCTGTGGTAGGTTCCTGGCGAGCAGCATTAGCAGCAGCTTCCACCCAACGCGCCCTTTCCACTACTTTGCTACGGAATTTGTCAATAAAGCGGTTAACTGCTTCAATATGTGCCTCACTGGGAGACACTGGCCCTGTGCCAAATTCATCCTTGGTAAAGGGGCGGAGGGATTTGGCATGGCGCATCAGGTTGATGGCTTGGATATTCAGCCAGTTGTCCAAAAGGCGCTGTTCACTTGGAGTTGCCGACCCCTTCATTCCACTCTTCTCAACAGAGGTGGCTCCTTCTGGGGGTTGCTTGACAGTGGAGACAGGTGGGGTTGTCATAGTTAGAGCCTTCCTCTGCAAGAGAATTTCAGCGAGCGATGGAACCAGCGCAAGTAGGGCATTGACCAGCCCCAGTTCTGCGGGGGCTTGGGGGTGCGGTGCGCTGGCGTAAAACAGCATTGCGGACGATCGCCTTTTGCACGCGTTGGGGATTGCTTAATACGCGATTGGTGGCATTTGCCATTGCTTTGAGTGCCATTGCACTGTTGATTGGCTGACCGGAACGAGCTACAGCTTTGAGAGTGGCAGCTGTTTGGCGTTGAATTGTGGGGATGGTTCGCAGCAGTTGTTTTCCAGCTGGCCCTTGTTGGCGTAATAAGCGTGTTAGTCGTCCAGTAGCCTGGGCTAGGACTGGCATCACGGGTCTTAATGCCCGCCGTCCGCCCGTAATGGAGATACTGATGGGTAGAGAAGCGGCGATCGCTGCTTCTGCTTCTGCTTCGGTGGTCGCTTCTGCTGCCTGGGCAGCCAGAAACTCGGTCAGTGCAGCCTCATGGGCAGTTTCTGTATTGGCAACTTCTGCTTCTGCTTCATTAGTGCCAAAAAATTCGGCTTCCATTTGCACAGCTTCCATTTCGCCTTCTTTAATTAAGGCACCAGCGAGTTTGGCTGCAAGCGGACCAGCAACGGCTCCTACACCTGGTATCATCCCGACCAAAGTGCCTGCTAGCTTAGGAGCTAATTTCTTGGCAAGGGGAGCTGCAACTTTCCATGCTTTCGTAGCAAATTTCTTGATTCCACCCCAAAAATATTCTCCCTCATCCTCAAATTCTGGGTTGGAATAGGGATGGCTGTAATGGGTTGCCTCATGGCTAGTTTCCCACTCATTTTCAAATTCTGGGTTGGAATAGGGATGGCTATAGTGGGATTCTGGATTATTTTCCCACTCATCCTCAAATTCTGGGTTGGAATAAGGATGGCTATAGTGGGATTCTGGATTATTTTCCCACTCATCCTCAAATTCTGGGTTGGAATAGGGATGGCTGTAATTGGTTGCCTCGTAGCTAGTTTCCCACTCATTTTCAAATTCTGGGTTGGAATAAGGATGGCTGTAATTGGTTGCCTCGTGGGCAGATGGTGCTTCAAAAAGTGTCATGGTTCAAGTTCTCCATGTGAATTGAGTAAAACACTTATCACTTGTCTTCAGAAGAAAGCTAAGAAAAGTCCCTCTGAAAACTTCTCCGATAGCCCAATGGGTTCCTGGGGGCAGCAGCGACGGTTGAAATCCGAATCAGGGCATTGCGGGTAATAGATTGGTAAACTAATTGGGAATTGCCTAAAACCCGTTTTGTCTGGGCAGCCACAACGCAGCCAACTAACGCTGATGTCATCGGACAACCCCAACGCCTAGCAGCTAGGAGGCTGGCAACCGTCCGGCGGAGGATGGTAGGTACAAGCCGGAGCAAGCGGCGACTATCACGGCTGTGGCGGTGCAGAAAGCGGACGAGGCGGGCAGTGGCTACTAACAGCATGGGCAAGACAGGACGGAGCAGTTGTCGCCCATCCATCACCCTGAAAGCGATCGGGAGCGCCGTACCAATTAAGGCAGCCGCTTCACTTTCGCTTTCTGTATGACTGGCTTCTGCTGCTAGCACTTCTGTTAAGGCAGCCTCGTGAGCGATTCCTGTATTCGCCACTTCTACGTCTGCCGCTTGCGTGCCAAAAAATTCTGCTTCCTTACGCCTGCTATCGCGATCGCCTTTTTGGAGCAAGGGGTACAGGAGTTGAGCAGTCAAGGGATTGAAGTTCCTCTTTGCTCCTGGCACAGCATTCACAATCATGTTGGCAGTTATAGGAGCCAAATATTGGGCAAGGGGTGCAATTCGACTAGCTACTTTACTAATGCTTTGCAAAGTCTGCTTAAGGTTAAATTCCCTTTCATCCTTGCGTTTGGACTTAAAGGCAGAAGCTGTTTTGGGATTTTCCTTGAAATAATCTAATTCCAACTCAGAGTAGGAATTTGCCTCGAACTCCATTGCAGTCTTACCTCTGCCATTGCCATTAGCATAAATATTCATCGGTTTGCTCTCCCAGCACAATGTTTTGGCTGACCTGTTTGATCCGGCTTAGTGTGTCAGGTACATAGTCATATCGCTTTGCTCCAATTCGCAATTAGATAATTCGTCATCACTAAGAGCGCTAACTACGAACTACGAATTACTAATTACTCGGTTACTATATCCAGGGAGCCTACCAACTATAGTCAGATATTTGCTAGTCACATATTCTTGCAGAACTTATTTTTGGTAGCACAAATGAGTGACACACAAATGTGTGACTATCGAATTGAGTTCAAGAATGAGAAATTCATTATATTTCCTTTATTGTCTTTAACCTTGGCTCTGAGGACGTTCCTAGTAGTTCGCCAACCCAAAATTGCTGGGTGGAGGTCGGCAGAGGAGCAGAGGAGCAGGGGAGCAGGGGAGCAGGGGAGCAGAGGAGAGGCTTATACAAGTTCTTTCCCCTCTGCCTCTCTGCTAACCACCTTTGCATTGTTTCCTTGGCAGACTACTAGTCCAAAAAATGCCCCGTCTACCCATTGTCTCAAAGAGGCTAAAGCGTCAGCAACATAGTTGCAGCCGCCCAATATAACTGATACGAGGGCATTTTTTTCGAGGGTTATTCTTAAGAACAGCAAACAACTTTATAACTTGTCTTTCTTGGGGAGGAAAGATGATGATTGCTTCATCAGCTAACTTTTCTGTCAAATTTAGCCAGCAGCGCTATGCTTGTGTTTTAGATCCCACCTTAGCTTTATCTCGGTATGGCCTCCTCTTAGTCAAGCAGCTAGGAACAGTGATGGATATTTGGTTAGGGCGTGAGTTCTGGAATATTATTAACAATACTCGCTTTTACTTAGACCACCCGGAGTTGTTGCTCCTGCCAATGGCTACTTGTTCTAGCCCTCTCAACGGACAGCCATATATTCTACAGGACATGCTTGAAGCATTGCAGCAGTGGGAACAAATGGATAAACAAACTACTTTGACAGATTTAAAACTCTTCCGCATCGGAGAGCGACCTGAAGAGTCTTTTCTGCCAAGGGAAATGGGAACAGAAATCATCTGGTACTATGAATCCCTAGCACACTCTCTGGAAGCTCAAGCGTCAAAGGGATTTGATAGCAGTGAAGTGCTAACCTCAGCTTTTCGGGATACAGTTGCCCTAGCTGCGGCTATAGGTTCTCCATTTATCTTGACGCATCAATTTCCTACCGCTACAGCGGAAACTCTTCCTCCAGGGATCTGTATGGCTCTCACTAGTTGGCAAATCCCCTGCCAAGCTGTTACCCTCCAAGACGAAATGGCTACTCTTGAGCGTAACTATTTGCGTCAAATTTTCGTCCAAGCTGGTCTTGCCAAGTTCTTGTGGGCTGGACTTCATCTGACAGTACTTCATCTGCTAGCACCCTCAGCTTCCCAACCAGCGAGTTTACCTGTACACCATCAGGAATATCAATCTCCTAACAATAAAGATTTTGCAAAATTTCCCCACGCAGAAACTAATTTGTGGAAAGGAAGCCAAGGCTTTTGGTATCAACTGTGAGAAATTTTCAACTTTGTTTTGCTTGACAACTGCGATCGCCTGGAATGAAAATAATCATGCTGTTACTAACTCACGGCTTGCTGCAACTGGCTCATACACCCGTAACCGTTGCCATTTATCAGGGACCAGCATTACAAACGGTCGGTCTAGCAATTCTTCGCAGTCAACCGCTTCTGCATGGGGTAGTGTGTCCACTATCGACAGCCACCCCACAGCATCCATTGCCGAGTCACACGGCATTTGCTGCCGTTCCCCAGTACGCATTACCCACCAGCCGCCGTCAGTACAGCCAACCTCGCCCAGTTTCACGTCGTTGTGGCAAATCCCATCGTCGAGGATTTCAAAGCCGTATTTTTCGCATTCGTTGAAAATCTGCGCCATGACTTCGTTACCAGTAGTGCATGGTGTTGCAAGTTGTTCCTGCACAGGTAATGAACCGTCTTTGTAGTGAGTGCAGATGAAGCGATCGCAACGCATTAAAGTGTTGGCACGAAATACTTCTTTATCGTTGACCATGACTACCCAGCGTTGCGTTAAGTGGTTGTCGTCATGGCTGATGCTGGCTATCAGTTTGTCATCAGCGTAATATTCGTGATGGTCAAACGAGATTTCGACTATTGTGAGGGGTTCGGGAGCTACGGCTTGGGCTTGGGTTGCGATGAAGTGGTCGAGTTCGCCTTGGGCAAGGGCTTGGTTGTCCGTGACTTTATGAAGCTTGGTGGATTGGTGAGCGATGATTGCGTTTACCCAGGTGTCAGCTGCTCTTTTGTCCCCGGTGGGTGTTATGCCACGTTCGGCGGCGATTCTTTTGAGTCGGGGTAGGTTATAGTGGCAAAGGGCTTGCTGTGTGTATTTCGGATATGTCATGATAAGGTTTCCTTAATTGGAACAAAAGGCGATCGCTCCCAAAGTTTTCCAGGCTGTGGGCGAGCGCTTTTTGTATTTGGTGTTATCACAATGGTATAACATGGTAAAACGTGTGTCAACAATGTTGTACCAAAATCACTAAAGATCAGACAGAATAAGCTAGAACTGATTCAAGCGCCTTATATGAGCAAGCAAGAGTTATCAAAGGATGATCGATTGGTCGTCAGAATAGACAAGGAGACAAAGAATGCATTTATGCAAAGAGTTGAGAGTGAGGGCAAGAATGCTTCAGAAGTACTTATAAGTTGGATAAATGATTACCTTGCTCAAGAAGCACGGTTATTGCCTGATATAGGCCAGGTTTATGCAGAAGTAGAAAACCTCAAAAAGAAAGTTGCTTTCTTGGAAGATGAAGTAACAAAAAAATCAGCAGCCTGAGAGAAGAGAATAGCTCTCTCAGGCAAATGCATGAAACAATAGCGCAGGCGATAAAATCTTTGCCTGTACCAGAAAACCCGTCAGACATCTGACGGGTTTAATTTTATGAATGCAACAAGTCCGACCGAACTTGTTGCAACAAGTATACACAATGTGTGAATAATAAGTTAATAATATTTGCTGTATGCCAATACCTCTGCCAATTTACGAGGGTTCAACGCCAGTGGAAACGGGATGAATACGTCCTAAAGAAGTAAGCTTGGCAAAAATCTGGGTTAATAAAATAGGCTCAGGGATTTCGGGAAGCATTTTTAACATTTCACGAACATATCGAAAACCACGATGGTAAGCCTTAAGGTCAATAATGCCAGAACCGGGATTGAGTTGCTGGAAATCAGCGAGAAGATGGTGGGATAAATTGACCATAAAAAATGCTAAATTAGAAGCATTAGTCACGGCAGTTTGGCTCAGGTTCATAAAATCTTCCAATCCCCAAAACTGCTTGGCATCCCTAAAATTAAACTCGATTTGGAAACGGAGTTTGTAATAGTCGATAATTTTTTCAAATGACAGAGTTAGGTCGCTAGAAAAAATAATTACATGGCTGCAAGCATTAGTTTTAAGATTGGTTTTGACCAAAATCACTACATTGAGAGCTTGGGCAAATTCTTTGTGAATAAGAGTGGCTTGATAAATATCAGTTTGAATATCATCCTCAATAGCACTTTTACATAAGTATTTGTCAGGTATATTACGATAGTCTAGCTTATCACCGTATTTACGACGAGAGCGCTTACTGGAGTCAGGATTTTCATAAGGGAAGTATAATGCTGAATCATGGCGCAATTTGGAAATTATCTGCAAGTTGACAAGACGTGCCATCTGCAAAGCATTGTTGTTACCAAAATGACCATCTACTACCAAGTAGGTGAGGGAAATAGAGTTAGCTAATAACTTGAATAGTGAACCAATCATTTTCTGAATTAGTATTAATTCAGATGTTAATATCACTTCCTTTTTATTTTTGTTTTTACTTCCTTTTGGTCGTCCACGCCCACGCTTTTCTTTTTTGTTTGGTTTTTCGATTGTCGAGGTACTTTTTGTTTGAGTATCTTTCTTTATTACCTGTTCTATCTGAATCGGAAACGAGTGCCTCTGTTCAACACTCACTAATGATAATACAAAGAAAGATAATCCTGATATCGGTTTATTGGCTAGGCTAGAAAAGAATCTATCTAATCCATAAGTCTTTTTACCCGATTTACTGACTACAACTTCATCTCCTGCAAGCAAATATACCTCATTCGCACGGAACAAATGCTTGCGGAAAAATAGCCAAAACAATGTAGCCCAAGGTATTACTGTATGAAAAAACCGCAACATCGTCCGATAACTACCACCAATGCCTGCCCAACGGGAAATTCCCAACATCGTGACTCGTCCGCTCATCGCTAACATAGCCAGGATTATCTGGTTCAATTGCCGCATCGTCGTAGCGTTTATCTGCGGTAGCAAGCATTGTAGCAGTGATAAGATATCGGACATGGGCTGATTGTAGTTTTTGAGTTGTCGTTGTGAGAGACAATAACTCTACTACATCGGCCCTCTCTCCTCATCCTCTTATTTTGGCTAAGGTATTGGTATGCATAAAGCAATTAAGACGAGTAGTGATCCCTGCATGGAAAACGAGAGATTAGAAATTACAAATCAAGCAACTTTACTCAAGAGTGATTGCTGATGCAAATCTACTATATGTAACAAGCAAACAAAAAACCCCAACCTCAGCAAAAGGTTTGGGGAATAAATTTTAATATAGTTACATCCTTATCATGGCACAACTTGATATTCGTTCACCCACTGTTCAGCCAGAGGTGGACTGATGAACAAATCACCACCGAAGCGCAAAAAGATTACCTTTGCTTCAACCAGTGAGAGCAAACCACCAGATGACCAAGACTTTGAGAATATCTCTGTTGAAGAAAACCCAGCTACAGCAACAATTAACGTTACTGCTGTTGAAGTTCCAGAACTAACCGAGCAGGAAATTAGCGATCGCCTGCACCTGGAGAGGAAAGTGGAGCGGGCGTTTTTTGAAGCGGGGAAGGCTTTGATGGAACTCCGCGATCGCAGATTATATCGTTCCACGCACAAAACCTTTGAGGAGTATTGCCGTTCACGGTTTGGTTATACACGAATGGCAGCAACCTATAAAATTGCTGCGGCGACAGTTATGGAGAATTTGTCAACCATTGGTTTACAGAATGCGGAAATAACCACAGATGGTTTACAACCTCCACAAATGTCAACCATTGGTTTACAAAATGTCGAAATATCAACAAGTGGTTTACAAATACTGCCGACAAACGAACGTCAAGTACGCCCCTTGGTTGCCCTAGAGCCAGAAGTCCAGCGCACTGCATGGCAGCAGGCAGTGCAAGTTGCTGGTGGGAAAGTGCCAACTGGTAGGATTGTGAAAGATGTTGTGCAGCGCATAATGGAGCGTACCCAAGTACCCAATACCTACCAAATCGGCGAAGTCTGCCAAATCTTAGTTAAGGACAACCCCGAACTCAGGGGTAAGGGTGGCTGCTGGGGGATAGTCGCAAGAGTGAATGATTTTAGTTGCACCGTGAGAGTCTGGGATGGCGAGTACACCATAGGGGTGAAGCATCTGAAATCATTTAACTACCTGCCCCAGGAGTGTAAGGAGATGCAGTCCTTGAGCGATCGCATTCATAGGTTACGGGAAAACGAGAATTTAGAAGAAGCTGCTCGTGCTGTGCTGAAGCACCTGGGCGAGTTGAAACGCCCGTATTTGAATGAGTTTGAGGAAAGACTATTGAGTTTTATAGAAGAAAAATGTTCACTGAGGAATGAAGCTTAGGGTAGTTCTACTGATTACTGAGGAAGAGTGCGATCGCGGCTTTGGTGTAACTTTTCCTAGCTGGAATTTGATATATTCTCGAACAAGAGTATAAAGTATAATCTAGTTACGTAGAGTGGCGAGCAATGCGATTGCTACAAAAACGCAACCCATTGGGATCTTTTGGATGAGTGAGAAAATAGTCTTGGAGCCATTGACATCCTCGTGCTAGTGCATCATCTAACTGCAAACTCCATAAAATTAGCTTACCATCCTTACTAGCAGAGGCAATAATCTTATTATCAGGACTAAAACTGACGCTGGTTACTGAGTCACTATGTCCATTTAGGGTAGTGATAGGAATTCCATCTCTTTTCCAAAGTTTGATAGTTTTGTCTCTACTTCCTGAAGCTATAATTTCTCCATCGGGACTGAACCCGACGCTATTTACAGAATCACTATGTCCAGTCATGGTAGTAATTAAAGTCCCATCTAGCTGCCAAAGTTTGATAGTTTGGTCTGTACTTCCAGAAGCTATAATTTTGTCGTCAGGACTAAAACTGATACTATTAATACCCTTTCTATGTCCAATCAGAGTAGTAATTAAAGTTCCATCTAAGCGCCAAAGTTTGATAGTTCCATCCTCGCCATCGCCACCAGAAGCAACAATTTTACCATCGTGGCTAAAACTGACACTTGTTACCCAATTTTTATGTTCGCCGAAGGTTTTAATTAAAGTTCCATCTGATTTTAAAAGTTTAATAGATCCTTGGTCAGTACCAAAAGCAATTATTTGTTGATGAGGACTGAAACTAACACTTGTTACCCCTTTGTATTCAGTCAGAGGATGAATGAGAGTACCATCAAGCTGGAAAATTTTAGCAATTAGTTGATCGGTACCAATAGCAATAGTTCTATTATTAGGGCTGAAACTGATACTATTTATCCTACCTTGATGTTCTGTAAGATTAACAATTAAAGTTCCATTTCGCTGCCATAGTTTCACAGTACCATCGCCACCGCCAGAAGCAATTATTTTACCATCACGGCTAAAATTTAGGCTGGTTATCCCGCGTTTATGCCCAGTTAATTTAGTCATCATATCTGCGTTCAGCTTCCAGAGTTTCACAATTCCGTCTTCACTACCAGAAGCAATAATTTTGTCATCTTGACTCCAACTCACGCTAGCGACTGAATCGCCATGTCCAACTAAGGTATTAATTCGAGTACCATCTAGTTGCCAAATTTTTACAGTTTGGTCACTACTACCAGAAGCGATTATTTTACCATTATGGCTGAAACTGACAGTATTTATCCTAGCTGTATGCCCCTGGATAGTTGTACTTGAAGTACCATCAGCTTTCCAAAGTTTAATAGTTCCATCATCACCACCAGAAGCAATATTTTCTCCATCAGGACTAAAGCTAATACTTGTCACCCAACCTTTATGTCCCTCAATTTTTCTAATTAAAGTTCCATCACTTTTCCATAGTTCAATATTTCCTTCTTCATGACCAACGGCAATAATTTTACCATTAGGGCTGATGGTAGCACTAGTAATTGTATTACTTTTGAGTGGTATAGTTTTAATCAGAGTACCATCTGAATTCCAGAGTTTTACAGTGCCATCTTTGCTAGCAGAGGCAATAGTGTTATCGGCACTAAATGTAGCACTAATTACCCAACTTTGATGTCCAGAGAGGGTTTTAATGAGAGTACCATTTCGCTGCCAGAGTTTAATAGTTCCGTCTTGGCTAGCAGAAGCAATAATTTTGCTATCCTCGCTAAAACTAATACTTCTTAGCTTATTTTTATGCCCAATAAGGGTAGTGATCGCAGTTCCATTATGATTCCATAATTTAATAGTACCATCATCACTAGCAGAAGCAATAATTTTGCCATCAGGACTAAAAGTTAGATTATTGAGTATTGTTTGACCAGTATCAAATTGATTATATTCATGAATATTGACAAGGATATTTAGTAAAGCAGACAAGGGAGTGATTGTTTGATATTCTCTCAAATCAGACTGATTTTTCACAAGATATTTTAAATCTTGTCCAGCCTTCATAGCTAAAAGTAAAGCTTCAAGTTGTTTAGATTGAAATTGTTGTGCAGCATTATAACCAACTTGTGTAAGTTTTGTAGCTTCCTTGGCTGTTTGCAGTTGATTTTGTCCGACAATCACACTTAGTAGTATGAGGATAATTGCTATACTTCCCCCAATCCCAACTATGTATTTTGCTTTTTTATTTGCATCAGCTAACTTTTGTTTGACGGTTTGATTAGCTTTGGTTAATTTTTGACTAGCTGATGCTAATTTCTGATTGACCTCAATTTGTAATTCTGTAGCAACTTTTTGGCTTTCTTGCAAAAATTCATAATCTAAATTACTTAAACTTTTGCCAACCGCCCAGACTAACGCCTCATCTAAGGCTTTTCCTCGCAATAGCCAAGATTGCTCTTTGTGAGAATTAAACCAGTTATTAATTGCTTCACTATAAGGGCGGAGTTTATCTAATTCTTGCCTGAGCCATTGCTGATTAAAGACTGTTTTATAGATAAAATTATATACTTTTAAATAACCGTCTTGTTTAACTACTAAACCTGATAATCTTAATTCTGTTTGCTCTTGACTGCCATCTATAATAACTCCTTGACTTGAGTGCAATACTTGCTGATATAATCCTAGTAATCTGCTAGCTTTTTTTTCATTTCGTAGTAAGCGATCGCGGATTGTTCTTAAATGCTCTGGTTCATCTTGAGTTTCCCAATTTTGGATGATATAATTATCAACTAATTCATTAACACTCCTATAGCTATTTTCTGCTTCTTGCACAATTAAACTGCATAATTTTTGAGTCAAAAATGGTTGCCCAGCAGTCCAATCTAAGACATCTTGTAACATCGCTTCTGGCTGCTCTACTTTATCCGCTAATCCCGGAATTAACGCATCTTTCGCTTCTGCAAAGCTAAACCCAGTTAATTCTATTGAACTACCAATATTAAACGGCGTGCGTTCTCTTTCTTGAATCAAATCTCCTGGTGTAGCTACCCCAAGCAAACAAAAAGTTAGACGCTCATATTTTGAAGATTCAGCGCGGAGATTATAACAAGCGCGAATTAAAGCAAAAAAATCATCTTTAAATTTACTTTTGATTAGGCTATCAATTTCATCGATAAAAATGATAATTTTAGAGCTAAATTTCTCTAGCAGTAATGACTCTAAAAGTAAGTTTAATCTCTGTATCTCCGTCCAATAGTCATGCTGTAACCACCAGCTATTAAAATCTATATCATCTATTTCAAAACTAGATAATAACTGATTAGCAAATCCTTTATACCATTTTTCGGGGCTGGTATGGCTACCAAGGATAGTTAAATCAATAGAAGCACATTTTATTCCTACTGCTCTAAGTTTTTTGATTGTCTGAACTCGCAAACTAGATTTACCCATTTGACGCGAGTTAAATACAAAACAATATTCTCCAGCTTTCAGCAGTTCAAATATTTGTATATCTGCTTTGCGGACGACATAGGTGCGATGATTAGCATTTAAACTACCACCAACTTTATAATAGTTATTAAATTCCATTTAACCTCTGCGCCCTTAGCTTCTTGGTGGTTCGTTTAATTTTTTACGACTCAGAAACCTAGATTGAATTACAAGCAATGCCTGCGGCGGGCTACGCCTACGCCAAAATATTCATAATACAATCTACAGCGTGACATCACAAAATTATTGCTAAATTTAATCACTCCCATACTATCTAATTGATAAAGTTGTCGATTTTTGCGCTCTACTTTAATCCCTTGAGTATTACTCACTATCTCTTGAAAGACCCTTCCTAACTCTTGATTTTCTTGGAGAGTCTCTAAATGTCGGCGTAAGTGTTCAGTATAAATCCCTGTATCTCTAGTAGCCTCTTTAAGCAATCCCTCAATAGTTACATCCTGACATACCAAATAATAAAGTGCTAACCGCACCAAATAAGGATGTCCCCCCACTAAAGACATAATAGGAAGAATATTTTTACTATCTAATCCATGTCGGATAGCTAAACTCTTCACCTGTTCTTCAGTAAATTCTTCTAATTTAATTGGTAATCCGATATTAAAAGGAGATTGATTAATATCTAAACGTCCATAATCTTCCGTAGAATGTGCTACTACTAGTCGCAATTTTTCCCATGTTTCTGACTCATTAGCATTTTCATTCCAATTACGCAACATTGGAAAAAAGTTCTCATAAATTTCTGGATATTCAAATAATTTATCTACTTCATCTAAAGCTAAAACTAAAACCCCATCTAATTGTTTTAGCAATCTGTAAAATGTTAAAGTGCAGTTCACCATACTGGGAGTATCTTTATCCCATACAGATAGTGAAGGCGCTGAAGGTAGTTGATTAATCACATAAGCATAAAAACTACGAAGAAAATCATTAGCGTTAGTAAATTTATTTTTTTCTATTAAGCTAAAATTCAAATAAACGATATTATAACTACTTTTCTTAGCTTCAGCGATAATTCTCTTCAACAGGGAAGTTTTACCCATCTGCTTAGGTGCTTTAATCCGAATTAGTCCGCCTGGTTCTTTAATAGCAGTATAACAACGAGATTCAATAGGGGAACGTTCTTGATAAAAAGCAGAATTTAGTGGTTCCGGCCCATCTGGAAAGCGGATATTCTGGATGATATACCCACATTTTTCTAAAACTTTTGCACTAACTAACTCCGGTTTATATTTAGCAAACATCTCAATTAAATTACAACGATAATCTGGTTCTGTCTCAGGGGGAAAACCAAATTTAGTAGATATATTTCTGAGTTGATGGCTAGCTGTGGAACGATGGGTAGCGCCAAGTTCTTTTGCTATCTGTTCATCTGTTTGTCCAGCTAAAAATAAGGGCAATACTTTCTTTTGTTTAGGAGTCAATTCATCCTGATATATTTTTTCAAAGTTTTCTTGATTTATCAGCATTTTTCTATAAAAATCATATTTTATTTTTGAAATTATCTACGTGGGCGGGGAGTGGGGAGTAGGGAATAAGGAGCCTATATCTTGCACAATTCTCAATAACCTCCAGGTGGGCACTGCCCACAACGTAAAAAGAAGGGTTTGAGTGAACGTTAAGCAGTGCCCACCCTACAAAAATTGCTGATTACCTTGGTAGATTTGCAAAATTGGGATGCTCCCTTGAATTCGGGCAGTCGTTTATTGAATTCGGGCAACCCCCAAGAATTTATATAAAGCCATTTAATAGACATCTCCGAAAATTAATTAATTGCATGACCCCTCTCCAAACCTCTCCCCGAAGCGGAGAGAGGCTTTAATTCCCCCTTCCCTGCAAGGGAAGGGCAGGGTGGATTAATTGTCGAGAGAGAAAATATAACATAGAAGGATGATTCCTTAAGAAAAACACGGTTCTCCCAGAGGAAAGTTAGGAATGAATTTAATCGAAGCAATCCAAGGGGTTCCCGATTATCGACATGCTAGAGGTATTAGACATAGACTTTGGATAATACTAACTATAGTTTTGTTAGGTAGTTGTACAGGATATTGGGGGTATAAACCTTTAGCTGAGTTCACAAAAAATCATCGATTATCTCTAATCAAATTATTAGATTTATCTCCAGATATTCAATTTCCGTCAGCATCAACATTCAGAAATATTATGATGTCAATTGATTTTCAGATATTAGCTGAACTGTTTAACGTCTGGGCAGAAAAGAGTTTGCCAATTAATTTCAAAGAATTATTTGCCATCGATGGGAAATGTATTAAAAGTACTGTAACCGGGGGAAATCAATCCTATCAAAACTTTGTGAGTATCGTTTCAGTTTCAGTTTATAGTCATCAGCAAGGATGGGTAATCAGACATCAAGCTATGGAAAATAACAAAAACAGTGAGATTAGTGTGGTAGAAGAGCTAATTAAAAAGCTTTATGGGCATCATATCGTGATTACAGCCGATGCACTACATTGCCAAAAAAAACTGTTGAGCTGATTATCGAGGGAGAAAATGACTACATTATTACTATTAAAAGAAACCAGCCAAATCTCCTGAAAGTAGCTACTGAGCTAGCTGAATCCTCAATCGCTATCGATACCAATTACCATGATGAAAATTTACATGGACGAAAGACTACTCGTCAAGTCAAAGTCTATCCAATTCCATTTGAGTCACTACCTGATTGGGTTGGCGCTAAAAGTTTAATTGAGGTTAACAGATATGGAACTCGACCTCAAGGATAGAATTGTCGTCGCCAGATTGTTGACTATCATGAACAACACTTTTATTTAAGTAGCTGAAATTATTCAGCTTCAGAATTCGCGGAGATTATTCGTGGTCATTGGTCAATTGAAAATCAACTTCATTGGGTCAAGGATGTAACTTTAAATGAAGATAACTGTATTCATACTGGCGGTTTTTCACCAGCTAATTGGGCGATGGTCAGACAGTTTTTAGTTTCCCTGGCTCGTCAGTTAAATTGTCGGACTCTTCCCGAAGCGTTAAGGCTGATGGCTAACCAACTTCAAATGATTTTTGATGCGCTATTTGACCACTCCGACTCCTTTTGCCCAATGCCTGTGAGTCCAATGGTCGAGTGAGAAAACTTTTTCTCTCCCGACAATTAATCCACCCTGTGCTTCCCTGCAAGGGAAGGGGGTAGGGGGGTTAGGTCTGCGCCTGACTTTAAGGTTTCTAAATCTTTTTCGGAGATGTCTAATAAGTGCTCATGGAGGAAACCCCCTGTTCCCGCACGGNGCTTGGCTATACAGACAAAACCCACGAAGGTGGGTTAGAAACCCTTGGTTTTATCATGCTGACTTATTTAACACAGCCTAGATTTTGCTAAAAATGATACCATTATTTTGCCTTTACCCCAAATTAACGAATAGATAAATTCGAGAAACGTAGTTTTCACTAATAAGTTATCCATCAAATAAATCAGGAATTTTTGGGGTACTTGACTTTGTGCCACTCATCAAGATTAGATTGTTTTAGTAACAGTTATATTTCTCCAAATAAAAAATAATGTGGATGACAACAAGGCAAGTAGTAAGCATGAAGAAATTTCATATTGACTTTAGCAAGTCTCAGTTAGAAACTGAACAATGGTGAAGAAAACTTCACCTCAATATGTGTGCAACTGAGATAAATGAACTTTTTATCAAATATACAGTTGTGTGTAAATTTGATTTTAAGATTAATCTCAAGAATCAAGTTTGATTTTTATTTGTACAGATTGTGCTGGTTTTGAGAAAATATCTGATACGCAATTATTCCAAAAACCTTATTTTTCTAGATTTACGGAGAAAAATTATGCAACTCAAACCAATCGTTTCTCTATTCACTGGCTGTGCTTTGACTGTTGTTTGCATTACTTCTATGATTAGTCAAGCCAAAGCTGATGAAGTTCGTTTTATCTGTGCTTCGGGTTATGACCAAGCAACTAATCTGCGCTTTCCCACTACTTACGCTTGGACGGAACGGGGGAAAATTGCAATTATACGTTGGAAATATGCCTGGTTTATTAGTGGGACTGTTACTCCAGAAGAGAGGTGTGAACAAGTATCGTCTCGATTCCAGACTGCTTACAACAATCAAAGTCTGGCTTATATCGCCAACGGTACTGTGAATAATCAAGCGGTAATTTGCACAGCCAAACAAGAAGACGGTGCTTGCGATACCACACTGTTAACTCTACGACCTCAAGACGATCCTCTAGATATTCTCAATGAGCTCAAAGACATTCTTAGAGGACGTGCTACTAAACCAGTAGAGCATAGTTCTAAACAACAATCAGTTTACTACGAAATTGATATCAAGAAGTTTCTGCAAACAGCCCCAGTTGAGAAGGAATAAGATCAATTTTGACTCTCACACTTACCGACATCCCGCCCTGAACTAAAGTTCAAGGCTAATAGCTGAAGTCCACTTAAGTGGACTAAATTGATTATTCAGTCCACTTAAGTGGACTTCAGCTATAAGACTCGGAATGAATTCCGAGGCGGGACAGAAACGCAGTGCGAGATTTATTAATAAAGATATGGCTGCGACAAGACTTGCGTGTACACCGTAGCTTCTAAAAAGAGAGAGGCTTTGAATCTTGCTCCCCTTCCCGCGACGAGTTGGGGCTGGGGGTTAGGTCTGTATTGGACTCAAGCAAGAAGCGCTATAAAACTCTGCGTACCTTCTGCGCTAACCTTTGCGTTCCAGAGACGCAAAGAATAATTTCTACCCTAAGCAACGCCTGAATTTTATCCAACTTGAAAAATGAACCAACTTAATTCGTTGATTATCGCAATCTTAAGTACTTCTTTAGTACTTCCTTTCGCCTACACTGCAACATCCCAGCAACTATCTAATCAAGCAAATTCTGTACTAGCAAATAATACCTTATCATCAGAAAAAATCCGTCAATTAGCTCAATCTATTACTGTTAAAGTCTTTAGTCCTAATAAAGGCGGAAGTGGAGTATTAATTAGTAAACAAGGAAAAACTTACACTATCCTAACCAACGCCCATGTCATTAGTACCAAAGGAACTAATAGCATACAAACATTTGATGGCAAAACTCATGCAGCTACAGTGATTAGTCGTGGAGATTCTTTAGCTGGTAATGATTTAGCTGTATTGCAGTTTCAATCTCAAGAAAACTACCAAGTTATTGCTTTAGCAAACAACTCCAATTTATCAGAAAATAAAGAAGTATTTGCTGCTGGGTTTCCCGATGATAGCAAAGAAATAGTCATTAGTAATGGCAAAATATCTCTGTTATCTGAAAAATCATTAGTAGGAGGTTATCAAATTGGTTATACCAATGAGATTCGACAAGGAATGAGTGGAGGGGCTTTATTAAATCAAGCAGGTGAATTAATCGGGATAAATGGATTAACAAACAATGCCATTTTAAAGGAAACTTATTTTTATCAAGATGGAACTCGCCCTAGTGCGGAACAACTTCAGCAATTGCGACAACTGAGTTTTGCAGTTCCCATTCAAACTTTAGCAAAAGTTGCACCTAACTTAGCAATTATTCCTCCAGAATGGCGCAATCAGCAACAAGCAACAATCCCAGCAGGTAACACATTCGTTGATAAAGTTGATAATATTGCTCAACAGATTACTGTAAGAATTGATTCTCAAAATAATGGAAATGGTTCAGGAGTAATTATTGCTAAACAAGGCGACACTTACTATGTAGCCACTGCACTTCATGTAGTCAAAAACCCAGATAATTATGCAATTATTGCCCCAGATGGCAAGCAGTATGCAGTACAGCAATCAAACATATTTAAATCAGAGGGATTAGATGCAGCAGTAGTTAAATTTACTAGTAATCAAACTTATGCAGTTGCCACAATTGCTAAATATAACCTATATTATTCCTGGCAAAAACCGTGGATATTTCTTTCTGGATTTCCTCAACAAGCAGCAGGAAAAAGAAAACTGACAGCAGGGTTGCGTAGTTATAGAAAAGTATCAATATCTATTCGTGCAGAAAGCTTAGATTATTTAAATAATCTTATTGATGCGGGTTATGACTTGGGTTACACAAATCTGACACAACCTGGAATGAGTGGGGGAGCAGTATTAGATGCACTAGGACAAGTAATTGGCATTAATACAAGTATTGAACCCAAGGGAATAGGTGAAAAACAAGAACTAGGGTTAGGTTTAGGAGTCCCAATTAATAGCATTTTCGGTTTGCTGACAAAATCTGGATTGAAACCAGAACTGTTACAGGTAGTAAATCAAGCACC
This sequence comes from Nostoc sp. GT001, assembly GCF_030382115.1. Classification (NCBI taxonomy): domain Bacteria; kingdom Bacillati; phylum Cyanobacteriota; class Cyanophyceae; order Nostocales; family Nostocaceae; genus Nostoc; species Nostoc sp. GT001. The sequence continues at coordinate 106,465 of NZ_JAUDRJ010000001.1, forward strand.
ACCTAAGCTAACAAAAACAGAAATTAATACAATAAAAAATCATCCTTTATTCGTTGCTCAAAAGCCTTCAGAAAATGCTTTGGAATTAGTTTGGCAATCCCTACAGAATTAATTCAGCCTTTTTTAGTAGCTGTAGAACAAGGTAATGCTCAGTTAGCAAGTGGGCGTCAACAACCTAGTAATAATGAAGATACAGATTTACCCTTGAATGGTAAAGCTTTACAAGCGAGTCTGAAAAATGGCGATCGCACTTTACCAAATAATAGCTATTTTCACACTTATGTGTTTGAAGGTAAAGCAGGTCAACAAATAACTATTGAGATGGATAGTCAGCAAATAGACTCTCACTTATACTTACTGCTTCCTGCTAAAGAACGACTGATAGCACAGAATGACGACATTTACCCAAAGGATTTTAACGCTCGATTGACTGTTACCTTACCAGAAAATGGTGTCTATTATCTGTTGGCTAACACTTTTGAAGCCGGAGAGTCTGGTAGTTACAGTTTACGGGCAGCTATATCTCAGAGGTAATTGACACTTTGATGAAAGCAGGTATCTTGCTAACGCCTCACTCGCACTCGTCTGGGCATCTCTAATTTTGGTGGTAGGGTGACAGAAGAGATTCCTTGTACAAATTCCTTCCCCTCTGCACCTCTGCCCCCGTCCCGCGTTATGGGTTCCTGCCATAGACCTCTGCACCTCTGCTTCATCTAGTGAGGACACACCACCAGATAACCAAGACCTTGAAGCAAACCCAGCTTCAGCAACAATTACGGTTACTGCTGTTGAAGTAACAGAGTTGACCCAGGAGGAGCAAAGCGATCGCCTACATAGGGCGGGTGCTGGGCGATTGTCAGCGCAGTGAATGACTTTAGTTGCACCGTGAGAATGTGGGATGGCGAGTACGCCGTTGGGTTGCAGCACCTGAAGTCCTTCAACTACCTGCCCCAGGAATGTGAGCAGATGCAGTTAATCAGCGATCGCATCAGTCGAGTGTATTCCGATTCTCTGGAGGAGACAGTCAAAAGTCTGTTGCACTTATTGGGGAAGGTAAATCGGCCTTATCTTACTGCTGTGGAAGAGAAATTATTGACGCTTCTGGAGTCTGAATATGGCAGAGAGATAACACCCTAAACAATTTTGGCAAATTGGCATCCAATGTCTTTGGATTGCAGTTTCAATGGAGATATCACCACAACGGGACATTCAAGAAGTTGTACGAGGGATAGGGCAAAACTTTCCGCTTCTAGTGTACCGTACTATGCCAGTTGTCAAAGGAGTGCTGTAGAAACGCTCTACAAAATTGATACAGCGCTCAACAGAGTTCAGTTAAGGCTCTACAACTGGCTAAAAATGAACAAAACTCAATAGAATTTCAGAAGATGTAGATAACTGGCATTTCTCTAAGAGCGAATGCCTGCGGTGGGCTATTCGGTGTCGCATCAGTAGATTGCAGAACCGCGAAAATTTGGAAAATGCTCCAAGTCCTGTGTTGAAGTAGTTGGAGGAGTTTAAACGACCGTATTTGACGAAGGTAGAAGAGAAGCTGTTAGGTTTGATTGAGAAAGAATATGGATTGATGATAGATTTGGCTTTGAGCTAAATAATGGTTATGACCGTAACTACCTATAAATGGACAATTAAACGTTATCACCAAGCAATAGAGGCAGGTATCTTTGATGACCAGTCCATTGAACTATTGCGTGGCGACCTGATTGTTATGCCCCCAGAACGAGAACCTCACGCCTACTACAACACAGAAGCAGCTGATTATCTTCGCACACTACTCGGCGAACGGGTAAAAATCCGCGATGCCAAACCCATTACCTTACCCAACGATTCCGAACCTGCTCCCGATGTTGCGATTGTCAAACCTTTAGGTGAGGTCTACTTAGAACACCATCCTTACCCAGAAGATATCTTTTGGGTTATTGAATTTTCCAAAGCCACCCTGAGCAAAGATTTAGGTGACAAAAAAGACATTTATGCTGAGGCCGGTATTGTTGAATACTGGGTTGTCAACCTGAAGACTCCGCAGTTAAAAGTATTTCGTGACCTAAAAAATGGGAAATACAAAACCGAACTGACATTAACCACAGGTACTATTTCACCCCTAGCTTTTCCTGATGTATCCGTCCAAGTTCAGCGCTTTATAAGTAAGAGGTAGTACAACGCATAATGGAAAGGACGAAAGTACCCAATACCTACCAAATCGGTGAAGTGTGCCAAATCCTTGTTAAAGAGAATCCTGAACTTAGAGGCAAAGGTGGCTGTTGGGGTATCGTTAACCATGTGGGCCAATTCAGCTGCACTGTAAAACTCTGGGATGGTGTGTACACCGTTGGTTTGCAGCATCTGAAATCCTTCAATTACTTGCCTGCCGAGTGTGAGCAGATGCAGGTGATTTGCGATGCCTACGGCGGGCTACGCCTACGCATCAATCGGGTGTATTCGAGTGGGCTGGAGGAGTCGGTGCAGAAGTTTTTGGAGTCTTTGGGGAAGCTGAATCGTGTTTATTTGACTGCGTTGGAGGATAAATTGTTGACTGTTTTGGAGCCAGAAGCTAGGCAAGAAGGATAAGCAATTAAGCAATTTTGGCGATAAAATATATTTTTATTTTTAAATTATTTTAAGTGCTGGATTCAAGACTGGACAAGGATGCAACAACTATTGGTTCAAGAGTTCAGATTTTATCAAGCTTAACTGCTATCGTAAATCTACTGATATTGCTAATATCAATCTGGAATATGGCTTTGTACGCTTGTAGCTAAATTTAGCAGTAAAGCCATAATTATTCTTGCAACAATACATGACTAGTTTTATGTTGCTTCATTTTTCGCTATTTACTGCTCTGTTATAGACAGAATGTATTGAAATATAAAAGCTGTGTAAGTGTAGCAGTGTAAATATTTATTGTTAAACAAAAGTAGGAGGTAGGGTGAAGAGAATTTTAATCTAGTTCATTTTTATTTACATAGTTTGCTTTTTTCCTATCGTTTTACCTAGTGGAAGAACTTTAATTTTATCCCTCTTGTGTCCCTATTGGAAAACAATTGTCGAAGCTAGATTATGAAACTGTTAACCAATCAAGGATTGAAGCTTTATTTTCTAGTAAAAACTAATATTTATTTCTAGTGAAAAACTGAAAAAGCTCAAAGGGCTTTCATCGGTTAGGTTCTCCCAATCTAACACAAGAGTGTTATTCAATGAAAAGTGTAGAGATAAAAATTCATTTCTTAATAGAAATAGAGCAAATGATGGAGTTATTACAATGAAATTGCAACAAAGGCTTAAGTCAACTTTTATTCTTATTTTTAAATGGAGTGGACTTAAGGGTAAAACATTTTGGGATTTTATACCTCAATTAATTGCAGTATTAACGGTTATAGCTGCCTTTCAAACTATTTACTTTCAGCAAGAAGAGTCAAATAAACGTTATCAAAAGGAAGAACTTACAAAATATATAGATTACATGAAACAACTGTTAATTCAAGACGGAAATCCTCTACGCAAGAATGAAGAAGTTCAAAATTTAGCTCGTGTTAAAACAATAAATACGTTAGAACAGTTAGATGAAGATAGTAAAAGAATTTTATTATTTTTCTTAATAGAGGCAAATCTAATTAATAATAGAAATTTTTCTCCTTCAAGTAGTAAAAACAAGCCAATTATATCCTTAAGTAAAGCTAATCTAGTAAAAGTTAAGCTGCCAAGAGTAGACCTTTCAGGTGCTGACCTCTCAGGTGCTGACCTCTCAGGTGCTGACCTTTCAGGTGCTGACCTCTCAAGTGCGGATCTCTCAGGTGCAGATTTAAGAAGGACTCGCTTATCACAAGCTTCTTTAAGATACGCTGATCTTCAAAAAGCCAAACTAGAGAAGACGGATTTAACTGAAGCTCGCTTAAGAGAAGCTACCTTAATAGAAGCTAATCTAAAAGATAGTGACTTAAATAGAGCTAATTTAGTAGGAGTAAATTTAGAAAATGCTAATTTAGAAAATGCTGATTTAGAAAATGCTGATTTAATAGGTGCTAATTTAAGGAAAACTAAAATTGATAGAAATACAAATTTGTCAAAAGTTAAACTATTGGAATCTAATATTTCTGAGGCTGAGTTTAATAATGTAAGTGTAACAAATAGGGAAGTATATGAAAAATCAAAACAAAAAGGATCTATCTGTAGCCCACATGTTTATACTTATTCTGTTCAAACTTTGAATAACAATCAAGTTACTGGTATACGTTGTCTCCTTAAAATAAACACGGTTAGAGATAAAAAGCTAGGAAATAAAAGCTTTAGACTTGTATGGTATGGTGAAGGCAGAATGAATAATCAAGAATATCGTCATATTGGAGAAAGCTCATACGAAAATTCAAATTCAAGCGTTACTAATATTTTTGCCCTCGATGATTACAACCCAAAAAATAGCCTTTTAAAGAAAAAAATGCAAATTAATATAATTAATAAAAAAGAAGATTCTATATTAGAATTTCAAACTAAAGATGAAAAAGGACTAATAGAAAAGTGGACTTTAGCTCAATCGAATTCTGAAATTAAATATTTTCCATTAGGTCAGCCAACAAATAGATTTAAATGTGGAAAAAAATTTCAAAAGTACAAAGTATATCCTATTCTAACCAAAAGAAGAATTGAAAAACCTAATTCAAGAGACTGGGGTATACGTTGTGTTCTTCCATTAAATAAAGAGGCATTAAATAAAGAGGTAATATGGTTTGGAACTGGTGAATGGGAAGGTAAACCTTATTATCACTTAGGAACAAAGATGCTTCCTACCCAGGATATAAAAACAGGTTATGGAGCTATAGATCTCTGTGGATTTAAAAAAGATGCGTATTCTTATAAGGTAGAAGGTGGGTTATTAGAATTAAATCATCTTAATAATAATGGTTATGAAATTAAAAAAGAATGGAGCGAGAAATGGCTTAAATAGAGTCTTGCAGAATTAAAGTATGAATTTATCTGCTTATTATCGCCTATCGATCAGTAACAATAAAATGAAAGAATTCACAATAATGCAGGCTGTAGCACCCATATAACCTTGAGCGTCTGGAACATCCCAGATATGAACTGCATAGTTAGATACGTTACTAGCACAATTGTACTGGTTTTTATTTTCTGCACCTTTAGCATTGACAGCAGATGACCGATATCCAGAGCGAATGCTGATTCTTCCGAAAGCTTGTTGAATTGGTTCTAGAACTTGTTCACAAAGACTTTTGCCGGAGGCGATCGCCAAATCAGGATTATCTGGTATATTTGGGATTCCTTCAATTTGAGAAATTTCTGAGTGTAGAAAATCACGCATAAAAAAGTTTTTTGACAAACGTACCCGACCTAATTCTTCCAATGACCTGACAGTTTGTGGTCTTTTCATTATTTTTAATTTAATTTGACGCGACGAATACTCGCAAATATACCTTGAGTGATGCACTGGAAACGATGCCTGCGGCGAACTACGCCGAAACAGTTATCAACTACTTCCAAAATCTACTTTGCAATCAACTCTGAAAAAATATTGTTGAACAGGAGGAGCAAAGGGATCGCCTAGCAGATTACAGTTATTAAATGTATTCTTTCGATAATCATTGGGAAAGTATAAAATAAAACTGTTTTTGGCAGTATATTATTTGTAACAGTAATTAACCCTTAGTTAGCAAGATAGCTCTGTGTTTTTGGAGTATTTATAATGAGCTTGATTAACCTGGATCTGGTCTTCAACGCAATTACTAGCATCGCCAACCCTTTAATTAAAGAAAAAATTCTGCGTTCGGAGACTGTAATTAAGTTACTCCAGCAATTTCACCTCGATCCAGAGCATCCACCTGCTGATTTTAGTGGTGTTTATGCTTATGCCTTAGTAGAATATGGGGTAGGCAAACCTAAGCCATTGCTCGAATTGTTCCGACAACAAGCAATTAAACAAGCTTTTCGCACAGCATTAGACCACAATAACCCCTCAATTCTGCTTTCTGAGGTTGATGCTTTTTTAGATACCTATACCTTGGGTGATGAGATTAGTAGTTTGGAACTTGATGTCAGGCGAGAAGTGGCTGAATTTGCAACTGTATTTATCGAAGTTGCTAAACGCACTCGCACACCCTCTGATGTTTTACTAAACCAGAAAATTGGTTCTCTACATAAAAGGATTGCTTGTATCCAAGAACAACTGGAAAGATTGCCAACGCTGGAGGGAATTCGGACAGAAATAGCAAGGTTGGCAGTAGAGAATTATCCCGCACTACCAGGAACTGCAACTGAAAATCAATGTAGAGCGATCGCACTTGCCCAACAGATGCGAGGATGGTTTGAAACCTTGGGCTATGACTTTGAAAAATATGAAATCTGGGCAGAGGAATATTTTGAATGGATAATTCACATCCCAGTACGTCGCAGTTATGACCGTATTCTTATACGTGGCGTTGCAGGAGAGGTGGGACTGAGTGATGTCATGGCGTTGCGTTCCTCAGTTGAAGAACAAAAAACTGATGAAGGATGGCTGGTGACTACCCGTCGGATTTCCCGCGCAGCAAGGGATGAAGTCAAGAAAGAAGAAAATCGTCACCTTGACTGTTTTACATTTGACGAACTCATTGACTTGGATGCTGACTTTAATGGTTATCTCGACTGGCTAGAAGCAGAAATCAAACGCCGAAAAGTTGATACAAAATATGTACCGCTTGCTTGTACAAAAGAAGAAATTGACCCAATTACCAAGCGGCGGATTGGAGTGAGTCGTTATGAGGAAGAAGACGGCTGGATTGATGGGTATATCGACCTTTGGCTTGATGACCCAGCCAAAGAGCATATTTCAATTCTGGGAGAATTTGGTACAGGGAAAACTTGGTTTGTCTTTCACTATGCTTGGACTGCATTGCAACGTTACCGCGATGCCCAAAAACGTGGCGTTGAACGTCCCCGTCTACCTTTGGTAATTACCCTGCGTGACTTTGCCAAGGCACTAAATGTTGAGAATGTTTTGGCAGGTTTCTTTTTTACCCAACACAATATCCGCATTAACAGCGAAGTCTTTGACCAACTTAATCGTATGGGTAAGTTGCTGCTCATTTTCGATGGCTTTGACGAAATGGCAGCAAAAGTTGACCGCCAACAGATGATTAACAACTTTTGGGAACTGGCGAAGGTGGTAGTTCCTGGTGCTAAAGTTATCCTCACCTGTCGTACTGAGCATTTCCCAGAGGCGAAGGAAGGACGTGCTTTATTAAATGCAGAACTGCAAGCTTCAACTAAAAAATTAACTGGCGAAACACCTCAATTTGAAGTGCTAGAACTGGAGAAATTCAATGATGAGCAAATTCGGCAGGTTTTGTCATACCAAGCTGAAGCATCGACAGTAGAACAAGTAGTAGGCAATCCGCAATTATTAGACTTAGCTCGTCGCCCAGTGATGACTGACTTAATCTTGGAAGCATTGCCAGATATTAAGGCGGGTAAACCTGTGGATATGTCACGGGTTTATTTGTATGCAGTGCGGCGCAAGATGGAACGGGACATCAAAGCGGAGCGTACTTTTACTTCTTTAGCAGAAAAACTGTACTTTTTGTGTGAAATCTCCTGGGAAATGCTGTCTAATGACCAAATGAGCCTGAATTATCGGCTTTTTCCAGAACGTATTCGCCGCTTGTTTGGTTCTGTTGTTCAAGAAGAGAAGGATTTAGACCACTGGCATTATGACATGATGGCGCAGACGATGCTTGTCCGCAATGCTGATGGTGACTATACCCCGGCGCATAGATCACTGTTAGAGTTTTTTGTGGCGTATAAATTTGCGGCAGAGTTGGGGGTATTAGCTAGTGATTTTACGGAATTAGCCCAAGCACAGTCAGGTTTGGATAGCAGTACAGCGCCTGTTGATTATACTTGGTCTGGTTATTTTTCGCGTCAATTGGATGACAATGGGTGTAGTGTGGCGATGCCTGCGGCAACCCCTTTGGGGAACGCACCACTTAGGAAATTTAGAAGTGAGTCTTCAAATAAGTTGAGGGATACTTTTGGCAAAACGCCACTCACAAAAGCAGTTATGGATTTACTTTTACCGATGTTAGGTAATAATGAGTTACTTATTAAAGTTATTGAGGCGACGCGGGGCAAAAGCGAAGATGAAGTGGGTTATATTGGCGGGAATGCAGCAACTTTAGCTGTGAAGGTAGACAAGGTGACTTTGGAAGGCAGAAATTTTAGTGGTGCAGTAATTAAGGGAGCTGATTTTACTGATGCCAGTTTGCAAAGTACCAATTTTAATGAAGCCAACTTAGTTGGTTCTGTTTTTACTCAAGCCTTTGGAAGCGTTCAGTCAGTAGCATTTAGTCCTGATAGTAAATATTTAGTCGCAAGTGATGCAAATGGTCAAATTCGTGTTTGGCAAGTTGCTGATGGAAAAGAAATTTTTAACTTTAAAGGACACCTAAGTTGGATAATGTCAGTTGCCTTTAGCCCTGATGGTGTTACCTTTGCTAGTGCAAGTTCTGATAAAACTATACGCTTATGGGATATTAATACAGGTAAATGCTTAAAAACATTTTATGGACATACAAACGTTGTTAGGTCGGTTGTTTTCTCTCCTCATGGTCAAATAGTTGCTAGTGCCAGTATTGATGAAACTATACGTTTATGGGATATCAATACAGGTGATTGTATAAGAATTTTACAGGGGCATAGCAAAGGTTTAAGGACAGTCATTTTTAGCCCTAATGGTCAAACTTTAGCTAGTGGAAGTTCTGATAAAACCATACGCTTATGGGATATCAATACAGGTGATTGTATAAGAATTTTGCAGGGACATACAGACTGGGTTCGTTCAGTTGCTTTTAGCCCTAATGGTCAAACTTTAGCTAGTGGAAGTTCTGATAAAACCATACGCTTATGGGATATCAATACAGGTGATTGTATTAAAACGTTTCATGCACATACAAGTCAGGTACAGTCTGTAAGTTGGAGTTCCAACGGCAAGTTCCTAGCAAGTGCAGGTGACGATACAACAGTTAGGCTATGGAATATTCATACAGGTGAATGCTTACATATTTTCCGAGAGCATACTCACCCAATTGACTCAGTTGTTTTTAATTCTAATAATCAAATCCTGGCTAGTGCAAGTCATGACCGAAGCGTTAAATTATGGGAAGTTAATACAGGTCAATGCCTTAAAACATTACATGGTTACGCAAACTGGATATGGTCAGTTGCTTTTTATCCTAACAGCAATTTGCTTGCAAGCGGTGGTGACGACTATACGATAAGGGTATGGGATATAGCTACAGATGAATGTTTGAAAACTTTTCGAGGGCATAAAAGTTGGATATGGTCAGTCGCTTTCAGCCCTAATAGAGAATTTGTGGTTAGTGGCAGTGAGGATACAACGCTTAGATTGTGGAATTTTAATACAAATAAATGTCTTAAAACTTTACAGGGACACACTCATAGAATTAGATCAGTTTGTTTTAGCCCTGATAGTAAAAATCTTGCCACTGGAAGTGCTGACGATACAATCAAGTTATGGAATGTAAATGACGGTAGATGCATTACAACTTTAATAGGTCATACTGATCCAGTGCAATCAGTTGCATTTAGTCCTAATGGCAAAATACTTGTTAGTGGTAGTTATGACTTAACAGTTAGACTATGGGATATTGAAACAGGTGAATGCATTTACATTTTGCGAGGGCATACTGCTGAAGTACATACAGTAGTGTTCAATTTTGATGGCTTAATGGTAGCTAGTGGTAGCAAAGATAACACAATAAAGTTATGGGATATTAAAACAGGCGAATGCATACAAACTTTACATGGACATACTCATGATGTCCAATCATTAGCTTTTAGTCCTGATGATCAAAATTTAGTTAGTGGTAGTGCGGATGAAACTGTAAAACTGTGGAATCCAAAAAACGGCGAATGCTTAAAAACTTTACATGGACATACTAGAGGTGTTTGGTCAGTTGCTTTAAATTACGAAGGTTCGATTATAGCAAGTAGCAGCCAAGATGAAACTATTAGGGTTTGGGATATTAAAACAGGTGAGTGCCTTAAGATATTGAGAGTTCCTCGACCTTATGAAGGCATGAGTATCAAAGGTATTAGAGGTCTAACAGAAGCTGCGAAAGCCTCACTCAAAGCATTAGGTGCAGTGGAGATAGAGAATAAATAAAGCCCAATAAGCAAACAATGATTATCAAGCAAGAGCGATTGCCCTACCAATTCTGACACGTATGTATGGATTAGAACGTAGCCAATCACAGTAGCAAATTTATTCCCAGCTTTCTTCTTCTTCACCATACTGCGCTGGCGGTTCACCATAAGATTCAAGAATCTTGGGCTTTTTCATTTTGTCATTGGCTAGTTCAATTTTCTCCACATATAAATCAAATTCCCACTCTTGGAGTAAATTAAAGATAAATTGTAAATGACTACCTACCTCTAGGGATAAATCGCCTAAACGAAAATCGCAGGTATCAGGGGGAATTTCGACAACAGGATGATTAAATTCCAAAGTTCTTCCTAAACGGTCTTTGTGAATAAATCTGTAGAGGTGTTCTGGATCAAAATCAAATGCTTGCACAATTGTGGCAGCGACTTCATCTAAATTGAAGTAACTAGAAATAGCAATCCGTCGCCAAGCATCCTGTAAAGTAGCTTTAAATATGTAAACACCCTCAGTAAAACCGCCTTCTGCAATCACTAATGTTTGTGACCATTCCGGGAAATAGGGTTGGAGATAGGGTTTTAAATTGTCAAAAGCTATGCGAAAATCTAACCGAAAAGTGGCGTAATCTTCTACTTGGATATTTGAGCGACTTTCTGTTAATACAGCCATGAGAGCATTACCCCAAGCCTTGGGGTTTACATGAGTAAAACGCCAGCCTTTAGCGGCTTGTGGTTTGACTGATGTCAGTTCAATTAATCCAAATAAATGTAAGAGAGCGAGATTGTGGAAACCAGGATAATAAACTAATTTATCTTGTTCTGAGTAATTATTCATTTTTAATCCTGATGATGGGAGATTGTTCCAAAATAATAAACAGCGATATGCTTGGTCAAACATATCTCTTTGGTCGCCTAAGAGTTCGCTTTCTCCCCAAACTAACCAAGATTCTAGCAGGGTAAAATATTGTTCTGTGTGGTTTAATCCTTGCCAAACTTGCAGAATTTTTTGGTCTAAAACTAATTTGCTCTTTTTACCTTCGGTAATAACTTGAGACAGTCCAGAGGTGCGGAGAAGGAAATAAAGACCGTGAATATAAGGATAGGATTTTTGTACAGGACGTTTAAGGTTAATATCTATGGGATAACTCAATTGTGAGTTAAGTTGTTGGAGATATTTAAGCGAGAATTGGTGATAAGTACTACTAACTTCAACGCCGTTGGGTTGGAGAAATTTTAAAATAGTTTGAAAATCCCGCAGAATTGTTCCTGGGATATCTTGAGTAATGGTTTGCTGTTGAAGTAGTTGTTTTTTATCTTCCGTCAGTAGTAATTTATCTCGGATTTGATCTGGAATGAGGGAAAATAGGTTACTCATCTCAGTTGAGGGGAGGAATTTGTATGGCGGTTAATCTCACAACTTGGCCATTTTGCCAAATGCTAATAAATTCTACTAAACGGCGGTGTCTTTCAATAGCTTTTTTCATAGCGAGTTTAACACCTGCGTCGATTTGGCGAGATAATTCTCANGGAATTGGCTTATTCATCTGAATCTCAGCAGATGCAGTTAATCAGCGATGGTGCTATTTCTTCCACAGGAAGCGATGCCTGCGGCGGGCTACGCCTACGCATTCATAGGCTATGGGAAAATCAAAACTTGTAAGATGCCTCAAGTGCTATCTTAAAGCACTTGGGAAAGTTGAAGCGACCGTATTTGACAGCTATGGAGAAGAAGCTGTTGAGTGTGATTGAAAAAGAATACGGCATTATAGATGAGATACCCCGTAATTTTCAATCAACCAAGGAATAGGAGACAACAGTAATGCAAAGTATTAAGTTATGTTCTCATGTTGGGGCTGACGGCATTTTGCACCTTGAGATTCCCGTTGGCATCACAGACAAAGAAATGGAAGTCGTGGTGATTTATCAACAAATAGAACCATCAACACATACAAAAACACCAGAAGAACTGGGATGGTCACCCGGCTTTTTTGAGCAGACTTACGGTAGTTGTCAAGACGATCCAATTGTTATTGACTATGAAGGTGATTTTGAGACAAGGGAAGAAATTCTGTGAGGTATTTATTAGATACCAATGTTTGCACTCGTTATCTCAACGGTAGGTCGCTCTTAATTCGAGAACGTTTACAATCACAAAATCGAAGCTGTGACTAAATGAATATTAATTAATTCAGTTAAATTTTAGTAAAATTATTTTATTTTTAGAGAATTGTACACTAAAGTAAACGTTATTAATAACCCAAAATATTTTAAATTATTCTTAAAGCACAAAGGAAAAAATGAATAATAACGTTCTTGTTCCCATCGAATTTGAACTTGCAGCAATAAAAATAGCCCAAGTGCATTTCCCTTGGCTACGTTTTAAATTATCTCCTATCCAGGAGAAGGGAAGAGTCTACAATCGCTTATCAGACGCTATTTATTTTGAAGCTTACTTTCAAAATAGTTTAATTGATTATGATCCTCTCCACAAACATAATTACTATCCTAGTTTTAACTTTTACTTGTTACCAGGAAAGAAACTAATTCAGTTAAGTGGCTGGTGGCGCGATCAGGTGTTAACTTTTATCTACGCACCATTAGACCCAGAACCATATAACAAGCACTGGCAAAATGACAAAAACTTGGCTGTATCTTGCCCCTATCCAGACGGCGATAAATTTGAACAGATGGCAATCGCTTTATTTCCTTTAGTTCAAGAGTATTTAGTAGGGTATGAGGGATGATGCTGCTTCTTCAATTGTCTAGGATTTTTCAGCCAAGCCATCTAATAGCTCAACTTACCTAGTCAACCCCTAGAACCTACTGTCAGGATCGTAATCTTTAGTTTTTTGCTTCGTATATTGGGTAAACTTTGGCTCAATTGCTTAAGGAGGTTTTCACTTGGGTTTTATCCAACTGTGACTTTAAGCAAACCTACTTCTTACTACCTAAAGAAGCGATCGCCGTTTATAATGTTGGTACTCCTTGTCTTTATGCTGCCAGTATTTATCTACAGTTTCTTTGGTAACCGAAGATTCGCTGTTAAAATACCACCAGTCCGCTAAATTAAACGAGACATACAGCCTATGATTACTCAAATGATGGTTCAACCCTCATTCTGGGTAGATTCTGGAATAAAACTCAGTAAAGTTAGGGACATACATTTATTTAAATTTACTGAAGAATTACAGTCTCGACTCGAAGAATTGTCTGAGAAAAAGAAAGCTGGATTGCTAACCACAGAAGAAGATGCTGAATTGGTAGGCATATTGGAACTAGATAGAATTTTTACCTTGCTCAACGCCAAAATCATTTCTGAATCATGACAGTTAATGATGCAACCAAAAAATTAGTCAGACAAAGAGCAAAATTTCTTTGTGAAGACTGTCATTCTTCAGAAGAAGCAAGTGCTGCTCTATTTTCTATTGACCATATTGTACCCCAGTCTCTTAAGGGTTCGGATGAACCTGATAATCTGGCATTAGCCTGTCAGCGTTGTAATGGATACCGCTACAATTTCACCACTGGAATTGATCCAGATACAGGCCAGATGCTACCTCTGTTTAATCCACGTCAGGAAAAGTGGTCAGACCACTTTATTTGGTCAGCAGATGGTCTAAAAATTATTGGAATTAGTTCTTTAGGACGAGCTACAAGTAATCGTTTAGACCTCAATGATGAACGTCATAATGAAGGGTCTATTGTCAAAGCTCGTCGTCTTTGGCTCAAAGGTGGTTGGCATCCACCTGATGAAGATCCGCGACAAGTAAAAGAGTTTTGATTTGCAATTTCCTTAACTGTATGAGTAAAGGCAAAGTTTTTAGGCTTAGAGAAACTGATATTCGATGAAAAATGCGAGCGCACGCTCGGTGTTCTTAAGGGCTAGACCATCACTTAAATGTTGATTAACCAATAACTCTAAGTCGATGTTCTATGTCGGCGTAGCAGAAAACCCACTCCAATTAAGCCGATGCTAAATATCGCCGTGGTATTTCTCGGTTCTGGAACTGTTTGAAACGTTTGAAAAGAACCTGAGATTAGAGGTAGACCTCTTACAGGAGCAGTTGGATCTGGGTTAAGTGTAAGATTTTCGGACAAGATCAGTGTGCCAATCGCACCGTCAAATGTACCCGATCCACCAGTAATACTTATAGTATTAGAAACCGTGCCCACAAAATTTTGAAAGTCAAGGGTAGCAGTACCTCTGGTGGTTCCGAATAGCTTATCTGCTCCTTGACCAAAAATTGTAATTTTACCAAGTGGTAAGTCGTTTAATCCAAACGTTGCTGGATCTGGCTCAATTGTAATCACACCTGTATTATTGTCGAGATTGCCATAGCTGATATTTACAAGTCTAGTTAGACCGTATGGCGCATTAGCACTTTCACCTATATTGGTTATTTTTAAAATGTTTCCTGCGATCGGTTCAAGAGTAGTTTCTGAATTGTAGATAGCTGAAAATGGATATTGTATCTGCGCCACTACTTTTTTTGTACCTAGTCCAAAACTTAAAAGCGCCGCAGCTACCGGAGTGAACCATACAGCCCGTAATCTAAGCATAACTAATTTGATTTTGATATTAGGTAGTGTTTACTTTCACTAAAGACAAGCTACCGTAAATTTCTCAAAAAATAAACCATCTAATTAACTGTTACTTAGATGATGTTATAACTGAGCGGTTCAAAAACCACTCAAAATAGCTAATCTCTGGAATTACACCCATTCTCACTGGTAAAACGGAAACTCCTAGTCCACGCGATACGTACAGGGCAATCGCACCATCTCGATACCAACCACTGACATAACGTCCGCTACCAGGAGGGCGTAAAGGAGCAAAGCCAAGGAATGATAATTGGCCACCATGAGTATGCCCTGATAACATATATTGTGGTTTGTATTGTGTTATCTTTGCTAACTCATCACTTGAAAATGAGTCTCGATATGCTGGTGAGTGGGCGAGTAATAAATGGTTTTGTTGAGGACGAAGACCTTGAAGTGATTTGATTAAATCGGGTTTACTGACTAAATCATCCAATCCCGTGATTAATATAGAATATTCGCCATATTTATGTAAAATACTTTGATTAACTAATAAGCTGCAATTATAAGTGGCATAGATTTTTGTCAAACGTTTTAAATCGACACCTGCCCAGTATTCCCAATTACCCATAATTGCATACTTAGCTGTTTGCTTATCAAGAAGCGACAAAAAGCGATCAAATCCATCAAGCTGTTCAACTTGATCAATTGAATCTCCAGTAAATAGTACAATGTTTGGGTTAAGTTTATTAACTTGTTCGGCGATACGTTGTGCCCGATTATTAAATTGTTTGAGATGGAGATCGCTGATTTGGACAATCTTAAAACTATTCTTGTTAGAAGTGATTTGTTGATTTAGTTGATGACGTGTGACCACGAAGCGATTCGGCTCAATGATAAAAGCATATAGAACCAGTAAACAAAAGCTAACACTGATAGCGAGTAGAATAAATAGGCACTTTCTTCTCTTCTTTTTTGCCAGCATTAGTTTAAGTTTTCTAAAATTATCTGAAAATAATACAGGATATAGTTGCACATCCCCTAGTGGTAAGCTAATCAGCATTTAAGCTGCAACATAGCTGAAATTACCTTTATGTTTTATATTCCGATGCCACCTAATCACTAACTCGCCTTGATTCAACAGCTTATCTAGCAGTGATTTTAATTCATCTACTGATTTAAATAACCGATGAGCAATATATTCTTTACATGAATGCCAGACTAACTCGATAATGTTGTAATTATGGCTGTAAGCGGGCAAGAACTCTAGAACAAAATTTGGGAATTCTTCAGATATTTTAGCTAGAACATCTTTGCGTTTATGAAAACTAGCATTATCTAAAATTAAAATAATCTTTGGCCCATATTTCGCAAAATCCTCACCAAGGTTTCCTTTGCTTAACCATTCTTGCTTAATTAATTCATTTAATTGTTGTAATTGCTCATAAAAAATATCTGCGTTCCCTTTTTTAACAAAAAAGCATACTCGTTTTCGGTCTAGTTCTCTGATTGCTCCCATTACATTTACTCGACCACAACGCCGTTGACCTGGAACATTCTTGCGTTTTCCTTTTTTACCCCAACCCTTGCGACGAATCACGCGTAAACTAAAACCACTCTCGTCCCAAAACCATACCTGTAAACGCTCTGGTTGCTCTCGCGCTATTGATAAATATTGAGTAAGTTTCTCTTTAAACTTCGCTCTTTCAAGAGGATTTTGTTTATCTTCTAGGTCATATTTAGCCCAGATATAACTATACTTTTTTCTCTTTAATATCCTCCTAACCTGAGAGCTACTTAAATCAATTCCTGTTTCTTTTGTTAAATATGTGGCTAATCTTTCTGCCGTCCATCTGCCGAAGTCGTAGCCTAAATCTGATGGTTCTTGGTCAACAGTTTTTAATAACAGTTCAATATATTCAGGAGTCGCTTTTCGATAATGTTCATACTCTCTTTTATTATGTAGAGTTTCTAGCTCATCTGGATCACCATGCATACACCAATATGCCACTGTTCTGTGCGAACAGCCTAAAAATTTAGCCATTTCGTGTTGCGGTTTCCCATCATTCTGTAGCAGAATAATTAAAATTCTTTCCCTGACGTGTGGTTTGTCGCTCTCTTTTAGAGCTTGCTGTAAGGAGCTAACTTGTTCTGGCGTTAAAAAGTTCTTGGCTGGGGGCGGCATCGTCGCTTTTAAACGGCTTCATCTTCTTATTATGCAACTTAAGTGACGATTAGCTTAGAGCAAACTTCCGTGTAGCTGCGGATTCAAAAACTACACATCGCTCTAAAAGCGAAACTCAGTTCATCGCCTAAGACCAATCGATTTTCTCTCTTACTGCCGAAAGTCCTTCTAATGTGGGCTATTGCAGTGGTATGTTGGGGGAAATCTAGCGCGGAGATTCAGTTTGGGAGCTTTTGTGTTAGAAAAGCTACTACTGAGGGAAAATTTAAAACAAGATACTGTGTTGGAGACAGTGGTCGTAATTGCTACAAATTACAGAATTACACAACAAAAGTGGCAACATATATAAATATAATTCTTACGAGATGTATTAGCTTTCCGGCTTTTGTGAATGATAATCAGTTTATTAAAGCTCCTGAAAAAAACTTCAGTAGCCATCTTTGTCTTAACTCTATCAAACCCCAACGCCCTAGCCTTTACTGACACCCAAAGCTATTGGGCAAAACATTGTATCGAGCAACTAAAAGAGCGTAAACTGATTACAGGCTACCCCGATGGTAGTTTTCGCCCAGAAACAACAGTGACACGCGCCCAAGCAGCAGTGTTAATGCTAAATGCTTTTCCTGATTCACCAGTGAAACGCACAGCTATGTCATTTAAAGATGTACCTGCTGATTATTGGGCGAATAAAGCAATTTCTACCGCTTACCAAAAAGGATTTTTTTCTGGTTATCCTGGTGGTATTTTCCAGCCAAACCAACCAATCCCTCGTGCCCAAATCATTGGTGTTGTAGCTGGGGGGAAAAATTACAGCCCTTTACCTAACCCAATGCAGATATTACAAGAATATTTTAACGATGCGGGGCAAATACCTAACTATGCCCAAAATGCGCTTGCATCTGCCACGATTAATAGTATTGTTGTCAATTATCCCAATGTAAAACAGCTAAAACCACTACAAAGCGCGACTAGAGGGGAAGTTGCGGCTTTAATGTGTCGGGCGCTAAATATTTACACGGTTCCCCCACAATATATTGCTGGAGTCGAAGTAGACAGCCAAGAAATACGTCCTTTACCAGGAAAACTTGATATTATTCCCACCTTCAACAGTAATAGTCCTGAACTGGTGACAACTGAAGGAATTTTACTATCAACTTTTCCCCCAGATGGGAAACAAGTACATGAAGCACATTTAAATTATCCCTTTGAAGGCAGATTTGATATATTTGCTCATCATATCGTCAGGGCAGAAACACCAGCCCAAAGCCGCACTGTATACCAAGGGATAATTGTACATAATCCGGGAAATGAACCTGTCACAGTGCAAGTATTACTTGCAGCTAGTTACCTTACCAAAGAAGCACAGTTTATTGCTTTAGCTGATATGGTTGAAAATCCCCAAGGTACAGTTTACTCTGAAGCTGGCGATCGCACAATGAATGATGTACTGCGAGGAGTTCGGCAAGAGATTTTTCCCCAAAAGCTGGTGATAGAACCAAAAGAAACTAAAATACTAGCAAATTTACCAATTCCGGTACAGGCTTCTTCTTCTAACGGTCGCACTACAATGATGCGCTTGGCAAGTAGTAGTCCAGTTTATATCGCAAATTTAGCCAAAAATAGTAATATTTCACCGACTTTAGGCGAGTGGCAAGAGCTTCTGGATACAGGTAATTTAGCAGGAAAGCGTGACCCCATTCCAACACCTCTTGACCCTCCCAGAGAACCAACGGTATTTAGTCGCGTCGCTGGTGTATCCCAAGGAACGCAATGGAAAACACAAATTACGGACAATTCCAATGTTTCCGAGTTAACAATACCCTCACCAGGAAAGGCGTTTTCTTATCCTTTGGGAACTGTACATTTAATTACTCTTAGCACTGGACAAATTCAAAGTGCAGCGATGTTAAAACGTTATCCTGATACTGCTTACTTTGCTCACAGTAACTATGGTGTTGAGTACAATCTAACTTTGCCTCTAAGAAATATTACGAATGAAACCCAAACTATAACTGTGTCAATACAAACTCCTGTGAAGGATGAAGGGGGAACAGATAGACTACTGTTTTTAAAGCCAGGTGTAGAACAAATATTCTTTCGGGGAACGGTGCGGGTGCGTTACATAGATGATAATGGCTTAGAAAAGACGCGCTATGTGCATTTGGTACAGCGTCGGGGACAAAGGGGCGAACCATTGGTGACACTGAAGATGTTGGCGAGTGGAAAGCGACAAGTACAGATAGACTTTTTGTATCCTCCAGATTCTACGCCACCACAGGTTTTGACGGTGAGAACAAAGACGTGATTTAGGATTTAGGATTAAGTCTCGTGCTTTACGCAAAAAAAACGAATAATCTTGAAGTTGGCATTACAAAGATTAGAAGTCAGTATCAGCTAACGTATCACATAGGACGGCAGTAAGCTACGCTTGTAGACAAAAACTGGACATCCCCTCAAAAATGGTGATGATTAATTTAATCTACGATAGTGTCTAAACTTTATGCGCTTAATCAATCGTTTTCAGGCTCTAGCTATTGCCACTGGGCTAGTTGCGTTGTTGGGATGTGCGCCAGCGCCAAGCCAGCCACCAACATTAACTCAGTCGCCGACACCGACAACAGAAAAACCATTACAGCCAACGCCGATTGTACTTACCTCAATAAGCCCTCACCTGCTTTTGGGCAATCCCAGCAGCGCAACTCCAACGAGCATTACTCCAGATAATTACCTCATGGTAAAAAACCAGTACGCGCTCTCTTACAACCAAACCAAAGGGACTGCCAACTGGGTAGCTTGGCAGTTAAATAAAACCTGGCTTGGCGATGCTGAACGCCAAAATAACTTTCGCCCTGATAATACTTTGCCTGCTGGTTGGGTGCGGATAACTCCCAGTGCTTACGCAGGTTCAGGATATGACAAAGGGCATATTGCACCATCGGGCGATCGCACCAAGACGGTAGAGGATAACACTGCCACCTTTTTGATGACCAACATGATGCCCCAGACACCCGATAACAATAGAAATACGTGGGGGAATTTAGAAGATTATTGTCGAGAATTGGTAAGCCTTGGAAAAGAACTTTACATTGTTGCAGGCCCTTTTGGTAGTCTTGGCGAACCCCTAAAAGGTAAGGTGACGGTTCCTCAAACTACTTGGAAAGTCGTTGTTGTACTAGACAGCCCTGACTCTGGTCTTGAAAGTATTACCGCCAATACTCGTGTCATTGCAGTTAACATACCCAACCAAGAAGAATTAAATAATGATTGGAGAGCTTACAAAGTCAGTGTTGACGAATTAGAAAAACTCACAGGCTATGATTTTCTCTCTAATATTTCGCCAAACATTCAAGAAGTTATTGAGAGCAAAGTAGATTTGTAAACAACTCAAGTTTCTACAATTTTTGTAAAAATTCCTGCTAAATTTCCTGCCGGGGTTTGACCAACTACATAAACATCAATCTCTTTACTGCTGAGGCGATACACCTGCAAATTACTCAGGTTTCTCTTAAGTTCCTGCACAAGGGTTTTAAATCGTTTTACGGTTGCTTTCTCTTCTCCCTCATGCCAATCTTCTTCTGTCGTTGCCACTTGAAAAAAATCGTCAACCCCCACAATTTTAATGGGTGTATCTTGAGGGTGATTTGTCTGTTGTATAACTTTCTCTGGTGTAGCAGGCGGTGTAGCTGACCATAAGAATGCTTCTAAGGGGCACTCAAACTCGCTCATCATGAGTAAGCCGTCGGATGCTTGTTTTAACTGTTCTAAAATTTCTGAATTAGTTTTGGTCATAAGCCATCATCATAGGGTGTAGTTTACCGCCGCAGGGCGAGCAGCCCAAGTCGGTGGCAGCAGTAATTTGAGTTAAAGTAGCAGAGAATTGTACATCATGATTGCGATCGCTCAGACGCTGTTGAACTAAGCCAGTGAGTCACCCCACTGACTCGTCTTCAAAACCGTGCATAAGGAGCCACCTTGTTGAGGTAGGGGACTTGCAGTCATCCCTGACACCTGGGAGGATGGAATTTCACCATCACGGAAATTGAGTTGTCATGGTTCTGTATGCCTTATTAGGGCTACTTATTCATGCCTGTCATCCCTAAGCATTTATGCTTATTTTGACAGAACGAATCGCACATCATCCATCCAACCACACTCGCAATCCCAATGCACCCGCGCTGACCAGTCGCGGTCAAACTCATACCCGCACTGGGGACACTTGCCAGTAAACATAGGATGGGTATCTAGTAGCTCTAGCTGTCACTGGAAGCATAACTTTTCCGTCACGGAAGGCTTATGCTTCTAATACACTTCAGAAAAGTTATGCTTCCAAGCACAGATGAACAAAAATATTGGTTTATCCCAAAAGAATAGGTTGAACATGATTTATTAAATCATGATTATCGTGGTGTATCAATTTTCATAACCGAGTTCCTGTCGAGTTTTAAATAAGGCATCTTGAAAAAATTGCTCCCGTGTATATCCTGGTTTGGTTAAAAGTTTCCTAACTTGAGCAAGAGTAGGTTCTTTTCCTTGGTTATGAAGCTTAGAAATAGCCTCATTCATTTCATGAATCACTTGATTTCTCTTCTCTAATGTGCAAGCGTTTCGATATTCTTTGTGACGCTTGGAGATTTGATAGCAAAGTTCAGGGAAGAGTTTATACAATTTGGCACTCTTTATTGGGAGACTTTTCGTAAGAGATTGCATTGAAGGAGGAGGATTTACTATGAGTGCTGCTTCCAAAAAATTTCTGATTTCTAGAGAATACTGATTAAAATTTTTCAAACGCTCAGTACGACGATGGAGCTTGAGTGCTTGATATAATTCCGGACAATAATATTTGATAGAATGCCGAGAACACTTAAGCCTTTTAGCAACTTCTGTAATACTTGGAGGAACTTCTTCAAGAAGAGCTTGTGTAAGAACTTGTCGAATTTTTATCTTGTCTAATTTTGTTGGCTTTGGTTTATCATCTTGCTCTTTTCCTTTGACAAATAGCTGAGAACTAACCTTTAATTTCCCAATAAGAGTATTAATATCTTCGGTAAAAAATTTCAGAGGAGATGTTTGGAAAGCGGATGTAATTTGTAAGAGTTTATCAATTCGGGGAATTCGTTTATTGTAAAGGTAAATAAGTATGTTTTCACTACGAACACCAATAAAACGAGTAAATGTAGCTATTTCCCCTTTAGTAATATTATTAGCATTCAAATAAGTATTAAGAACTTGAGCAGTTCTATCCCTAGTTGGTAAAGAAGATAGGTGAGGAGCAGCAGCAATTAATTCACCCATACTGATTGTTACATATTCTTGCCATTTAATATTATCTTTATATATGGTTTGATGGTAGGTTTGAATTGATGAGGAAGATCCTAACCAGTTGCCACAGTGGGAACAGTAACCAAGTTGCATCTGTTTTCCGATTATCGGGAGGGTCTGACGGCAATGAGGACACTCCTCAAGTAAATATTGATAATGGTGAAGACAAATTTTAACTGGATCAAGAAACCAAAGTAAAGGAATATATAAAGGTTTTTTATTTGTTTGCCATTCTTCATAGCAAACTGGACACCAAGCTTGATGGTCACGAAATAGTTGATGATAAGTAGTAATCTCAGACCAAGAAAGCATCGTGAGAAATGATAAATCATTACGTAAAGTTAAAGCTTCTAGCTGTTGAGATAATTTAGTGCTAGTTAATCCTAATCCATTGAAAGATTTGGAATTGTGAGGCGATCTAAGTAATCGGTAGATTATTTGGCTATAATCAGATAAATCTTTTCTATCAAAATCCTTGAGAATGTTGGGATGAAGTAGCTTGTTGACAGTAACACAATGAGCTTGAGATAAACGAATTATATAACTGGTCAAACTTTCACACTCAGCTGTTCCAATTCCAATTGGCTCTAAAGAATATAAACGGCTACATTGAGAACTTTTCGGCTGGTGTAACTCTAACGACTCATAAATATTTAATTTTTTATAGTTCATGAGTTTTAATTCCTACAGAATCTCGTTGAGGTTTACGTTGTCCTACAGCTTTTTTACGTTTTTTTAATTCAGAAGATTGTTCTGGTGATAGCCCAAGTGCTTTTGCAGTTTTTTGTTTCAAGATGGGTTGGCTGACTAAACCTAATTCAATACGTAGTTTTTCAACTTCACCTTCAATCTCTGCGGCTCTTTTTTCACCCTCCTTAATTGCTTTAAAAATATTTCGACATTGACCTACTGACAAAGCTCGTCGTTCTAAATGGCTAATTGTCACAATGTTTGCTTCTTCTGCCAGTGCATCAGCCAAAGCATTATTCAGCCAATTTTTCAGAATCCCAACACATCCTAAACTGCGTTCATAAAGGTAGTTCCAATTAGACAAGAAATCAGGTTCTTCAACTGTTGGGATTTGACATTGAAAATTCCAAATAACACTCTGCCAAATTTCTCTGTCTTCGATGAATTCAGCGTTATAACGAGGCAAGTGAATATAAACACTACGCCGACTTAATTGCTCACCAATATCGTGAAGAGTTAGCAACTCATACGTTCCAATTAAACCATGTAAAACTTCTGTACGATTGGCTAGAGATTTAATAGCTTCTGGCACATCGGTTAGCTTACGTCCGCTGGCTATCGCTAGTAGATGATGAGCTTCATCAATAAAGAAAGTCTGAGGTCGTCGGTGTTTCAGGGATTGTTCTAATGCCCATCCCAAATCAGTTTCAAGAATTTTTTGCTTAATGACAATTTTACCTTCATTATCTGAGTAAATTCCTTGTACTCCGTAGTTAATCTTGTGATTAATAAATTCTTTTGGTTCATGAAGGGCATATAAACATCGTTTGAGATGATCTTTAGCATTGAATAGACCAGATTTTTGTACAACTGCTTCTACACTGGCAAATGGAATGCGTCCTCGGTCAACTTCCATTTCTTTCCATAACTCTTGAACTATCCATTTTTCAGCGAGCAAGCGTAATTTGGTTTTGCCTACTCCAGTTGGGCTAAAAATAAAAATAATTTTGGACTCTCCACAATGGCGAATAATAGGCTTAAGAGTTTCAAAAGCTTCATTGAGATAAGGATGCCCCATTGTATAGTTGTCAAAATAATTCAGTCGGGCTTGAAGTGGTGCAGTAAGTAATTCCGGCGTAAATAGTCTGTCTGTTGACATAATTAGTAAATTTTGAAGAGTTTGAGTTTTTCAGGATTAACTTCTAATGCAGATTCTCTTGAACTATTCAATTTATTCTGCTCTTTTTCTTCATTGATAGTTTGGCTTTGAATGTAAGGACTTTGTAAAGGTAATTCTCCTTCGATGACCTGAAAAACTTCCTGTGCTTGTTTATCTCGCAAGCGTTGTTCGAGTAAAATTTCTTCACCCTCAAGGCTGGCAATAAATTCTCCGAGTTGTTTAGCTCGAATTTTGTAACTAGAAGTATGGTTTTGTTTTTGTTTCTTGAGTTGGGTAGTTGCTATTTGAACTTCTTTTTCAGAACGTCCTCGGAATAGAGAATAATATTCACTAATGCACTCAACCCATTGTCCCCAAACATAAGCATAGGCAATCCCTGCATTAAAAGGATCATATCTAACATCGACTGAAGTATTTTCTATTTCTGGGTCACGAAAGGTATTTGACCAGTAGTATTTCTGCTCAACTTTGACTCCTTTTCCTGGCTGCACTTTCGCTCTACTCTTGTTAGTAGTAGGCAAAGTTAGGATGCGAAAATTTTCGTCATAGGGAATACGACGATGGTTACGACTACCATATTGAGCAATTCCTGCACTAAAGACTTCTCGTGGACTCTGCCCTTCTAAACTTGGATGTTCAATGATGTCATAAATAGAGTAAGCCCATTCACACAGATATAAGTATAACCATCCCAAAGTCCACAGTGATAAATTCTTGGGACTGACTGATTTAGTCATCAGTCTGACTTTTTTTGTAATTTGGGTATTGCCAGCTAAATTGTAGAAAAACTGGGTGTTAGTAGTTCCAAACAAGCGTTCACACACGCTACTAAATCGAGATTTGGTAGTAGGGCGATGCTTAAGAGTACATTCAAACAAAGCCAGCAAAGTTTCAAAATAAGTGCTATAAAATTCTTTAGCGTTATCTGTGACGATAGTTTGAGGCAGCCGTCCATAACGTTTTACACATATTCGCAGCACCATCATACACGAACGATAGGAAGGAGGATCATAGCTGGCATAAACTCCTAAAATCCGCCGAGAGAATGCATCCACAAGTAATGTTATCCAAACTCTTCCAAGAACTTTTCCTGTTTTAGAGCATCTGAGTTCAATATCTGATTCGGTGTGGTCAATATGGCAAATATGGAAGGGAAAATCCCCATGACGAGGTGTTGTTACTTCTAACTCCCAATAAAAGGGTTCTAATTGATAAGCACCGCGAAGTCCTTCTCTTCTGACAGTTTGTTCGTAACCAGAACGTTTTTTAATTTCTTTGATAAAAGTTTTATAACTGGGAACTTGAAGTTCAGAAATTCCGGTTTCGACACAGAAGTGGACAAATTCGTTATAAACGGACTGTTTGCACTTTTGTTTTTTAGTTTCGTATTTTTCTGTAATAAATTTCTCTATCAATTTGAGAATATGTTGAGGTAGCTTTCGATGACGATTACCTTTTTTATTCTCAAAATGTAGTATTCCCAAGTAGCCATATCCATATTTTTGTTGTGCTTGTTTGTAAGCTGTCAACCAATTTCTTAAAGAGCGTTCTTGTGGTGTATTTGTTTTAATTGGTTGTCCATCTAAATAAGGATAAATCAAACGATAACGACGATTAGCTGCCATTAGGTCTGAAAAGCTAGCTCTTTTAAATAAATCCATTACTTGATTATCAAATTCATCCGTTTTCTGAGTACTGGATTTGGTGATTTTACCTTGTTTTACTAAATCATCAAAAGTTGTCAAAGATAATGTGACAATTTGCTGCTCTTCTGTTTGAAGTAAAACTTCTGCTTCTCCTACTAAAGTAATGGTCAGACTTTTGCCGCTATACAAAACGGCTATACCAGGGGTAAGTTCAATTCCTAGTGAGTGAATGGTATTTGTCGTTGATTTAGATAAAATGATTGCGCTATACGTTTCTTCGTATAGTTTGTCAATAAATAAAAGACATCTTTCGGCTTCTACCAATGGAAATGCTGTTAAATTTACATAGATTTCTTCATCAGCAATCAGATGATAAATGTCATCTGTACTGACCCCTTCACCATGATGAAGAAGATTTGCTAAAGTTATACCTGGTTGTGCAGATATCATTGAAAGGATGGTATTTCGAGTCGCTTTTGCCACTTCAAAAGCATCTGCTTTATAGTAATCTGCCAAAAATTCTAGATTACGATGTAGTGTCCAATTAATCTCAGCATTTGACCAAAGACGGAAAAAGAAGCCAAACTGTTGAGCATATTGTTCAGCTTGTGGGCTGTGCCACTGACTGTCATCACCTAAAATGTAACGCCGAGAGCTTTTTTGAGCTAATTGATGTAATTTCTCTTCTGGTTTACACTCTACCCATCCAACAGAGTTAGTACGGATAACAAAGAAGTCTGGGGTAATGTAAAAACCAAGATTGCGTCCTGATGCTTCTTGATAACTGAGTTTAAAAGACGGAGGTTGGTCGTAATACTCTAGAACATCTTCATCATGTTCGAGTTGGTAGATAAAAGGAAGTTCTACTTTATGAGACTCAAATTGAATGCTCAACCCCATCTTTCGACTAGGGTAACGTCCTGTAACATTGTTATGAGTGCCTCTGACACGACGGGAGGGAGTAGATGAGCGGACTTGTTGGATTTCCTGTTGTGCTTTCTCTGATAGCTTTAGACAGCAGCACCATTGGTTAAATTCATCATCACTCAGCATGGCATTTTCCTCACTATTCGACTCTCAGTATTGGGAGTATAAGAATAGTTATCGCCTAATATACATCTATATTGACTTAAATTAGATGTAAATTAACTCAATTTAATCTGGCTGATATAGGGAAGTAAAATAAGCTGAAAGTGAGCAGTAACTAATTTGTGAGTAAACGAATTAACATCACCTTACCCGATTCTGTATTAGATGATCTGGAGTGGTGGGCACAATTCCAAGGACGGCCTACCGCTAATCTTGCTGCTTTTCTGATTGAGATGTCTATCAAAGAAGCAAAGGATAAGGGGATATTTCCTGATAAAACAGACTCTAATGACAATGTTCTAAAAAAGTAAGAGTTTCCTTGAGTTATTGATTTTTATGAAAACTAACTTGGACTCACAGAAATCTTATGCTTCCAATTTGGGCTTTCGGAAAAGTTATGCTTCTAGTCACTTAAAGATAAGCGTCATCATCCAACATGAACATAAGGGTTATAGAGTTTTTCACAGAAATGTTATTGTTCCACTGGCGGAAAAGTTATCCTTCCAGTGACACTAGCTGTTGCTGTTGAGTCAAGCGCTGTTGCGGTTGCAAAATTAGTTCGCCGTTGTAGTAGGTTGCGCCTTCTGGCTCCCACAGTTCCTCTGGTTCGGCGTTGGGGTCTTCTCGAAAATCTAGGCAACTGTTACCGTCTACCCCCGTCGGATGTACGACACAGATGATGTGGGGGTTATGGGCGTAAAGGAAACAGCGATCGCACTCTGGTAATTTCGGCATAGTACCAGTGTATTGCCACAAAACAGCGATCGCTCGACTGAGTGCAACTTTTCCTCTAAGAAGTATCGAAACTGCATTACTGACCGAGGAGTAATTTTGATTTACTTTTAATAGTTACCAACTCCAAATTGTTTAAGCTGTTGTCTCAATTCATACTTGTTACCATCTGGTAAGATAGCACCTGTCAAGTCGGCATCAGTTAAATCAGTACCATTTAAGTTCGCATTTGTTAAATCGGTGTTACGCAGATCGGCATTGCTAAGGTCGGCATTGCTTAAGTCAGTATTTTTAAGAATGGCATTTTTAAGAATAGCACTTTTGAAGCAAGCACTAGGCAAAAAGCGTCCGCTCAAGTCGGCATTTTGTAAGTCAGCGCAGTATAGCAGAACTTCAGCATCAACACAACCTGATAATGTTGGTAATGCTTTCTTGATTCTTTTTATAATGCGTGAATCGGTAAGACTTAAGTTAGCGTTACTTAATTTTGCGTAACCTAATTTAGCACCCTTGAGTTTAACATTATTTAAGTTGGCATTAGTCAATTCAGCCTGTTCTAAATTCAACTCACCTATCAATCCTACGTCACTTAGAAATCGAATGATGCGTCCTTTGCGTTCTCCGTCTTTATCTAGCCTGCGTAGTATTGATAAAGTACACGCGCGCGCTGCGTCTAGTAATGCATTTAGTTTAGGGTCTTTGAAATTCGTATCTTCTTGTTTTTTAGTAATTAACAGTTTTAGTTCTTTGTCTATAAGTAGTTCTGAAATATGTTTGAAGTAAGCCAGCATCGCTTCTTCACGAGAAGTAATATCAACTTGTTGTTTTTCACTACGCTGAAATTGGTACAACACAATTGGAATCGCAAGTGTACCAGCCAGCCCTAACCAGTCCCAAAGTGTTTTACCTGATTGAAAATGCTCAGTAGTTTTTGTAAGTTTAACAATTTTTCCATCTCTAGGATTAATTACCTCTTCTACAGTTACTGATTTATTAGAGTCGGCACCGAATCCAACCCAATTCACTCGGTACAATACAGGAAGAACTGCAATAGCTCCAGCAATAGCTAGCACTATTATTAGTAGCTTACGCTTTGTGTTCCAGCCATTCAGAGGTTCTTGCACGCTCATAGTCGGTAACTCTCATGAATACACATATATTTATATTGATTCGGGTAGTACCTAATTCCTGATAAATAACTAGAACTTACGCACGCTCACAAAAATACTATCTTGTGTATTAACGGAAGTTGGTTGTTTCAAGCTTTTGACGACCAACTTCACATAGAGAGCTTTTATGGGCAATCGCCCTTAAGGCGACTTGTCAACGTTGCCGCAAATAATATTAGCGCCTACCTAAATATAGGTAAGCGCTATTGTTTTATTTCAATTCAGGGAGAAAATATAGTGAAATGAGGGGACTGATTTTTACGATTAATTAATTCCAATTTGGTTGATTACAAAGCACTGCGGCTAGTTAACGCGTTCCACAAGAAGACTGCGACAATTGCACCAAGAACTGCTACCGCGATACCGGGAATGCTAAGAGTTGAAGCTGCTAGAGTAAAGGTTCCTGTATTGAAGAATACACCCAGACTGCCACCAACAAAAGCACCGATGATTCCTAATAAGATTGTTCCGAGAATTCCGCCACCTTGATGACCGGGGTAGATAGCCTTGGCAATAGCACCAGCAATTAGACCTAAAACAATCCAAGCAAGAATATTCATTGTTTTAATTTGATAGACGTTTTTTACTGACAAATACACAATAGCAATCTAAATATTGACATTCAATCTACCAACAGAACCAACTATTAATAGCCTTGAGGATGAATACTATTACTTCTGGTGATATACCCCATAACTGAAATGGATAATCAATAAAAAAACTCCTAGTTGGTCTAAAACCAGGAGCTGATAAATTCTTTGCTTGATAATTGCAGTATATGCATTTCTAATGATTTATCTCATCTACTTTAAGAATCAAGATAAGTTTGAAAGCAGAATATTAATTTGATAAGGTAAAGCATAGCTAAACTGCCAAAAGTACGGATTTATACAAAATTAATCTAGATATTCACTGTATTCGCTTTTCCGGGATTTAGGGCAATATTTCTCCAGAATCGAGTAAATAATTGACTGTACCAGAATTTGGAGTGCTGACAACAGGTGGATGATTCACCATTAAGTGCAGTTGCGAATCTGACTTCTACCGTGCAATACAAAACTGCCCTAGACCAAAGCTAGAGAGGTTTTTGATAAAAATAAATATATAGGAGACAATTAATGTTGTCCCCAGTTAATGCATAGTGAATACCTTTATAGAACCCATTTGATATCTATACAGAAGGGCAATCGAATTTGGCTGAACTACGAGCTAAGTTACAAATTTTATAGATTGATCGTCAGGATTTTTTTCTTGCTTTTTTTGTCGCTAAACACGACTGTATTGTAGGGTAATGTATCCGTTAAGAGCGGAATTGGCAGCCTAAAACTGGGGCTTTTATGATCGAGTTCGCCTACCGTTCAATGATCCATCGTGTTGCAATTGGGACAAATTCTGCTTTGCCTTGGGCTGCTTTTTCGGCTTTCGTCGGCTTAGGTGCAAGTTGACTTCTATCNTTGGTCAGGATTTGTGGATATAGTTTTTGTAGGGCAGTGCTGATGGTGTTTGGATGATAGCCGTGGTCGAGCAGGATGGTAATTTTAGGAATATTGACAGGCTTGGCTCGAAAGTAATCTTTTGTTGTGACTCAACTGAGTTTTCACGTCATGTGGAAAAGCCAACGGAAAACCTAACNCCCCAGCCCCCTTCCCTACAAGGGAAGGGGGAGAAATCAAAGCCTCTCTCCTTGNNNGGGAGAGGTTTGGAGAGGGGTTTTCCAGATCCCGTGAAAAGTCAGGTGACTCAAGAGTTCAATTAAGCCTTGGTTATGAAAATTTTTTATATTTCAATTGCATGGATACATCGCAGTGGCGCACAGATATGCGCCACTACGCTAAAAGCTAGATTTCTGGGTCAACCAAGCGGGTAGTGGGACGGCTCTGATACAAATCTTGAACGACTTGGACAGCAGAAACTACAGCTACAAGGCTAATGACTGCAACAGGTAACAAACCTTTCCCTAAAAAGGCGATCGCTAGCAGCAGGACTGCACCCGCAAGTCGATACTGGGAACGGATTTTGCAATAACGGATCACCCCAAATCTATGGAGAATACTGACAGCTAGAGAGCATAATGCTACTGAACCGCAGATGAGCCATCGCTGGGAATCGGGTAGTGCTAAAGTTGGCTTACTCAACAAGATTTGTTCTACACCGACTCCAGCAGCAGTAATCCCAATCACTAGCGGTAAATGGGTGTAAAGCCAGAGATTAACAACACCAACTTTTCCATGTGTCCGCGCCATCTCAATAGGTTTACCACCCAGGTTATCAAAATAAACCCACCACCAACTAAAGGCGATAATTAGACCAAACACGGCGGAAATTACGGTCAAAACATCCCATTTCTGCTCAGAGACACCATTGACTACTGCAATGATTGCTTCACCCAAAACAATAATGGTGAATAGCCCGAAACGCTCCGGTAAGTGCGAGGCGTGGGGGAGTAACCCGATCTGAAACTTACGTCCTGTTAGGGGTGTAGCAAAGTCAATAACAATTCCCAGCGTCCAAAATCCGAACCGCCAAGGAATGGGTACAGATGCTGATATTAACCACAGCAAGGCTGCGATCGCAAAACCAATAGCGTAGCGAGTAGTTAAAGGACGTGCAAAGGGGATATGTCTTCCAGCACGGACGTACTCTATTACAAGCACAGCTCGACCAAGAGCATAGGAAATGGCAAAACCAGGGGAACTCTCATCCAAACCGTGGTGGATGTTAATAGCCATCGCTGCTGCTGTCAGCATTTGTAAACCAATCAGCAGTCTATGTCCCACATCATCGCTGTCAAAGCGGTTCGCATAGAATGTAGTGCCAATCCATGACCACCAAACTGGTATAAATAGAACTACAAACCCAAATAATCCTGATAGAGAAATATCCTCGTTGAGATTGTGGGCGAGTTGAGAAATTGCAACGACAAAAACTAAATCATAAAACAGTTCTAGCCAAGTGGCACGTCGTTCTTCTTCAGTGTCTTCACCAATGCGTAACCTTGGCGGTTGGAGAAAATTTGCCATAGTGCTAATTGCGAATCGCTAATTGATTTTTACCATTAGCTGTAAGCAATTGGCTATCTAGCACATCTACATGGCAGCATTGTTACAAGGCTTAGATCCTTGACTTTTAAAGAATTCAGGAATCTTGTTGTTTGCTTATTATGCAACAAACGCGATCGCATTCTGCTTTCCAAAGTTGGAAATGTAATTTCCGCCAAATTTACCTTTGAATGAGGAAAAACGTTCTCTTTTGGGCATTGTGAATCCCGCAGACTTTGAAAAAGCCGTTGTCATTGCCGCAAAGTATGTTCATTTTGTGACAAGTTAAGCAAAAACAGAATTTGTCAAGAGGAGGTAGGGAAAGTGCTATTGTTTTACGCTGAACGAGCGATCGCTATTTCCCAAGCTTCCTTATTCACAAGTCTCAAATACTCATTAATGGAGTTTTAATAGCCATTCGCGATCGCCATTTTTTAGAAGTTGCGCTCACTCTTATATTAGCTGGTGTGAAAAAATCTTCTTAGCACTCAATTTGAAATTTGAAAGCTGATTTTATTTGACCTGACTCCACACTCCAGTTTTAGAAGCGATCGCTAATCCCTGAGCATTCTCGAAAGCTATTTGATTCGGGCATTCTACCCCACCAAGCCGCGTTTTAGCCAAACCACTCTTGAGTAATTCTTCCTGAAAACTAATCTCAGCCTCACCCTGTCCGCGAACCATGACTTCAGCAACAGTGCGCCCATCGCTGTCTTTTGCCACTGGAATAATCAACAGTTGCTTATCGGCAGCAATTAGCAAGAGTTGTTTCTGTTTTGCTTCATTGCTGAATGCTTGCGCTGGCACTTCACCTTGTTTCACTTGTGGGGCATCAATTCCACAAAGCTCAACTTCGATTTGGCTGCCATCGGTTTGGCGGACTGTGATGCTGTCCCCATCTATCACTTGTGTAGCTGTCCATTCTTCGGTGAGTGCGATGGATGGCTGTTTAGTCTTTTGGAAAATCAAGATAGCGGTGATGATAGTTCCAGCGATGCCTGCGGCGGTAAANNNCGCAGTTAAGATTATGGGAGTTCTCCATAATGGCTTCATGTTGCTATATCTGTTGTTGCAATATTAAGAAAGCATAATCTTAACCTATCTCCTCCAACATAGCTAAATGCTTACTCAAAGGAGCCAGGGTATTAGCAACAATCATCCCACTAGCGACGACGGCGGGTAAACCGATGCCGGGGAATGTGGAGTCACCGCAGCACATCAACCCCGCTAAAGGTGTACCGTGACCAGGAAATAAACCTTTAGCGGCAGAAATTGCCGGGCCATAGGAACCATGATGGCGGCGTAAAAAACGTTCGTGGGTGAGGGGTGTACCAACCAGAGTGATTTCGCAACGGGTGCGGATATCGCTGATGATTCGTTCTAAAGCTTGCCACATCACCTCGGCGCGCGATCGCTTTTGTTGCTCATATTCTTGGCTTCTCCTATCTAGTCCTTGCCAAAGTGCGTAAGGTTCATTACCGGGAGTGTAAACGTGAATTACGTGTTTACTTGGGGGTGCAAGGGATGGGTCAAGAATTGAGGGTATTGATACCACCACAACATTTTGCGGTGCAGTAATGCCCAATTGCCAATCATTAACCACAATATAATGACAAGCTAAATCTGCTGGTAAACCTTGAGCATCAATACCAAGATGCAAGTGCATAAAACTATCACACTCTGGTATGGCTTGGCGTTGGCTGCGGAATTTGTTTGGTACTGCTCCTTCTGGTAATAGTTTTAACGTATCCCATACTGAAGCATTAGAAACAACTGCTCGCCGCGCCCGAATTTCTTCCCCATTTCGCAGTTTGACACCTACCGCACGTTTACCTTCTACCAAAACTTGCTCAACATGAGAGCCTAACATTAATTTCCCGCCATGTTTTTCTAACCCTTGCACCAGTGCATTGACTAAAGCACCGCTCCCACCAATAGGGTAATCTAACGCTACTCCTGGTTTGTACCACTCCGCAAACATAAATGCGACTTCGGCGGCGTTAGTTTCTGATGCTGGTAGTCCAGAGAGGAGAAAACACAACAAGTTCAACCAGTTAATAATAAAGGGGTCATGGACAACACCATTCATGATCCGGTCAAAAGACCCCGTTAACTTGAGAATATTGGCAGTATGTTTAGCTAATGATGGAGCAAATTTACTGATAGTCAAAGCTGCACCTATATCTAAACGTAATGCAGATGCAGGCAGAGCGAGAGCAGCTGCGGCTAGTGGTGTCATCACCGCTTGCAAGCGTCGCCATTGGGACACTGCATCTTCACCTCGCAGCCTTGCCAGCACTTCACAAAACTGTTCTGCACCCACAAATGTATCAAAATCACCTTCTGGTAGCCGACAACCCCAAGTATCATAAGTCACACATGGCAACTCCACACCAATTACATCTAGCACTTGTCTTAAAGGGTTAACGGAAGGAGTGTAAGACAACCCAGAGTAAAGAGAAGGGCCACTATCAAACTTAAATCCTTGACGTTCAAAACTGTGCGCCGCTCCACCAGCAATTGTATGACTCTCACAAACAGTCACATCAAAGCCATATCGCGCTAAAACAGCAGCACAACTCAACCCCCCTATACCACTACCAATTACAACTATATCTTTTTGGTTCATAGTCATTAGTGCATAATCTATAATTATTGTGCCAAGTTTTTCACTCTCAATAACTGAGGAGAAAGCAGATTCTCTAATATTTGGGTTTGCTGTGTCATTTTCACTTGCGGGAATTTTGCTAGTAGGACTTAGACAAAAGTAGCCAGAAAAAAGCCTCAAATTTATATACAGAGAGACTTTGGCATCGTTTTGTCTAGTCTCTTGATATATCTGGGTTTTAAGCATTTTTGAGCATTTAGTGTATTTTTCTTGCCCTGTATGGGTTTGAGGATTGTTTGTGCCTCAAAAATGTTTAAGTCCCGATAAATGCCTAGCTTGTCGCCTTCTCTACGAGACGCTCCGCGAACGGCATCGCTCAAAATTATTGCTACTGACGATCCAATACTTGTCGGGTTTTGGGGAAAAGGGGAAGGGGAAAAGGGAAAGAAAAAACCTTTAACCTTTACCCTTTAACCTTTTCCCTCAACCTAATTCCGAGTTCAAAATCCTTAACCGAGCAGTATTGACTGACGATCGCTACCCTCCAACTTGCCTCGTGAAGCTCTGCGGAATGCTGGCCGTCCATCTTGGCGACAGGTGCGTGTACCCATTAGCGAGGCGCAAGAGCGATCAATCCGCAATTTGTTCTGGAATAGAATGGGCTACACTCAAGTGAACAATGGTATGTGGATTGGCTGGGTTCCAGAACACGGTTATTTTGAAATTAATGTACCCAATGGCTACAACATCAAGCAATTGGGGCAATTTTGGCGTTCGGCTCCACGTAACTATCGCTACATCGTACTATCAACTGACGGTTCATTAGTATTTAATGCTAACTTTGATTGACTATCATCATGTATCAGAGCGTCATTCCGTAGAAAATCTAAATGTTTGTCCAAAACGCTCATAATTACCACTTTATTTGTAGTTTTAACTGAGTTGATAGTCTGTGCGATGGCGTACCCGCCCACCGAAAGCGATCGCTCCTCTACCTCGTTTAATTTTTCGTCGCTTGTATTTTCTAGGAGGCGATCGCGCAGCGTTTCCAAGAGTTGCCCGTCGCAGACATCGCACTCTAACAAAACAATAGCGCCCACCTAACTCTCTTGATTTTTCATCTCGAAAACAACTTATGAGTGAATTTAATTGGGCGGATACAGCGCTTCCGTCTATTATGCAATGAGGATGCCATATACTTCCCTTTTGTTGGGAGCTTTTGAGTAAATGACCAACCATAATTAATCCTATTTGATTTTTGAAAAAACTGCGTACATCTCAATAGTGAGAAAATCTTTATTCCTACAACTCAGTAAGCTTTTGTTAATATTCTTTGTACTCTCTGTCTTTATGCTGCCAGTATTTCTCAACTGTTTCTTTAGCAGCGATTGCACTATCGTATTCATCTCCACCTTGGCTTAATAATCGCTGTTTGGTTAGCTTTCGTAAGTCAGAAACAACTTTGCCATTAACTTTACGCGTCTTTGACCAATCTAAAATTGGTTGTGGATAATAACTTCCTGATAACGCTGATGGGGTATATAGTTGATCAAATTCTGGATAACGGTTAGCGTAAGCAATTTCTGGATGGAAATAGAGTCGCTGCGTAAAACTATCATGCCAACGCAAACGGTCTCGAAATGTTTTGAGGGAAAATTCTGCTTTGGGTTGAGCTTTTAATTCTTCTGCTAAGGCTTTAGTACTTTGGTAAACAGTGCGAGTTGAAATAGTCCCAAAAGTCAGGTGTGGTGATAAATGAGATGTTGCCCCAAGCTGTGAGAGCATTGGGCGAGAAAGTTTCCAATGGTAGCCAGAGTATCTTTTTTTAAGAAATGAGTCTAGTTGAGCTTGTGCTTGTGTTTCGCTACTACTACTATAATACATTTGTACTAATAGGTGATTTTGCTGTCGAAGTTGAGTATTTATAGTAGCTGTAAACTATTCTGACTGCGCTGACTTTACACAGTGCAGCGAACCGAACAAGTAAGTTCTAGTTATAAAACTGCAAGGTTAGCGGATGTAGGGCAATACTTAAAAGTCAAAAGTTTACATGAGGGCAGATGTGCCCTCATTTTTAAGATGGATATCAGGTAAGTGTGCGTTAGAATTGAATGAGTGGCAACTTGACTGATTTAAAGCTAGATTAAAAAATCAAGGGTAAAAGTTGCTCACAAGGCAAAGTTTAATAATTGGGTCATTGATAATTTGTTTATACAGCATTCGTGGTCAGCAATAAAAGTACTGTAGTAGATGCTCTCCTGAAACTCAAAACTCAACTGGTTTTGCCCTTAATTGAAAGTCGCCACAGCAATAGGCGTGCATTGTTAACTTTCGTGTGCTGCTTGATTGTTAGTCGTTTTCCCCCTATCCTCACAAAAGGTAGTAATGGTAAAGTAAATTTCCTTTTCAAAACAAGACTTCAAGGTGATTTATGAACAAAGGCGAATTAGTAGATGCTGTAGCAGCAAAGACCAACATCACAAAAAAGCAAGCTGATGAAATCATCAGTGCTTTTTTGTCAGTAGTTATCGAAGCTGTAGCGAATGGAGAAATCAGCGAGAGGATGCTAATAAAATAGCTAAACAGATTGCTGATGCTTGGAGTGAAGGGAAATACAAAACTGGGGAAGAGGTAACAGCTTTTATTAAATCTCTGCCGACTGATGCTGTCATAGATCCATTGCCCCAAAATATTGTGATGCAATTAAGTCAACAGGCATTAAGCGCAAGGAAGTAGTTAGAGCGATGGCTACGCCAACGTCTGCGATGAACGCTCTAAACAGTATCATCCATCCATCCGCACTCTGGATTTTGACAGTCCCAATGCACCCGTGCTGACCAGTCCCGATCAAATTCAGCACTACACTGGGGACATCTACCAGTAAACATCGGATGC
This sequence comes from Nostoc sp. GT001, assembly GCF_030382115.1. Classification (NCBI taxonomy): domain Bacteria; kingdom Bacillati; phylum Cyanobacteriota; class Cyanophyceae; order Nostocales; family Nostocaceae; genus Nostoc; species Nostoc sp. GT001. The sequence goes on from NZ_JAUDRJ010000001.1 coordinate 143,737, forward strand.
CAATCAAGTAACTCCAGTTTTTGCTGTTGTGTCCACCTCTGTTGTGGTTGCACAATTAACTCGCCGTTGTAATAAGTGGCTCCTTCTGGTTCCCATAGTTCTACTGGTTCGGCGTTGGGGTCTTCTCGAAAGTCCAAGCATCTGTCAGCAACTGATCCATTAGGGTGGACGGTACAGACAAGGTGAGGATTATGTGAGTATAAGAGACAGCGATCGCACTCTGGAAGTTTCGGCATAGTATCAGTTTACTGTCTGTTCCAAGCGATCGCTTGTTAGTTCGACTGTATGGTTGTTTCGAGCGTCACAAAGAAAAAGGGAATTGTTGGGTCACTAATCAACTACAGGTAATCCTGCCAGAGCCATTGCTACTTCTTCTGCACTATATTCAGTATCAACAAGCCGTCCAGCTTGATAATCGATATAAGCTTGCATATCAAAATGTCCATGACCGCAAAGGTTAAACAGGATAGTTTTAGTAACATCTTCTTCTTTACAACGCAGAGCCTCGTCAATTGTTGCTTTGACAGCATGATTAGCTTCTGGTGCTGGTAAAATTCCTTCTGCGCGGGCAAAAGTTAATCCAGCAGCAAAGCAAGCGAGTTGGTATTCAGCACGTGATTCAACTAATCCCAAATTCACAATGTGGCTAACAAGGGGAGCCATACCGTGATAACGCAAGCCTCCAGCATGAATTCCTTCGGGAACAAAACTACTACCTAAAGTATGCATTTTGGTAAGTGGGGTTAAGTGGGCAGTATCACCAAAATCGTAAGCATATTTTCCACGAGTCAATGATGGACAAGCAGCAGGTTCGACAGCTATTACTTGTATATCTCGTTCTCCTCGCAGTTTAGCACCGAGAAATGGGAAGGCAATTCCGGCAAAGTTGCTACCGCCACCAGTGCAGCCAATAACAATATCAGGATAATCTCCTGCCATTTCTAATTGAGTCAATGCTTCTTGACCAATCACAGTTTGATGTAGCAGTACATGATTGAGAACACTACCTAAAGCATACTTAGTTTGTTCATCAGCAGCAGCTACTTCTACAGCTTCACTAATAGCAATCCCCAAACTGCCATTACTATTGGGATTTTGTGCAAGAATTTTACGTCCGGCTTGGGTTTGAGTACTTGGGCTAGCAACGACCCTCGCGCCGTAGGTTTCCATTAAAGCTCGGCGGTAAGGCTTTTGCTGGTAGCTAACCTTTACCATATAAACTAAGACTTCTAAACCGAATAGCGCACCAGCAAAAGCTAGAGATGATCCCCACTGTCCGGCTCCCGTTTCAGTAGTTAGCTTTTTGACTCCAGCTTGTTTATTGTAGTATGCTTGGGCGACCGCAGTATTCGGTTTGTGGCTTCCAGAGGGACTAACACCCTCATATTTGTAGTAAATTTTGGCAGGCGTATCTAAAGCTTGTTCTAAACGACGGGCACGATAAAGAGGAGTTGGTCGCCACTGGCAATAAATAGAGCGGACTGCATCTGGTATCTCAATCCATCTTTGTTGGCTAACTTCTTGCTCAATCAGTGCCAATGGAAACAAAGGTAATAATTCATCTGGTGTAATTGGCTTACCAGTAGCAGGATTTAAAACTGGTGGTAAGGTTTGTGGCAAATCAGCTTGGATGTTGTACCAAGCTTTTGGCATTTGGTTTTCAGTCAGAACGTATTTAATCGTGTCCATATAATTAGGTTATGCACAACATTGACATACTCCCACGACTCCACTTCGTTAAAGTCGTGGGATTCTAGGCTCAAACAGCGATTGCATTCTCCGACCGTCTTACGTCGCCTAACCTAACCATTGATGCCCCAACGGTTTGAATATTTTTAGATGCGTTGTCATCACGCCCATTCACAGACTGACATGATGGACAACGCCATTCTCTGACCGATAAATCCAATTTTTCTAAGATGTGGCCACAACAGGAGCAAGTTTTACTAGAAGGATACCACTGGTCAATATAGACAACGGCTTTACCCTTCTTATGCGCTACCCACTCTAAGATATCCAAGAAGTCTCTAAGTGCTAAGTCACTAACCTTTCTTCCCCATAGACGCTTCATCCCTTTGAGGTTTAGCGTCTCAAAACACAGCACATCAAATTTATCGGTCAAGTCATGCGCTAACTTCCAAAACCAATCAGTTCTGCGGTTAACTATATTTTCATGGGCGCGTACTAGATTCTTTCTCGCTCGTTCCCGATTGGATGAAGTTATCACCTTCCTGGAGTGATGACGGTTTGCTTTCTTTATTGCATTGAGTGATTGCTTAAAGAATTGGGGAGACTTGATTTTAGTACCATCTGAGCAGGTATTGTTATTCAAGAGGTTAGTTATGACAAAAGAATATATGGAGTCTTTAGAGGCAATTGTTGATCAATTAACATTAGCCGCAGTTCTAGAAATGTTAAAACGAATCAGTCATAAAAAAGCAGAAAATCTCAGAAATCATTGGAAAGATGAGACTTCTGCAAAGCTTTGGGATAAAGCTGCTAGACAGATAGAACAGATAAATATTGATATCTAATTAAAATTGTGGTTGTATTGCAAAGCTTTGCAGAAGCCTTACAGCCTTTCTTTAGAATTGAGGCGCTGTTCGCATTTGAATATCTGCGGCAGGTGTTGAGCGCAGCAATCGCTGTATTAAAGAAAAGTTTTCCTGCACTAATCTATACTTTGATTAACGTGTCATTCAAATTCCTATGAGTTGCGAACATTTAGACAATCTGACTACGAAAACTCTGATTTCTAAAGCAAACTAGCCAGGACTTGTCGCCCAAAACCAGTATCATCTGAAATTTTATGCGAAGAATTATTATTGGGGTTATGGGGAGAGGAGAAAATGCGACAGCAAATGATTTACAAAATGCTTATATATTAGGTCAATTTATTGCCAAACAAGGATGGGTTTTACTCACTGGTGGTAGAAATGTAGGGGTAATGGATGCAGTAAGTAAAGGTGCCAAATCTGCTGATGGTTTAACTATTGGTATTCTTCCAGGTGAAAATCAGGATGGTATGTCCTCTTGGGTGGATATTGCTATTTTCACAGGCATGGGTAATTCTAGAAACAATATTAACGTTCTTACCAGTGATCTGGTAATTGCTTGCGGAATGGGTGCAGGAACCGCTTCAGAAATTGCTCTAGCTTTGAAGGCAAATAAGCAAGTAATTTTGTTGAATAATGACCAAGAAAGTAAACTTTTCTTTAAAAAACTGTCGCCAGAAAATGTTTATATTGTGGAGAGTGTGGAGCAGGCAATCGCTACTGCGAAAATAATTTTATCTTAGTTACGAATTAGTGTATCAGTAAAGTCTTCTCAAATTGGGAGGCTCTCGAATTGATTGGGTTTGAATTCCCATCTGTTGCCTTAGCTTACCGAAATTTAAATTATATTCCGGATCAGACTGCTCCAAGGGAGTGTATGTATAAAAAAGAGAACTACATTCCCAGATGATTAACCAAATTACCGCTTTAGAATCCTGTTGGCATATTTCTCCTGAGTGGGGTCAGACCATGCCTCCAGTAGCAGTAAGAATGTTAGAAAAAGTTTTGTTGCCAATCTCAGACTTGTCAGGCTACTGCTGTGGTGTTCAGTGGGAAAGACAGCAATGGATTTATGCAATTGTTTGCCAGAGTGAAACTCTCTACTTAGCTGAACAAGAATTTCATAGAACAAATCTACTAGAAAAGTCCACTGTTTCTACTCCAGCTTTTAAATTGGGGGATATAGTTGAGGTTGATTTCGGTGAACAGCCGACACGCCGTATTATTCAAGGAATTTTTAGCCTCAAAGATAATTGGCTTTATGGGGTAGAGTGGCGCTCTCCAATTTTAGAAGAAGTGTCTGCCCAAAGCAGAACAATATGGCTTGCTGATGTTGATTTAGTCAATGTTAGTGTATGACGATTACTCAGTTGCGACAAAAGAGCAGCACCAACTTAACTAACAATTTGGGTTATTAATCTAATGTTACTGGTTTTATTAGCTACTTTTAATTAGTTGTCTGGGCATGATAAGTATTATATAGTGATTATTACTACAGATGCTTCAGAAAATTCCCTTTGTTGCAATTAGCGTTCTGCTTGTAGCTCAAATGTCGTTACCTGTATTTGCCAACAATCTTACCGCCACAGTTGTAAGCGTAGGCGACGGTGACACCATACGTGTGAGAATTGGTAACAAAACTGTGACTGTTCCATTAAAACATCTGAGTATGGCAAAGTCAGACGTTCCACTTACAAGAGAGGGGCTGATTAAAGAAGTTTGTCGGTGAATTCGGGTAGCCCGTACCTATTGGGATGCTCACAACAACGCTGCCTGTCGTAGTGAACGCGATCGCGCCTTAGCTCTTTACAACACTTTGAGCAAGGAAGAAAAAGAGCAGATTCCGCAAGTGTTGCGGGTATGGTTGCGCTATTGTAGCGAGAAATATTTTGGCGTACATCGAACGCCACCAAAGTCAGCACGAAAATCAAAAACGCCATGATTAGGTGACGGCGGCATCAATTAGAGAAACGATCACTCTTACCACCACAATAAAAGTCTACTTTGCATTTGTTGAGCCGACAATATACAGTACAGATAAAGTTAAACCATTTTGACATTGTTCTAGCGCGGTATTTCATCCAAATTAGCCGCGATGCGTTTGTGCGTGGAACAGGCTAGCGCGGCATTTGGTTTTCGATGCTGATGATTGCGTTCTTGGGGCTGATTCTCTTTATCGTTGCCCGTTTGGGCTTACGCAAAATGCCGCTACCTGACTAAGCAAAAGTTACTACGGGTTAAAGCTGGAATGAAATAGGACTTAACGAAAGAGGTGCAGGATGTGAAAACAATTTTTCTAGACACCGCCGTGTTACTTTTACTCTTGGTTGGGGTTGGCTTCTGGTGGCGAGGGGCTGTACGTGTTCGCTTTTTACCCTTTCCTGTCTGGTTAGCCTGGTTGCTAGAAAATCCCTATATGAATGCGGTTGCTAGTAGTTCAACAATTTTAGAGCGGCTCAATCTGGCTCCTGGAATGCAGATATTGGATGTAGGATGTGGCTCAGGGCGAGTGACTATTCCTGCGGCTGAAAGAGTAATGCCAAACGGGGCAGTAGTAGCTCTAGACGGTCAGCCAGCAATGCTGGAAGAGGTTAAAAAGCGAGTTGCTGCAAAGCACTTAACGAATGTGCAGATATTACTCAGCAGAATAGACCAGGATGAATTAGAAAAAAATGTGTTTGACCGCGCTTTACTTGTAACGGTCTTGGGTGAAATTTCAGATCGCGAGGCTGCGCTGCATCAAATATTTACTGCACTAAAACCGGGTGGGTTACTTTCCATCACCGAAGTGATTCCCGATCCCCACTATCAACCCTACAGCGTCGTTCGCCGTTTGACTGAGGCTGCCGGATTTCAATTTGATAGTCAATACGGAAGTTGGTTTGCTTTCACTCTTAATTTTAAGAAGACAGATGAACCCCACGATAAAACTTTGTAACAACCAGTTGTTACCAGTGGGACAAGGAATTACCCTACGTGCTATTGAAACTGACAAATACAAGCGCTTGGTTGCAGAGGTGTTTGTTGGTAATCGTAGTGTCAACGTGAGTATGGTGGAAGAAGGGCAAGCTGTGGTCTATCGCCAGTATCTCAAAGGCTGTCCAGAGTCTAAAGATAGCTTGTTGCAGGGTGAAAACACCGCTAAACAACAGCGTTTAGCATTTTGGAGTCAGGCTAATCCTGTGATGCCTTGGGACTTCCGCCACAGAGCTACCCAAAAGACAACTTCACAGGCGATCCAACCGCAGCAACAGAATAACTGCGATCCCTCTTACCCAGATTTTTGCATTCCAAAGAATTCACCAGATTTAAATTGCCGAGATATTAGCCAACGAAGGTTTAAAGTGCTGCCACCTGATCCTCATGGGTTTGACCGAGATGGTGATGGCATTGGATGTGAACGGTAGAAGGGGAAAAGTTATATGAGATTAATTAAAAAACTTTTAGCATTGTTTTTTCTGGGATTTGGGATTCCATTTTCTATTTTGATGATTCTGGAAATGATTAATCCTAAAACTACCCCTAAAGATAAAGAAGGTGCTGTAGCTGCTTTAATTATTTTTACTATTCCGTCAACAGCTATGGGTGGGTGGTTGAGTTGGTCTTTAATAAAGCATCATAAAAGAGAACAAGGATTACTGCTTGAATCAGAACAAAAACGAATTGAGTTAGTGTTTTTAGAATTACTTGAAAACAACTCTGGGAAAATAACAGTATTGCTACTGGCGAAAAACGCTCAGATATCAACTCAGTTTGCTAAACAGTATTTAGATGAGAAAGCTAAGGAGCTTAGTGCTGATTTTGAAGTAAATGAGGATGGAAATGTTTCATATCGGTTCTTGTTGTGAGATTGCTACAATTACAGTAGTTTAGGTCAAGTGATTGTGTTAAATTTCAGTACCAAAGGTAATCGCGTATAGATAAAACCAATAGTATATATAACTGCTTTACGGCTGTGTAACTGAAAAAGCAATTATATAATTTACAGATATACCAGAGTATCAAAATCAGCTATTAGAGGCAACTTTTTTTATTCACTGCTATGTGGGTAAACGCAACTATTTATCAGCGATTTCACTAATAATAGTTTGTAAGATAGATTTTATATTTTGTGGTGGCCAAGCATGAATACCAACTGAATTGAAATGCTGGATTCTCGCCCGATATAATTCTTCACATTCATATCCTTCCTCAAAATATTGATGATCGTAATAACCATAAAGTATAAAATTAGAATCAATTCTTTTGAGAAAAGGTTCAACGCTAATATTTAATTTTATCGAGTGAAAATATTCAGTAAGATATCTGTAGATATAGCTCCAAAAATTATTAATTTCCTGTCGAGAGAATTCTTGCTCAAAGGGTTCATTTTGAATTCTGTTTTTATCAACATCTGCTTCATTCTCAAACAGTTTAGATGTTTGGTAGCAAATCCAACCACGAGAGTCAAAAATACGTATGAAGTAGAAAAAAGTATTTATCTCCTTTTTGATCACTAGTAATATGGGAAAGTAAAATGAACCTCTGTCCTGATCAAATAAATCGCTACTATCTCCAAAGAGGGACGTTAAAGTGATAAACAATTCTGCTAGGTTAAGTTTATCTTCACTTAATAATTCGGAAAAATAGAGTTCCCTGAAGAAATTGGAGTCATCTTTAATGTCAAGGCTATTTTGCCTAAGTTTTCTATATTCAGAATCATCTAATCTCCAAAGTTCATACTGAATATTTTGTAATTGAAGCTCAATCTTATTGCGTTCTTTAACTTGTCTGACTACCTGTTTCATGTATCTAGCTCCAATTAATTAAAGATGGGGCGATAGGACTAATGTACTATTATAGTATTTCAGCTTTTGCACCATGAGCGATAACAACCCACAAACTGAATTTGATAGCCCTTGGAAACAGATACTACAACTGTACTTTGAAGAATTCATGCAATTCTTCTTCCCTCAAGCCCATGCAGAAATTGATTGGACACAACAGCCGGAATTTTTAGACCAGGAATTACAGCAGGTAGTGCGTGATGCCGAGTTAGGAAAACGCCTTGCGGATAAATTGGTAAAAATTTATCGTCTTGGAGGAGATGAAGCATGGGTACTTGTACACCTGGAAATCCAATCTCAGTCAGAGTTCGACTTTAGCGAGAGGATGTTCACTTACAACTACCGCATCTACGATAGATACAAGCGTCCGGTTGCATCATTAGCAATCCTTGGTGATGAGCGTACTAACTGGCGACCGAATCAATTTGGTTATGAATTATTTGGCTGTATGGTAAATTTCCAATTTCCTGTGATCAAGTTGATAGACTATCAACAAAGGCAATCTGAACTGGAAGCCAGCCGTAACCCCTTGGCAACTGTGGTTATGGCACACCTAGCAGCAGTGCAAACGCGCAACGACAGGTTACAGCGTAAGCAGCAGAAACTTAGTTTAGTGAGGAAGTTGTACCAGCAAGGGTTTGAGCGAGAAGATGTTCTAAATTTGTTAGCTTTTGTAGACTGGGTATTGACACTGCCCCAAGATTTAGAGCGAGAATTTCAACTAGAAGTAGAACAATTAGAGGCGGAACAACGTATGCAGTATGTGACTTCTTTTGAACGCAGTGGTATTCGGTTAGGATTACTCGAAGGAATTGAGTTAGGTTTAGAACTCAAATTTGGTGCTGAGTCCTTAAGCCTGATGTCAGAAATTTCCTTACTGTCAGATATTGAACAATTACGGGCAATTAAAGAAGGAATCAAAACAGCCGCGACAATTGCCGAATTGCGTCAGATTTACCAGTCACCAGCAAACGAAACGTAGCCGTAGTTCACCAACAGCTACAGATAATTCATCGGTGTTCCTCAGTAATTAGTTGCTCTGGTGCTAAAGCGCCAAGTCAAGATTATTGCAGCGAGGGCTAAACCAATAGCCAATCCCCACCAAAGACCAATAGCTCCATAGCCTGACGTGATTCCAAAAGTATAACCAGTGAGTAAGCCAACACACCAATAAGCAAAAATTCCAATCAACATGGGGATTCGAGTGTCTTTAAGTCCGCGTAATGCTCCCGCCGCAGTCACTTGCACACCGTCAACTATTTGAAAAATTGCCGCGACTCCCAGCAATTTCGCTGCCAGAGCAACCACTTGTGCATTGTTCTGGTCGTTAATGTCAATGTAAAGAGAAATAATCGACTTTGGCGCTAACCAAAATGCAATGGCTGCTACAGCCATAGATAAAGCTGCAATGACAATGCCGACATATCCAGCCAGACGAGTGCCAGCTAAGTCATTTTGTCCGGCTAACTGCCCAACACGAATTGTTGTCGCAATAGAAACGCCCAGTGCAATCTGGAACGACATAGAAATAGTTTGTAAAGCAATTTGATGAGCAGCAAGGGCATTTGTTCCTAATTGCCCGATCAAGAAAGTGACGACAGTGAACAGTCCTACTTCTACTGCAATCAGTCCGCCGATGGGCAGCCCAACCTGAAAAATCTCGCCAATGATATGGCGATGTTCTAAGGTAAAAGCTTTGTAGAGTGAGGGTTGAAAAATACCATACACTGCAAATTGAGGTTTATTGCATATATAAACTGTCAAAGCAATAAACATACTCCAAAGTGAGAATGTGCTTGCCCAACCGATACCAGCTAAACCCATTGCTGGAAAACCCAGCTTGCCAAACATCAGTACATAGTTAGCAGCGATGTTGAGCAAAGTACCTAAAACTACAGTCACCATCACTAATCGCGGTTGCAACAGAGCAGAAAGAAAACTTTTAAGTACCGCAAAGCCTAAAGCAGGAATGAAACCCAGTGCGATCGCTCTTAAATAAGTTTGTGCTAATGCTGCTGTGTTAGCATCCTGCCCTAGCAGCAGGAGTAAACTACCTCCATTGCAAAATAGTAAAGCAATTGGTATAGCTAGTATCAGAGATATCCCTAGTCCCAGCCGTGCAATTGTCCCGACTTTCTTTTGATTTCCAGATCCGTATGCTTGGGCAGCTAAGGGGCTAACAGCAGAAACAATACCAGTAAACAGTAGCAGGCAAAAGCTAAAGATATTAGCTCCTAAACCTCCAGATGCAATGGTCTGGCTTCCTAGCCAACCCATCATTACCGTATCCACAAAACCAGTCGCTCCCTGAGCCACTTGTGCCAAGGAGAGAGGTATAGCCAACAAGAGGCATTTCTTTATTTCAGAAAACACCATAACCCAATGGGAAAAACAGAGGGTTTTTGAAAAATGTAAACCTGATGAGTGGAAATGTTGCTTTTTTGAACTAAAGCCTTTGCTGTAACTGCCATGTGCGTAAAGGGTGAAATACGGATTATATAGCAAGCAATCGCCTTGGCTCAATCCATGCTACTAATAGTTGCAATAATTACTTGTAAAGGAAAAGCGAACTGCCTGCACCTGAACGCAAAAAGGGATCGCAAACTAATTCAACGAACATTGACGAACCAAAACTGAAGTGCCGCTATTTAAAGTAGCCAGAGCTAAAACCGGAATAGCCGGAAGTAAACTTCTAACGCTGGAGCCGCCGGGGAGATCCCGATGACCAAACCCAGTCTGAAAACTGGTTGCAAAAAACTTCAATCGTTCCAGAATCAAAGCATAGTTTACCGCCGCAGGCATCGCACTCTGGCATTGCCCTCAATCAGCAATCATGTACAAGCGTATGCGATTGCTCTGGCACTGCTCAAGGAGCGTAAGACGTTTGGTGTTATTGACAATGGCTTTTCTGTCGAATACCAGTCTAAGTTGGAGGAAAAGCCTTAGCGGCCTTAAGTCGATCTGTCACTAAAGCAATTGTCCATAAATAATTTTGGGCATTATCAACCAGGACAAAAGCTTTTAGCACCATAAATTTATGGTGTAACACGAGTTTATTTGGTTGAATTATGGTTGACACCAATATATTAAAGCGAGTAGCATTAAATGCCAACAGGTGAGCGCAATAACAACAAGGTAGATTTACAAATGAAGATAAAAATAGATGTTACTCCGGTAGCATCTTTCCGTTGGAATGAAGAAAACGCTCAGAAATTAAGAGAATTAAGGGAAAAGGCTGGATATAGCCGGAAAGCACTATCAGAGATAGTAGGTATATCTGCTACTTACATTCAGCAATTAGAAGCTCCACATTTGTTTGTTAATCGTCCTAAAAAGCCGAAAGAAATAACTGTTAGTACCGAAATCCTACAAAAGCTTTGTGTTGCATTAAATGGTGACGTATCTTCTTTAATTTGGGATATAAACTGCACCGTACAATAGTTGCGCTGCGTTATAAAAAAGTATTGACAAATTACAGGTATGCGTTATAAAATACTAAATATAAGGGTGAAGGAGAGTAAATCACCAGCGCCCCCAATACCAAAGACTTACAAACTAAATCAACTAAATCGAGTTACTGATACCAAACCAANNNAAC
>NZ_JAUDRJ010000001.1:154721-361862 GCF_030382115.1 Nostoc sp. GT001
CCACCGGGACTAGCAGCCGGAAGCCTTAAACTTGTAATGGCCAAGCCACCGGAGATGATTCCGATGACNCAACCAAGTCTAAAAACTGGTTGTAAAAACTTCAATCTTTCCAGAATTAAGGCGATTGCGTACTCAGTAGTAGGCAATCGCCTTTTTAAAAAATACAACATGGCTGTACAGAGGACACGGTAACATCCCAATATCTTCTCTACAGCTTAGTGCTGTCTGGTGTTTTGACATCAGTTAATACGCTTTATTCTTGAACACTTTTATAAGGCTTCGCCAAATCTAGATTGAGAGTGTTGTGCTGAAAGCACAACAAACTTACCAATAAAAATAGGGCGATCGCGAGTTTTGCAGACGCAGCGATCGCCCTTTTACCCATTTAAGAGGTATTTGCTAATGATTACACAACTTTCAGCCCCTGCGCCAACAAAAGATCCGTTGACCACACGCGATCGCCAAATCATTGCAACCATCGTCAATCAGTCGGACTACTCAAAAGAGTGCAAGCCCGAAGATGTAGTGACTATCTGGATCAACAGTGATGATATCGTCTGGGTGAAAATGACCCACGGCTATGCTCGATACCACAAACAATCTTTCAAACGCGCTGTTGCAGACGTTAAAGCGAGTCTTTCTGCTCCAGTAGAGTGCAATCACGAGCAAGATAAGGAATTAAAACAAGCTACTGAGAAAATTGGCTTATTGGGTGATTGTGATTGGTTATCGTTGAGCGTCCAATACTATCCTGATAAAGTAATCGGTCACGCTGGTTGTTATATCTCTCACAAAGCTCGAATATTAACCCCACCATCTGAATGGGATTTTACCCTGCCGAAGTGGAATATGCTTGCTGCCATCTGTCCAGACTGCGAAGGTCATGGGTGCGGTAACTGCTCGTATCGCGGGACTCGTGCAGAAGACTTGTGCGAACCAGTAGACGGCTATCGACTGACCTATGTAGGACGCACTGACCTTCAGACGGCTCACAACGTATATCTAGATGGTGAATTCTTGGGCATACTCTTCAAAGTCCGAAACCCCAATGAAGTCTGGGAAAACGACCCCAAGACTTACTACTGGCGCTGTGGCAATGGCATGAAGTATTGGAGTGTGAAAGAGGCTGTAGAGGTTCTATCCAGGGCAACTGCTCCGATTGAACTGCCGCAAGTTCGTCAGGAGTTGGTCGCGGCGTAAGTGAAATGGTGGAAGAGAATTTTCTTCCACCACTGTTTTAAAATCAGTGCNCACTCAGAATTAGAGCTTCGTTTATTTTTTGCGAAAACTAACATTAAAGAAAGGCAAGCAGCTACTATGACAGCTTTTGACTTTGATTCTGCTGAACACAAGTCCTACGAAAAGACCCCAGCAGCCAAAAGTATTCCTTCACCCGCAGGCATTTGGATTGCTTACGAAAATCAACAATTAGCAGGATGGTACGAAAATAAAGAACTAGTTGGTGGGAAAGAGTATAAAGTTCTTACTAACAAGTTGGACGAAAACGACGAAAAAATAGGCATTCCTGGCGCTCTCTATAGACAACCACGAATACTTGTGATTGGGCGATCGCCTCTGCTATACGGAAACGATAGAAAGGTGATTGGAGTTTGGCGTAGCAGTGATGGTTTGGACAAGAACGCCTACAAATTCGGTAGGCGGTATATGGTGATTTTCGTCGATGCCCAAAATCAACCTCTTCATATCGCACCAGTACAAATAACTGCTTGGGGAGTGTTTCAAGTGTCGTTTGATCAACAACTAATGGCATTCCGTGAAACTTGCGAACAAGCTTATGCAAGTTTTCAAGGCAAACATCACCAACCGAAGAATTTACTTTGGCATTCGATGTGGGTATTTTGTCCCACATTAAAAACAGAGAAACGTGAGAAAGGGGGGCAAACTTCCAATGCCTGTGTATGTAGCGGATACGAAAAGCCAACTGCGCTCAACTGGGAAAGTTATTGTATTGGCAAGAAACCAATAGCTCAAGAAATTGCCCTTGTGCATAATTCCATCAGCGATTGGTGGAAAAAAGGATTGCCTAACAATAACTTACCAAAGCATACGTCTCATGCAATTGATCGCAATCAATTGATGATGGAGTCACAACGATTGATTGAAGCTTTAGGTTGGGGTGAGGAAAAGGGCAAACAGTTTCTCATAGAGAACTATGGTAAAAAAGGAAGACAGTCACTAACTAACGAAGAATTTGCTAACTTCGTCAACAAATTGCAGTCTATGCAAGCAAATTATGACAATGAAGTTGGTTACTGGGAGGATGTGCCTTCTTAATAGCCAAATACTTGTTGAGGTGATTACAGCAATTGCGTTCATCTTTATGCTTCCCTATTTACCTTCAAGTAGGGAAGCATATTTGATCAGTTCTCAAGTCTTTTCTACAGCTAATAAAGAAGGGACAGGGGAAAAGGTAAAAACCTTGCTTTTCTAAGGATAATTTAATTCATGAATCCCTTTCCACTTTCCCCATCTTTTGATTGGGCTGTACGTATTTCAATCATTTAAAATACCCCATGACTATTACAATCGTTCACCCCACTATCGAAAACTTACAGCAGTTTTCTGACTCATTCGACATTGAGAAACTATTGCAATCTGAGGGAGTTCTGCCGTGGCTTCTAGCAAATGCTTGGAACTACGGCGATGAATCTTGTTTGATTGCAAACATTATCGATGAGTCAACAAGTCTTGATGAAGTTTGGGAATCAGACGAGTTTGATTTTAAGGCTTTGCCTGATGAAGAGAAGGAAAAACTCAATCAAATCTTTGAGCATTTGTATCTGTAACATTTTCTACCCTCAATCAATAATTAACGCAGAGGCAACGAATTCTGCGTGAAAAACTCTACAGTCAGATTCAATCAGTCTGACTGTAGAGAAAAATCGATTCCACAAAAGATTATCACACACTCTACTTCAATACTAATCAGATGGAAGCAAATTTGATTAAAGTGTATGACGCGACACTGTTAAGTTCATCGAAAGTTTACCAAATCGACGGTACGCTTTCACGATACTTGGGTGATGAAGGTACTATCCAACATCCACAGTATCTATTTCTACCTCTGCCAAATCAAAGGAAAAAAGCCAGCTTTCGGCTAAACCGAAACAAACTCATGACTCGCTGTTATGAGGTCGAAGGCATGGTTTATCAAAAGCCTGTGGTACAGGATAATTCACAGCAACTTCAACTATTTTGAGTTATGTCAATACATAAACCACCAGTCATTAAAAGGCATATTCGGCTACAAAAAAGCTCTAAAAAAGTAATCTATAGAGCTACTACAGACATTCANAATAGTCACAAAGAAAGCTTCGCTNNNTCGAAAGTGAAAAATATTGATTGAGGTGAATAATCATGGTACAAGCAATCGACAACCCTATTGCTACAAATTTCCTAACTGATGCAGTAGTCGAGCGCCACAATTTCTCGCAATTAAATAAAACTCGCATCCGCTTTCGTATTCAACTGAAGAAAAGTACAAAGTCTGCTGCTCCTAAATGGGCAGACGTGCTAAAAGCTGAAGTGTCTGAAATTGAATCAGACCTCGTTAAAGTCACAAATTCCGAAGTCGGTCTGCGAGGTATTAAGGTATTCAAAAAGTTGGATGAAGCTGCTGCTCAATTGAGGCAAGAAATTGCTTCGGTTCAAGAGTGGATGTCTGCTGATACTGGTGATTGGATTTGTCCGATTGATTTAGCTCCACTCGTTTGGAACCAGTTAATTAATATTAGGGATAATATCGCTCCTGGATTGCGTAATCAATTAAAAGCTGATTACGAGGCGGGACTTCTTGATTATCAGGAACGGATTGATCAGTTCCTCTCACTTAACACTTGGGAATTAGCACAGGATAAGCAAGAGTCAGTCAAAGCAAACTTGTTAAGAGCATTTCCGATTCTGACCGATCTTGAAGACTATTTGCAGGTTGTCATTGGTCGTCCGGTAATTATTCCAGCACTGTCCGAACAACTGAACCAGCAACAAGCCGAGTGTCTAGACCAGATTACCAAGTTCATTCAACAGTATGACCAAAATCTGGAGCAAAGGCTACGGGAATCTGCGATCGCTGGCGGTGAACAACTTGCCGCACAGTTGCTTGAAGAATTGAGCGACTGGGAGCCAGGACGCAAGCCAATCCAGTTTAAAAAGAAGATGCAACGCCATCTGATGAAGGTTCAGGTTTTGCTAGCGAATGCTGACCCGGAGGCTGGCAGCAGTTTGGAGGCGATGATGGCGCACTTAGATTCTATCGTTAACGATCCAGCGATTGAGTCTAAGAATCTTGGTTCTGATACACGCAGTCAATTACAGCAAAAAATAGATTCTATCCGCGCCAAGTTGTTAGATGAACAACGCAATCTACAATCACTTGCGACTGAGGACGTGGGCTTATCGAAGGCTACAGTTGCCGCATTTAGGTTCAGGTAAAAAACAGTCTTGGGCGGGTGCATTCGCCCAAAACTAAGTACCTTAACGAAAAATGCAGTATACACCTCAAAAAGAATACCGCACTTCTACTATAGGGATAAAATTCTCATGTCACACTTCTCAACTGTTAAAACCAAGCTCACCAACCGCGAATGTCTGGTACAAGCCTTACAAGATTTGAAACTGAATCCGCAAGTTCATGAAACAGCACAATCACTAAAAGGGTACTACGGTAGCTCTCAAGGACAAAGCGCTGAAATTATCGTATCTGGTCGTACCATAAAAGCCCGTGCAGACATCGGGTTCAAATGGAATCAGTCAAGTGGTGTGTACGATGTGATACACGACAGCTACGAGACAGTTCCGAAGTTGGGACAAGACTTTTTCAGTAATAAACTAATGCTGGCTTATGGACAACGGATGGTTCGCGCTAAAGCCGCCGAGTTACAAGAAAAATTTGGGGAATGTGCGATTGCCGAAGAAACCAACGGCACTGTGCAAACTCTACGGCTGACTTTTGCCGGACATCAGGAAGTTAAACAATTTGCACGGAGATAAATATGGAACGTTCAATACTGATTCATTTCGACAATGCTACAGGTGAAGTTCGTGTGGAGGCTGAGGGGTTCGAGGGCTTGAGTTGTTTATCAGCTACGCAACCATTTGAAGAAGCACTTGGAGTTGTGGGCGATCGCACGTTTAAAGATGAAGCTCAAACCCAACAACTTCATACTACGAATAGTAATCAAACACGTTTGCGTCAGTAATCAGTCATCAGTTACCAGTCTTGACTCGGCTGGTAACTGCTGATCATAAAGGCTTCGCCATTTCATAAGTGAAATATTTGAATAATTGACATGAAACTCTCAAATCTTCTCTCCACGCTCGATTCACAGATTCCCATTGCTGCGGTTGATGTGCTGTCTCCTGATGAAGCGACAATTATTCAGTGGTTGACTACAGAGGCATCTAGCAAGCTATCAAGTCCAGTGTTCTTCTGGAATCTGGGGGTATCAACCTTAGAACAATGTTTAATCGCAGCAGATGGGGGATTGGTGTTTAAGCCAGTTGCAGAGTACAAAAGACCTCCACAGGCTGATCCACTACTATTTGTATTTGACTACATTGCTAACTTTAGTAGTGATGGAGTCTTTATCTTAGGTGACATTCACTCGTTTATTGGTAAAAATTCGCCTTCGTTATCTTGGGAGGTTGTTAGCAAGGTAAAAAATCTCTACCATCGTCTCAAACCTACAGATAAACGCATTGTCTTGTTGGGTCAGAATATACAATTACACGAATCACTAGTCAGATTGATTCCTTATTGTGAAATTCCTCTACCGGGAGTTGAGCAAATACTACTTCATATCAATTCTTATTTGCATGACCTACAACAGTCAGCTATTGAACAGGAATTGACTTTCACTATTTCCCTTAATAAAAGTGAAATTGAATCTCTTTCTCGTGCTGCTCTGGGATTAACACTGGAGGAGATTAGCGACTTCCTGCGGTTAACTGTCAAAGAAAACTTAACTAATGATGGTGTTGTCGTTGGTGCTGATTTCATCCCCAAAGCTGTTGAGTATAAAACTCGGCTGTTGTCTCAAATGGGTATTGAATTGGGCAAGCCTGCTAGCATCTCTTTTGGAGGATTGGATTTGTTGCGTGAGTGGCTCAATCGGCGGCGGCGGCTATTCACACAAGAGGCGCGTGAGCTACACCTACCTCAACCAAAAGGTGTGTTGCTGGCTGGCCCACCCGGTACAGGGAAAACTTTATTAGCCAAGAATATTGCTAACATTCTCAATTTACCACTACTCCAACTAGACATTGCGTCCCTCTTGGGCAGTCTGGTCGGTGAGTCTGAGGGAAATGTTAGACGGGCTTTGAAAACAGCTGAAGCGATCGCCCCGTGCATATTGTGGGTGGACGAAATCGAGAAAGCACTTTCGGGAACTGGTGACACGAGTGGAGTCTCACAGAGGATTCTGGGCAATATCCTTACATTCATGTCCGAATCTCAGTGTGGTGTGTTTGTCGTGGCAACTTGCAATGACCCATCTGCATTACCAAGTGAACTAAAACGGAAAGGCCGCTTCGATGAAAATTTCTTTGTTGATCTTCCTACGGAGCCTGAGCGAGTCCAGATTCTAGGGATTCATCTACAACGCTTTGGCATTCACCTGGAATCGGAGTACCTCGAAGCGATCGCAGCCTCGACCGCAAAATTCTCCGGCGCTGAATTGGAAACTCTCGCATCTGAAGCCGCACTGTTGGCATTTGACGAAGGACGACCACAGCAGGTAACGCTTGCTGATCTGGAAATCTGCCGTCAAACCATTACCCCGCTTGCGATTCAGGACGCTGCGGCAGTCGAGCGAATGCAAGCGTGGGCATCTACCGCACGACGGGCTAGTAGTCCTGTGGTTGCGGCGAAAACTCAGTCTCTTAGAACTGCCAAATACAGAAACATGAACTGATATTAATTGCGGTTGCTCCCTAATTTTATGGGGGCAATCACACTTTTTTTTAGAAATCAACACCAGCTTCTTAATAATTAGATAGACCAAAGAAAATGGCAACAGACTTAGTTACTTATTACGGACAAACAGACTTAATCAACCAGTTAGTTGATAACTATGGCGCACACTTAGAGAAATTGAACAGAGAAACAAAACTGTTATTACGAGTAACTCTGTCTACATACATTGTTATGCAGCAAGAGTACACCCCAACTGAATATCCAGTTTCTACAGCCCTTGAAGACGCTTTGTGTGAGCTAGTAATTCCTGATTCTATTCCCCAAGATTTGTATGATGTCTGCTCTGTTCTGAATGGGCTAACAACTCTGGAGGCTGAAACCTTACTTGAAGCTCTACAACATCAAATTAGATGGGGCAATGCCCAAAAGCTTGCGAGTTAATTGGATTTAAAAACATGGAAATCTATTTAGTCTTTGTTGATACTATCCAGAACAGCAATAAATTCTGGTCGGCCATTGTCGAAGATGGTAATTTAACAGTGCAGTGGGGCAGAGTCGGCTATCAAGCGCAGACTAAAGTCCACACATTAGGCAATCATCAGAGAGCCATTGCTAAATTTCATAATCTGGTAGCAGAAAAAAAAGGCAAGGGCTACCGTGAAAGTCAGCCAGAGATTGATGCTAGCCGCAGTGTTGCAGACATTAGACGAGCTATTCAATTGTTGAATATTATCCGTCCGGCTGTTGCTCTCCAGAATTTTGGTGATACCTACATATCTGCTCTTAATGAATATCTGAAAATTGTCCCAACACCTTTGGGGATTGTCAGCGCTATGTTGTTTGGCATCAGTGCGTTAGGCTACTGGGGATTAGAAATTGTTGAAGCTAACACAATCCCGATAATAGAAGAGAGATACGATTGGCAAACTCAAAAACATATTTGTTTCGGTTGGATGTTAGTTGCTTTTTCTAGCTTCCTTGGGAGTGCTTCTTTTGGTAACGAGTCCCACTAATCAATCAGTTCTAAGAGAGTTAAGCAGCCTTAAAAATTAATGCGACGATAGATTTCAGTCAGGGGAATTTCTACGTTTAAACTGTGCAGCATAATCGTGCGCTCAAGGTGAGAGTGAACTTGCCATAGCCAGCGATCGTTACTGTCCCGATCCAAGTTGTGATACTGTTCAATGTAGGGTTCAGTTTGGCTCACAAGCAGATATTCACAAAAGCTGGCAATCGAGCGATATTTTCTGAACTTATCCCCTCGATCATAAGCTTCAGTCGAGGGTGATAAAACTTCGACAATAAGCATTGGATTCAGAATTTCATCATTACGATTGCCATTGAACTCTGGTTCGCCATTCACAACCATCAAATCGGTATAAGTACCGCATTGATATTCAGGAATCCAAACTCGCAAGTCGCTGTTATACAAACGAAAATCCGTGTCTCTCAATAAAAACCCTAAGTAAATTAAGAAGTTACTGGCGATGGCACTGTGAGATTCCGAACCTCCCGACATAGTAATAATCTCTCCGTTGCGGTATTCATGGCGTTCTGGGTTTGTTTCTTCCATAGCCCGATACTCGTCTAACGTCAGGCGAGTTGTTATTACATTTGGGGGACTGGTTTGAGCAAAGAGCACAATCAACCTCTTAGATAATTAGCTGTGAACTACCTACAGTGACGCTTCGCGTACACCGTAGGCTTCCTGTCCAACAGAAAGCGCAGTAGTGGATTTCTTGCGTCCTCCCTTACTACGACTGACATCTGGACAACAGGCTTTATCCCCCGTTCCAGAGGTCAAAATCCGTAGTCCTTCATCTCGAAGGTTAATACTTGCGTTCACATCCCTGTCGTGTTTTGTATGGCACTTTTCACAAGTCCAATTTCTTATGTCTAGTGGTAAACTGCCAACTTGATTAAGACACACATGACAGGTTTTTGAACTGGGGAAAAATCTATCAACCTCTAAATAAATTTTCCCTTCCATTGCTGCTTTGTATTTCAGCATTGTGCAAAACATTCCCCATCCAACTTCATGGATAGCTTTGGAAAGTTTTCTATTTTGCATCATGCCTTTTACATTAAGGTTTTCTACAATAATAACTTGGTTTTCATTAACTATCCTACGAGACAGCTTGTGTAGAAAATCCTCACGGCAGTTAGTAATTTTTCTATGAATCCTAGCAACTTTAATTCTTGCTTTAGTTCTGCTATTAGAATTTTTTTGTTTTCTTGATAACTGCTGTTGTTTGAGTTTTAAATTATTCTCATGTTTATTGAGTACTCTAGGATTATCAAACTTAAACCCATCGCTAGTAACAGCGAAGTGAGTCAGCCCCAAATCAATACCTATTACCTTACCTTCTACTTTTTGTTCCGGCTTATCTTTACCATCATCAAAAAGAATAGCTGCGAAGTATTGATTAGAACAGTTTTTGGATACAGTCACAGTCTTGACTTTACCCTCAATTGGTCTATGAATAATTGCTGAAACATCTCCTATTTTTGGAAGTGTTAAGTAGCTATCAGCAAGTTTGACGTTTTGAGGATACTGAATAGACTGCAAAGCATGTTTTGATTTAAATCTAGGATAGTTAGCTCTTTTCTCAAAGAAATTATTAAAACTAACTCCAAGGTTCAGACAAACTTGCTGCAAACATTGTGAGTAGGTTAGTGATAGCCATTCATGCTCTTTTTTTAACTGTGGAATTATCTTTTTAACCTCGTATCCAGACAATCCCTTGCCAGTCTCTTTATATGTTTGGTTCATCAAATTCAAGCAATAATTCCATAACCAACGGCAACTGCCAAAAGCTTGTGCTAGTGACTGCTGCTGTTGAACATCTGGATATAGCCTAACTTTGACAACTCTTAACATATTAGAGTAAACAACGTTTGCTATAAAGGAGTGTAACACAGAATTGTTCATTTCCTCCATGTCCTTCTCCCTCTTTACCTTGTAGGAAAAATCGGTTAAAGGACTGTCGTAGTTTTTCACCCGCAATTCATCTCATCACTCCGATAGAGCGGGAAGTAAGAAGCTTCTTAAGGTTTTAACTAAAACTATTATCAGCAACAGAAGGAAGAATTGCCAATTTCATGAGAAATTATGATTCAAAGCACATTTACTGGCTTAACGAACAAACTTGAGACTTTCAACACTAGAGCTAAACATATCTGTAAAGATACTCATCACCGTCCGTTCTCGCAGTTTAATATTACCACTGACTGACATCCCAGATTGCAGAAGTACTTTACGCCCATTAATCGAAATTGATTGTTGCTCCAGGCGCACCTTAGCAGGAAAACGATAGAAAGGATAAATCTGATCTGGTGGCAAGGCATCAGAGCCAATCCATACTAGCTTACCTTTGACATCGCCAAACTCACTAAAAGGAAATGAATCAATTCTGACATCTACTGTCATCCCCTCTTTAACAAAACCAATATCTTTGTTGGTGATGTAAACTTTAGCAATCAGAGCATCATCAGGAACAATTTTGAGAATTGGTTCGCTGGATGTGACTACAAATCCTGGTGTATGTGCCTTAAGTTCAAAAACTGTACCTGAAACAGGGGAATTAATCGACTGATATTGAAGATTCATTTGAGTTTGGCTCAACTGAGAATCATTTTCGGCAATTTTCTTATTATTTTCGACAATGGCTTTAGTAAGCTGAGAATCAATCTCGGAAATTTTTTTGTTATTATCTGCAATTTGGGTGAGCCAATCTTTGCGAGAAATAGCTACAGTTGATTGCAACTTAGCTTGTGCTTGGTTAATAGCAGATTGTAAACGAAATCCTTCTTGGGTAAGCTGGTCAATTTCTGATTGAGCGTTTCTAACTTCTTCTTGTTGCTTGAAGTATTGGATTTTAGAAATCGCCCCATCATTCATTAAGGGAGTAATATTGTCAAGAATCCCCTGATTCATTTTAAGAGTATCTTTTGTGCTAACCAATTTAATTTGGCTTTGGTTAAGTTGACGACTTAATTGGTCAACTTCCAGTTTTGCAGCAGTGAACCGCGCATTCAATTCTTCAGAAGTAGAGAAAAATCGTTCTTTTTGTTCGATGGAAAGTCCACTACTAGAACCTGTACCATCTAGTTGGGCACGATATAAACGATTCTCTGCAACTAGAGCAACCCGACTTTTGGTAAGGTCAAGCATTTCATTTGTGGCTTGAAAATCGGTGGAAATTATTGTAGATCCACCTCTCATTTGAGACTGATAAAATTGATTTTCTCTGAGTAAAGATAGACGAATTTTCTTCAAAGAGTCGAGTTGAGCATTAGCAGTAGTGGGGTCAAGCCCGATAAGATGTTCGCCAAGTTTAACCTGCTGTCCATCTTCAACATAGATTTTTTTAACTACGCCACCAACAGGAGCTTGTATTTCTTTAACTGTGCCTGTAGGCTCTAACTTACCACTAGCGGAAACTGCTTCTTCAATTTTGGCGAAGTTTGCCCAGATAATTGTACCAGTAGTAACAGTTATCAAACCCCAAAGGATAGCGCGTGACCATTTACGAGATTGTCGAAGAATTACAGGTTGCTCAAATTTTGGGATATAACGGGGAGCAGTATTAGCTGGTTTTGGCTGAATATCAGATGTATCTATTGATAACTGTTCCAATTTTTGAACAGAAGTTATTGCTGCCTTTGGGGAACTACCATTGCCATTATTTGAATATTTACCATTCCCATTACCATTATTAGTACTCATAATTATTTAACTGTTAGCGATTAGCTTTTTATAGATAGTAGTTAGTGAACAGATAAGTTTTAGCTATTCTTAATTAGCAAAGTATATTCTTTTCCTAATCCGTTTAAACTTGAGCCTCCTGTTGTTGGTACAGGCAGTAATAAAGTCCCACTAAATCCATAAGTTCTGCATGAGTCCCCTGTTCTGCAATTCGTCCTTGGCTCATCATCAAAATTACATCGGCATTTTGAATTGTTCCTAGCCTGTGGGTAATAAAAAATACTGTCCTCCCCTTAAATACTTGGGCTAGATTCAAGCACACCTGACGCTCTGTAGCATAGTCAAGTGCGCTGGTAGCTTCATCCAGAATTAACAGTGGTGGGTTTTGTAGTACAGTCCGAGCGATCGCAATTCTTTGTCTTTGTCCACCAGATAAAGCTGAACCCCTCTCTCCAACACGAGTTTCATAACCATTGGGCAGATTCATAATAAAATCATGGGCGCAAGCAATTCTAGCAGCCTCCACAATCTCTTCTGGTGTGGCATCAGGCATTGTTAGAGCAATATTTCCTTGTACCGTGGTATCAAATAACAGAGTGTCTTGTAACACCATGCCAATTTGTTGACGCAGGGAGTAGAGTTCTACCTTATTAATGTCATAGCCATCAATTTTGATGCGACCAGAGTCTAATTCATAAAGTCGAGGTAAGAGTTTGGTTAATGTACTTTTCCCAGCACCACTTTGTCCTACAACTCCAACAAACATACCAGCTTCAATATCAAGATGAACGTTGTTAAGTTGGGGGTTAGGGCTTTTAACAAAGCTGAAAGTAACACTTTCATATTGAACAGCACCAACAATAGCTGGCATCGGGATGTTATTACGCCCAGCAATTTCTGTTTCTTGGGGAGTATCAAGAATATCAGCCAAGCGTTCTAGCGATAAAGCAGTTTCTTGAAAGTTCTGCCACAGTTGAATTAGTCGTAGTAGAGGACTTGTGACATAACCTGCGATAATACGAAAAGCAATTAACTGTCCCAAAGTTAGTTTTTGCTGCAAGACTAAATATGCACCTACCCATAATAAAAGTAAGCTTGATAGTTTATTCAGGAAGTTAGAGAGGGAACTAGCAGTATTGCTTGTCAGAACATTCTCAAAACTCGCACTAATATATCTTCCATAACGAGATTGCCATTGCCAGCGAGAATTGAGTTCGATGTTCTGTGCCTTGACAGTTTGGATACCAGATACCACCTCAACTAAATAAGATTGAGTTTCGGCATTGCGTTCAGCTTTAGTTCTAGTTTGGCTGCGAATAATCGGAGCAAATATAAAAGTAATCAGCGCAAAGAGCGGTACTGTTGCCAGTGCTACTATAGTTAGCAGCCAGCTGTAAAAAATCATTACTACAATATAAATAACAGAGAAAATAGCATCTAGAACAACAGTTAGGGCAGTACCAGTAAGGAAGGAGCGAATATTTTCTAATTCGTTGATCCGGCTGGATATTTCCCCAACAGGGCGCTTTTCAAAATAACGCAGTGGTAAACGTAATAGGTGATCGATTACTTCGCTTCCCAAACTTAAATCAATCCGATTGGTGGTATCGACAAATAAGTTGGTACGCAGCCAAGTAATAATGCCTTCTACTATAGCCATTGCTATGAGCAGAAAGCCAAGAACGTTGAGAGTATTAATCCCGTTTTGAATGATAACTTTATCAATAATTACTTGGGTGATTAAAGGGTTTGCTAGCCCCAATAATTGGACGAATAGTGAAGCAATAAATACTTCGATTAAAACAGTACGATGTTTTTTAATGGCAGGCAGAAACCAACTTAAGCCAAATCGCTTTTGAGGAGTTTCTTTGGTGGGTTGCAACAGAAGTACTTGCCCTTCCTCCCCCCAAGTCTCAGCAAAATCTGCTGGCTTCTTGCGGACAATGCCTTGTTCTGGGATGGCAAGGACTAATTCTTTTTCAGTAGCTTTGTAAAGAATTACATAGCTATCTTGCCAAGGAATCAAAACTGGTGTGGGTAGTTTAGATATTGCGATGGCGGGAACATTCACCAGTTGAGATGTCAACCCCATTAATTCTGCCAAAGCACCACATAATTGAATAGAAGTGCTGCCTGTGCGCTGAAAATTGCTGACTAAGGCACGGCGCAAGACATCGCGGCGAAATGGCATTCTTAACTGTTGCGCTAGCATTTGGAAACAAGCAAGAGTTCCATCTACAGGGCCACGACCCGATATGTGCGGGTATTTAATTCCTTGCCCTGGCTCTACTTCTTCTGTTTCTTCTGGACGCTCTGGAGCGAATGGGGCGTTTGCCCAAATTCCAGTATCTGACAATGAGGCGATGTTAACGTCAGATTCAGCGATCGGCAGTGTCGGATCGGTAAAACCAACTAAGCGAACTTCTCCAGTAATGTTAGCTCGATCTGAGCCAGGCAAAAGTCTTTCGCCCACATCATAGTTAGACCCTTTACTGCTAACTAACCACAGTAGGTTAGGGTCTAATTGCTGAAGTGATGTTTTGCCTGGGGGCAAGTTCAGGATTGTGGCTTGTTTTACAGTCGCAATCGCAAGTTCTTTAAGATTATCGGGAATCTTGCCCCGGCGTTCTAATTCTGCACCCAATAAATCAAAAACTTCAATGAGACTGCAATGGTTGCAAAAAGCATTCGCTATAGCAGGTTCGAGTTCTATTAGACTTAAAAAATCTGAGGCTTTTAGCGTTAAGCAAAGAGTTTCAACTGAAGCGATCGCAGTTTCACAGGGTACACCACGCAGCAAGCTTGTCCAACCGATGATTGATCCTGGTTTTAGTAGTTGCAGAGTATCAGGGGCAGAAGCACCAGGGGCATATCCCAATAAACGGGCTTGCCCCTGGTAAAGAATGACTACTCTAGCTGGGAGGGTTTCTCTGACCAAAATTGCTTGCCCCATGCGGTAGCGCAAAGGCTCAAGTTTTTCTGCAATCCGCTCAATACTAGTTATAGAAAGCTGATTAAATGGGTAGATGCTGGCGAGAAATTCTTGAATCGTGGTAGTGCTTTCTATCATCTTGTTATTAAAACTGGAGCAGGTGCATCATCATGTATGGTCAATTGCGCTTTGCTGATTTCTTCGGCTAACCAAGTCTCAAATAAATGATTCAGAAGTGTAGAGCGCATTGCATCATCTAATTGAGCCGGAATTAGCTTTTCCAGTCGCACAATCACAAACCACTCGTCCAATTTCATCGGCGGCCATAACTGTCCTGGTTGAGAAATGGTCAGTTTCTGTGCGATCGCTGGATGCGGTTGACTCATGGGAACAGGGCCTAACATTCCCCCTGTTTGAGCTTCTTGCCCTTGTGAATACACCGAGGCACAGTCAGCAAATGTCTGTTCTTGGGCTTTGATGCGGAAATAGAGTTCTTGGGCCACCTCTGCATCAGATGTGCGGATTAGGGAATAAATTACTTTGTCTAGCTGAGGCTTACATTGCAAAAAATAAGATTCTAGCTTTGTCCCCCAAGTGGCTTGCTTTAACTTCTCAATTTTCAGTTCTCGCATAGCAACAGCTTCTAGCTGCTCAAGGCTTATACTGTAATGTTCTAAGGCTTTTGCTATAGCTTCTGGTGTTGTCAGTTGATTGTTTTGGTAGAATTGCTCAATAACACACTCTTTTTCTGATGGAGTGAGTTCAAATGGAGCGATCGCTGTTTCAATAATCAATAAACGACACAATTGTGGGAGCATTTGGAAACCAGCCAGCAAATGCGTAATTTCTGCTTGGCTAATTATCTGGTTGCCAATTCTTAGGTGAGCCATTGGGTGCTAGAAAGTTAGGGTAGAGGAACCTATGTAATAATTTCCCTATCGCATCATGTATTGTAAGTTCTATTTATGACAATGATAAGTATACGTATGTTTTCCTAAAGGATAGCTGTTACATATACTTAGAAATACTTAGAAAAACCGGGAAAAATTAAATTTCCTAGATATATCAGCTACTTTATCAAAAAAATATACTTAATTTTGTTAGTACTTAAGTAAGTATCGAAGCAAGTTTAAGCATAATTTCGCTGGTGTAAATCTGAATAAGGAGAGTATAAAGTTACAAGTATCCGTAAAAAACGTATCCAGTGTCCAGTAATGGATTATGCGCCAAAAGGTTTCAAGTCTACGTCAGAATCAATTGGCGCAAAAACATTCATCTTTGAAGTAACAGTTATTAGGAAAGCATCATGAGTCAAAGCTTAATCACCCAAGAGTTCGGAATTATTATTGCTGCAAAAAATCATAACCCCACACTTCTCAATCCAGATTTTCTCAAATATAGTGGTATAGTTCCGACAGAATGGGAATTGGCTCGTCAACCAATATCTACCCAAAACGTATCTCAAGTTGCCTTCACTAACGGTGTTCTTATAGTAGCTGAACCGACGCGAGTAATATTTATAGAAGCTATTGAAGGTAAAGCAGTAGCAGAAATCATAGTTGCAGACATTGCTAAAAAATATGTCCAAGCACTACCTAACGTAGAGTACGAAGCTGTAGGTCTTAATCCCAGAAGCTACATGAGTTTTGACCAACAGCAAGATGCAGCCCGTCAGTATTTAGCTGAAATGCTACTGTCTCCTGGTCCTTGGCAAGAAGTTGGGACTGCACCTGTACGAGCGACACTAAACTTAGTTTATACTTTAGAGCGCTGCCCATTCTATCTCACTGTCAGTGAAGCAGCATTACGGAATCCAGACGAAACTAGCACTCCAATTGTATTGTTCAATGGCAGTTTTAGTTATCAAGTAATTGCCGAAACCGTACCAGAACGCCTCAGAAATTTGCACCAACTTATTGATAATTGGCAAGGAGATTTATTAACTTACCAAGATATTATCAATAGCAAGTTTATCACTCAAGTTGCGGCTCACACAACTGTAGTTCCAGATGTATTCTCAATGAATGCCAGTGCAGTAGCCTAGTCCAAAAGGTAGAGGATAGTTCAACATCCTAACAAGAGCAGAACAGCCTCTACTTAGTTCTGACGATCAAAAGAACGACTAGCCTACGGTAACAACAAAGGTGAACACCTAAACTAATTTCGGACGATTCATCTTTGCTACATATTCCAAAAAATATTAATAATAGGCAGAGTAATTGCCGCCAATATTGGGATTACATCAACTAGTGGATAATGCACTATTTGACGTAATCCCAAAAATTGGCTGAACCTTTTTAAATACAACTAAAAACTAAAAACAATCAACGATTTACTACTGGCGAGGAGTTAGGTCATGGGTAGTCCTGAAAATGGTGTGAACAACGGTGGTTTAATGCCACCATCTCTATTAGAAAGTGCATCTTTAAGTGCATCCCTAGATGATAATTCTGGTTTAACCGAATTACAAAAGGCACTGAAATCTTCTTCTAGTAGTTTTGATCCCATCAATTTTGAATTAGGAAAACCCTCTGATTCCAATAACTCTGCAACTATTAGCGATAATCAACAATCAAATTCAAATCAAATTGCCAACTACACCCCTGAAAATGGGATTTTTGACAACGGACTATCGATTACCCAACCAGTTGTCGCCAAAACGACTCCACTGTTAAAAACTAGCAACAACAATCAAAAATCTGGCACAACTCAAAGTGTAGATTCACTCACAGGTAATACATCTGACGCTTCCCTACTTGGCATCAGCAACCCGACGACCAATATTAGCGCCAATTCTACCTCTGCACCTCTAAGTGTTCAAACTCAACAAAATACCAGCCAGACTTCCACTCTCCCCTTCGCCATCCGTACAGATGGTACAATCAGCATCAACGGTGGCGGAGATTTTGATGGTGTCCCAACAGACCTCACAGATGATGCCCTAATTTACGCAGCGAAAGGATTTACAATTAATGGCAATCCCACCTTACCCGTACAAAGAAATGCTCAGGGAAACCCCATTCGGGATGCAAATGGCAAACTAATTCTGATCGATAGAGACTGTTACCGTTGCATCAGGATATACCACCATCAACGGAACGAACAACCAATATGCTAATTTAATCCCCCCGCAAGTAGTGGCACAGCAGACAATCACCGTGCCAGCTTACGCAGACATAAAACTTGTTGAACTCAATCGTAGAATACCCGCAGGCACTCCCACTGTCACCTTTAACATTTCCCAAAACCCCATCAACAATGCTAACGATTGGACAAACAAGTTTCCACCTCCTGGTACTACTAGTAATCCGAAAGTTGTCAGAGTCATAGGTGGGGGACTCAACGTTCCTGCCAACCTTAGTTTAAGCAACTATGTCATTACCGTTGACCAAGGAGACATCAACTTTAACGGTAATGGTCAAAATTTGAATAATGTAGTGCTAATTGCTAATAACGGCAATATTAACTTGTCCAATGTCCAGTCCCGCGATTTGTCTGTATTTGCTTCTAGTTCCATTAACATGAACGCGGGAGCCAGATTTGCGGGTTACACCACAATTGCCAATGGTAGCAGTGGCGGAAACATTACCTTCAACGGCGCGACTACAACTACGAGCACTACCGACAATCTCAAGGTAATATCTGCTGGAGATATCACTTATAATGGCGCATCTGACACCCGTGGATTATTTTTAAGCGTCAAAAACTTTATTTTTAATGGCAGTTCTACTTTGTATGGTTCGATTAGTGCTAAAGGGAATATCATCTTCAACGGTCAAGCGACTGTGATTGGTGTCGCTGAATTGATGCCAGATATTACCCCACCTATAATTAGCGCTACTTTAGCTCGTGATACTGCACCCTTCGGACAAACAAATCAAGATTTTATTACTTTTGATCCCACAATTACGGGAACTGTTACTGATATTAATCCCATACTTGAGTTTCGTGCAGGCTTCAATAATACGCCATCTGCCAACTACACAAATGTAACTGCTCAATCCAATAGTGATGGCAGCTTTAGCTTTACCCGTTCTCAGCTAGAAACTATTTATGGTAGCACTCTCGGTGACGGCATTTACACTCTACATTTACAGGCTAAAGATTTATACGGAAATCTTTCCAACACCTTTGATATTCAATTCACTCTTGATACTATTACCCCTTCTCCAAGTAATTTAGACCTCTTAGCTACTGACGATAGTGGCGCTAGTAATACTGATAACATAACTAATAAAAGTACACCGCATATTACAGGTAATGCTGAAATCGGGGCAGTTGTTCAACTTTTCAATAATGGGCAAACTATTGGTCAAGCAACAGCTAATAATACAGGTGTATGGCAAATTGTTACTAGTCCTTTAACAGACGGAGTTTATAATTTAACTGCAAAAGCCAATGACATCGCAGGTAATGTCAGCAATCTCAGTACTGCACTCAATATCACTATTGACAGCACATTACCTCTGTTAACGCTAAATACCCCAGTTGATACTGCACCTCTTACTCCAGGAGCTAGATTAACTGGTCGTGTCGATGGTACTGGTTCTGCTGTAACCGCATTGAGCTATCACTTTGATAACTTAGCGTCGGTTACAGTACCATTTAATGCTACTACGGGAGCATTTGACCAATCTTTTTCTTTGACTGGACTTGCTAACGGGGCGCATACACTAACTATTACCGCTACTGACACAGCAGGTAATATCAAAACTATTCAATATGCTGTCGCAGTGGTTATTGATCAGGATGCACCTGTGATTAGCGCTACCTTAGTGCGAGACACTGCGCCTGCTAACACGACCAATACTGATAAAATTACCTTTGACCCCAGCATTACGGGTACTGTCACCGATGTTAACCAAGTTGTTAGCTTTCGGGCTGGTTTCAACAATCCGAATGTTACCAACTTTGTCAATGTTTTACCTGCTAGGCAATCTGATGGTAGTTTTAGCTTTAGCCGCCCGCAATTAGAACAAATCTATGGCGGAACTTTACCAGATGGCCAACACATACTGTACTTGCAAGCAACAGATTCCTACGGCAATACTTCTAGCGTATTTGCTGTTGCCTTTACCCTCGATACTGTCACACCTGCACCGACTCTCAAATTGTCAACAGCTAGCGATTCGGGATTTAATAATAGCGATCGCCTCACTAACGATGCGACTCCCACAATTGTTGGCATTGCCGAAGTTGGAGCATCTGTACAATTATTCAACAACGGACAGCAAATCGGACAAACTACTGTCAGTGCCGATGGGACTTGGCAAATAACTACATCCTCATTGACCGATGGGATACATTCCTTAAGTGCTGCTGTTACTGACATCGCCGGAAATACTAACACCTCTTTGACATCGCTTGTCGTCACTGTTGATACTGCGCTTCCACAACTGACGCTCAATACACCTTTGGATCAAACTCCTCTGCGACGAGGAGATAAAATCACTGGGAGCATTAATGGTACAGGTAGTAGTGTAATTTCTTTGAGCTATCGCTTCAATAACCAAAGTGAAATACCTATTGCCTATAATTCTACGGAGGCTTTTGACCAGGAACTGGATTTGACTGGACTTGGGAATGGTAGCCACGTTCTGACGATTGTGGCAATTGATGCAGCTGGCAATTTACTGACGACACAATATAACGTCACTGTTCAGCTAGATGAAGCAGCACCTGTAATAACCGCAGCTTTGACAAATGACACAGCCCCAAGTGGTACAACTAACAGCGATCGCATTACTTTTGACCCGGCAATTAGGGGTAATATTGTTGATACTAGCCGTGTAGTTGAATTCCGAGCAGGTTTTGATAATACACAAATTGCCAATTTTGTTGATGTTTTACGCCAGTTAAATAGCGATGGGACTTTTAGCTTTGACCGCAGTCAACTGACAGCAATTTACGGCAGTTCTATCCCTGACGGCGTGCATACCTTACATTTGGTTGCCGAAGATGAATTTGGCAACCTCAGTCAGGTTTACAACTTCACCTTTACACTAGATACGACAACACCTGCGCCAAATAACCTCGATCTGCCTGCTAGTAACGATAGCGGCACGAGCAATACTGATAACATTACCTTAGACCCATCCTCAAGCATTACAGGTAACGCTGAAGCTGGTGCAACCGTCCAACTTGTGAATAGCAATGGCGGACAAATCCTCGGTCAGGCAACTGCCGATGCTAACGGTGTATGGCAAATTACTACCAATAACTTAGCTGACGGCACATACAATCTCAATGCTATTGCTACTGACATTGCTGGGAATCTCAGCAGCGTCTCGGCAATAACAATTACCATTGATAGCACTGCACCTACCCTCGCCTTGACAACTCCTGTTGATACAGCGCCATTAAAACAAGGAGCGCGTCTAGTTGGCAGTGCCAGTGGTACGGGTAGTAGCATTAGTGCTTTGAACTACAGCTTTGACAATCAAGCCGCAATACCTTTATTTTTCAACCTTGATGGTAGTTTTAACCAACAGCTTGACTTTAGAGGAATTGCCAACGGCGATCGCGTTTTGACAATTACTACAACAGACATTGCGGGGAACATTACTACCCAGCAGTATAATGTTACTGTTAATCTCGATTCCGAAGCTCCAATTATTACCGCGAACTTATTACGTGACACTGCCCAAGGAGGAAATACCAATAGCGATCGGATTACTTTTGACCCGACAATTGTAGGTACTGTCACTGACACGAACCGCGTAGTTGAATTGCGAGTTGGGTTGAACGATACACTTGCTGCGAACTATGTTGATATTACTGCCCAAATTCAACCTGATAGCAGCTTTACTCTCAATCGCACTCAGCTAGAAACCATTTTGGGCAATACTTTAACTGATGGCGTACACACTCTATACTTGGTAGCTAAAGATGAATTTGATAATATTTCACCTACCTTTGAATATACTTTTACGCTGGATACCAGCACACTTACACCTAGCAATCTAGACCTGACTCCAAATAGCGATCTAGGAGTAAGTAACAGCGACGATATTACTAATGTTAGCAATCCCACCATTACAGGTAACGCTGAGGCTGGAGCAACAATTCAACTTTTCCATTCTGGGCAAGTTTTAGGCAGCGCAACAACTGATAGCACGGGTACTTGGCAAATTGTCACTAGCGAACTTACTGACGGTACATACAATCTTACGGCGGTTGCTACAGATATTGCAGGTAATGTCAGCAATGAGTCTGCACCATTGCAAGTAATTATTGACAAAGTAATACCGCAACTGACTCTTAGCACTCCTGTGGATACTGCACCACTAGTAACAGGAGCCAATCTAACTGGTAGCATCAACGGTACGGGAAGCGCTGTGGCATCGTTGCGCTATCGCTTTGATAACCTTGAGGAAATTAATGTTGATTTTGATGCTACAGGAGGATTTAACCAACAATTAGATTTGACTGGGCTGAGTCATGGTACTCATATATTGACACTAATTGCCAGCGATATTGCAGGTAATCTCACAACAGTCACTTATAATATTAAAATTAATAATGATACTATTGCCCCTGTAATTGCTGCGGTTCTCAGCAACGACACTGCACCAGGCGGTACAATTAACAGTGATAAAATTACTGCTGACCCAGCAATTAACGGTACAGTTACCGATATAAGTCGAGTTATCAGTCTCCGGGCAGGATTTAACAACACCCTCGCTGCCAACTTTGTTGATGTTATTGCCCAACTAAACACTGACGGTAGCTTTAGCTTCAACCGCACACAACTCGAAGCAATATACGGTAGTTCCTTGCCAGATGGCGCTCATACCTTGCGCTTAATCGCATCTGACGAATTTGGCAACACCTCAAACGCCTTTAGCTTTACTTTTACCCTGGATACTAGTGTCACTCAACCAGTCTTCAATTTAGATGCAACATCGGATTCAGGCATAGTTGGCGACAAGAAAACCAAATTTGATACAGTCACGCTTACAGGTTTAACTGACCCTGGCGTGACTCTATCCTTGGAAGCAACAAATACTACCATTAGTGCTGATAATACAGGCAAATTTACCTTTACTAACGTTTCTTTAGTCGCAGGCGTTAATTCCTTCACCGTCAAAGCAACGGATATTGCAGGCAACCAACGCACCTATGCAACCACCATCTACCGTTTTAGCGCTCCGACTGCCATTAAACTTACTGCTAACAGCATTGCTGAAAATAGTCCTAATGGTACGTTGATTGGTGAGTTGAGCAGTATCGACCCGGATACAAGCGATAGCCATACTTATAGTCTGGTAGATGATGCTCACGGGCGATTCCAGATTGTAGGCAACTCTTTAAAAGTGGCTAATAATACACTTATAAATTACGAGAACCAGAGCCAGCATACTATCGTCGTTCGCAGCACTGATGCTCAAGGTCTAAGCACTACTCAAGAAATTACAGTTAATGTAACCAATATCAATGAAACTCCCAGCTTTACTAGCACGCCTATTATTACAACTATTGAATTTGGTAGTACTTATACTTATAATATCACTACCATTGATCCGGATGCTGGTGATACCCGCATTATCACTGCGACTGGAGTTCCCAGTTGGTTAATCTTTACCGATAACGGCGATGGCACTGCCGCCTTAACAGGTACCTCGAATGAAAATCAACTGGGTCTATTTAATATTGCATTTACGGTAAAAGATGCAGGTGGACTTGGCACTACACAAAATATTATTCTCGGTAGTCAAATTAGTTTGACTGAAGAAACTGACTTTACAGCAACTCGCAGCCTACCTCTAGTCATTCCAGCAACACCTTCTATCCTCAGCTTCAAGATTGATAAGAGTTTTGACATTTCCGATCCTAATGCTATTAACGATGCCTTTGAGGTGGCATTAGTTGATGCTAATGGCAACTCTCTAGTACACACCATCGCATCCGGTAGAGATGCTTTCTTCAACCTGACAGAAGGGGAAGATGTCGCATTGGGCGCGGGTGCTATTTATAACAGCACTGACCGGACTGTGAGCTTGAATTTGACAGGCGTTAAACCAGGTAATGCCACTCTCATTTTCCGTCTGGTAAACAATGACACCGATACTACTACCAATGTCAGCATTACCGAATTTGTTCTGCAA
Organism: Nostoc sp. GT001; assembly: GCF_030382115.1. Lineage (NCBI taxonomy): Bacteria > Bacillati > Cyanobacteriota > Cyanophyceae > Nostocales > Nostocaceae > Nostoc > Nostoc sp. GT001. The sequence goes on from NZ_JAUDRJ010000001.1 coordinate 178,403, forward strand.
ACTGCACCAGCTAATACACAAGCTCCTTTACAGTCGGGTTTTGGTACCCAGCTATCTGCAAATACTACGACATTGCCTAACTTCAACAACTTGACAGATGTCTCTCAAAGTTTCAGTGCAGATTATCACCGCACGAGCTTTAATGCAGATACCCACTTACTATATGCAGACATTGAAATACACAACATTGGCTCTTATAGTGTTGATGCTCCAATGATAGTTGCTGTTAACCACATCAGCGACCCGACTGTTGTATTACGCAATCCTGATGGCTTTACACCCGAAGGTATTCCCTACTATAACTTCTCCAACTTAGTTGCAGGTGGCAAACTCGATCCAAATGAATCCACCACACAACGCTCTCTGGTATTCTATAATCCTCAAGGGATACAGTTTAACTATAATTTGGTAGTGCTGGCGCAGTTAAATCAAGCTCCAGTCATTCAAACTCAGCCCAACAAAGAAATAATTGGTGGTCAGTTTTATACCTATGATGTTAATGCTACTGACACCGATGGAGATTCTTTAACATATAAACTGCTGACATCTCCAGATGGCATGACCATTGACCCAAACACAGGGCTGATTAACTGGAACACGGTAAGCAGCAATATTGGTAATCAGGTAATTAGTTTGGAAGTCAGCGATGGACGTGGTGGTTCAATTACACAGGATTACACTCTGAGTGTGATTGCAACACCACCTAATCGTCCACCTGTGTTTGTAACTAATCCTGTAGTAGAGGCTTACATAAATAAGCAATATACTTATGATTCTAATGCGGTTGACCCTGATTTTGACACGATTAGCTACAGTGTTGTGATTGGCCCCGATGGTCTGCTGATTGACCCAACTACAGGTAAGGTACAGTGGACAGCACCGCCTGCATTGATTTTAGGTGATACGGTGATTGGTCAAGTATCCGTAGCAGGACAAAATCAGGAATTTAATTTTGCGGGTCAAGCAGGTCAACGGATTTATTTTGATCCAATTCAGTATACGGGGAATCGTGGTGATTGGAAGTTTCAAGTTTATAGTCCCAGCAGTCGCCTTGTAGTGGATACCTATCTTGCCTATTACGATAATCAGCTGCTTACCCTAAATGAAGATGGTAATTACAAGATTGTCGTTGACCCCCAAGGCGCAACTACAGGTTCCTATGGGTTTAGTGTAATTAATCCGGCATTGCTGCCGATTCAGCCTTTTGACAAGGTTGTTAATGATAGGCTAAACCCTGGTACTGCGGATCGGGTCTATCGTTTTAATGCAACACAGGGACAGAAGCTCTATTTTGATTATCTCTCCCGTGTAAACGGATCTCTGGATTGGGTACTTTATGATCCACGTAATGTCGCAGTTGCTTTTAATGGCAACTTTGATGATATAGAGTATGATATCCAAACTTCAGGAGAATATATTCTTGCGGTACGGGGTAAAGGTGCTTTTAATGAGGTCAACTCCTTTTCCTTTAATATCATTGATTCACTGCTCCCAACTTCGGCTTACACACTTGGTTCCACAGTTAGTGGTTTTATCCAAAAAGGTGAGCAGGATTCTTTTACCTTTACAGGTACAGCAGGTCAGCAGTTATTCTATGACGCATTAAACAGTACTAATTATTTCCCAATCACTGTTTATGACCCAACTGGTAAACAGATAGATAGTTTTGATAGTCGCGGCGATCGAGGCCCAGACACGCCGCTATTTTTAAGTATGAGTGGCACTTATAAAGTTACAATTGATGGTTCTGGTGAAGCAACGGGAGATTATAAGTTCCGCTTCCTCGATAGAGCCGCAGCCACACCTGTGAATTTAGATACTCCAGTTACGGGTAACTTTGATTCGACATTGAATAATTTGGATGCCAAATCTTACAGCTTTGTGATTCCATCAGTTCCTGTAACTGCAAGTCCAAATGGCAGACAATATATCTATATTGATGGAACAGGCGGTACTGCTTACAATCGTTACAACATCTATAACGAGGCTGGGGTAAATGTTTCTAATGGTTATGTGTATGAAGATCGGGAACTATATTTAGATGCTGGCAGTTATTGGCTAGAGCTAAATGGAACTGGTGCAACTAATTCTAGCTTTAATGTGCAGATCATCACCGCACCTTTGACAACCACAGAAATGAATCTTGGTGATACTATCAGTGGTGCAATTGCCAAAAAAGGAGAGCAGGATTCCTATACTTTTACTGGCACAGCAGGACAACAGTTATTCTACGACACATTAAACAGTACTAATTATTTCCCAATCACTGTTTATGACCCAACTGGTAAACAGATAGATAGTTTTGATAGTCGCGGCGATCGAGGCCCAGACACGCCGCTATTTTTAAGCATGAGTGGCACTTATAAAGTTACAGTTGATGGTTCTGGTGAAGCAACGGGAGATTATAAGTTCCGCTTCCTCGATAGAGCCGCAGCCACACCTGTGAATTTAGATACTCCAGTTACGGGTAACTTTGATTCGACATTGAATAATTTGGATGCCAAATCTTACAGCTTTGTGATTCCATCAGTTCCTGTAACTGCAAGTCCAAATGGCAGACAATATATCTATATTGATGGAACAGGCGGTACTGCTTACAATCGTTACAACATCTATAACGAGGCTGGGGTAAATGTTTCTAATGGTTATGTGTATGAAGATCGGGAACTATATTTAGATGCTGGCAGTTATTGGCTAGAGCTAAATGGAACTGGTGCAACTAATTCTAGCTTTAATGTGCAGATCATCACCGCACCTTTGACAACCACAGAAATGAATCTTGGTGATACTATCAGTGGTGCAATTGCCAAAAAAGGAGAGCAGGATTCCTATACTTTTACTGGCACAGCAGGACAACAGTTATTCTACGACACATTAAACAGTACTAATTATTTCCCAATCACTGTTTATGACCCAACTGGTAAACAGATAGATAGTTTTGATAGTCGCGGCGATCGAGGCTCAGACACGCCGCTATTTTTAAGTATGAGTGGCACTTATAAAGTTACAATTGATGGTTCTGGTGAAGCAACGGGAGATTATAAGTTCCGCTTCCTCGATAGAGCCGCAGCCACACCTGTGAATTTAGATACTCCAGTTACGGGTAACTTTGATTCGACATTGAATAATTTGGATGCCAAATCTTACAGCTTTGTGATTCCATCAGTTCCTGTAACTGCAAGTCCAAATGGCAGACAATATATCTATATTGATGGAACAGGCGGTACTGCTTACAATCGTTACAACATCTACAACGAGGCTGGGGTAAATGTTTCTAATGGTTATGTGTATGAAGATCGGGAACTATATTTAGATGCTGGTAGTTATTGGCTAGAGCTAAATGGAACTGGTGCAACTAATTCTAGCTTCAATGTGCAGATCATCACCGCACCTTTGACAACCACAGCAATGAATCTTGGCGATACTATCAGTGGTGCAATTGCTAAAAAAGGTGAGCAGGATTCTTTTACCTTCACGGGTACAGCAGGGCGGCAACTATTCTTTAAGACGTTAAATACGACTAATCCTTTCACAATTACGGTCTATGACCCAACTGGAAAACAGATAGATTCTTTTGGTAGCACAGCTGATCGAGGAACAGCTAGTACACCCCTATTTATAAGTTTGACTGGTATTTACACTGTTAAGGTTGACGGTTCTGGCGAAGCAACAGGAGCTTATAGCTTTCAACTCCTTGATCAAGCCCCTGTCCTCGGTTCTCTTGTTCCAGCGCCCACATCTGCTATTCCTCTTACCATTGGTACACCTGTGAGTGGGAACATTACAACTTCAGGACAAAAGGTAAACTACACCTTTACAGGTGCAGTAGGGCAAAGACTGTACTTGGATCTCTTAAACAAAAACGGTTCACCTTTTGATCAACAATTTTCCCTCACTAGTCCAACAGGTGTAAACTATGGGATGTTCGATATAATTTACGGTTATCGGACTTTTTCAACAGCAATTACTTTAAAAGAAGCTGGTACTTACACACTCACTGTCTCTCAAGGAGCTTATAATTTTAACCTGTTGGATATAGATGCTCAAGCCACTAATACATTATTTGAGACGGTTACTAACGGAACCCTTGCTCCTTACCAGAGCGTTCTCTATAAGTTCAATGTGCTAAATAATGGGCAGCAGATGTATATAGATTCCCTAGCTAATCCTGGAAATGTATATTGGAAATTGCTAAACTCTAGTAACACTAGGATTATAGATTTATCAGCAGGAATCGATCAAGAAGTAACTCTAGCAACAGATACCTACACATTGATATTTGACAACGATGAGAATATTGCTAAGAACTATTCTTTTAATCTAATTCAAACACCAACTAACGCAACAATTCCAATCTCAGTTAGCACTAATACTGCAAATACTGCACCCAATATCATCAACGGTAATATTTCAATCAAAGGAGAGGTTGACACCTATAGTTTCTCTGGTGCTGCTGGGCAAAGATTGTACCTTGATGTCTTAAATAGAATCGGTAATTACGGGCAAAAAATCTATATAGATAGTCCTACAGGGGGAAATTATCTTAATTACGATCTGATCTACAACGATCAGAGGGATATAGAACCAATCACTTTAAAAGAAACAGGCATTTATAAAGTCAGGGTTGATTATGATGGTGAATTAACTGGGGCTTATAGCTTCAGTTTGATGGATTTAGATCAAGCAATACCTCTAACTTTCGATACTATCGTTAATGGTGCTTCAACTACAGGCATTATTACTGACACGCTTTCAACAGGACAAGAAACTCGTTTCTATAAATTCACTGGCACAGCAGGCACAAAGCTGTACATGGATGCCCTAGTCAATCCAGGGAATGTCTATTGGACATTGTTTAATTCCAGTAACCAAAGGGTAATGGATGATGCAGCAAGAAACGATCAAGAAATAACCCTAGTCGATGATACTTATATATTAGCTATTAGAGGTTATGAAAGTACTTCTAAGACATACACATTTAATCTAATTCTGCCGCCCACGCCTGCACCTACGCCAATTAATATAGATAATAATGCTACTCCTAATTCAGTATTAGGCAATGTGATTGTCAAAGGACAAAATGATATCTATACTTTTGTCGGTACAGCAGGACAGAGATTATACCTTGATATACTAGATCGAAGTACTGGCTCTAATAATATATACATAGACAGTCCAACGGGTGTTCGGTATCTCAGTTACGACATATATTATAACGAAAGCTATTTAGAACAACCGATCACCTTAAAAGAAACTGGCACTTACAAAGTTACTATGGATTTTAGGGGTGAACAGTTGGGAACCTATGGCTTTAGCTTGATGGATATGGATCAAGCAATACCTCTAACTTTTGATACTATCGTTAATGGTGCTTCAACTACAGGCATTATTACTGACACGCTTTCAACAGGACAAGAAACTCGTTTCTATAAATTCACTGGCACAGCAGGCACAAAGCTGTACATGGATGCCCTAGTCAATCCAGGGAATGTCTATTGGACATTGTTTAATTCCAGTAACCAAAGGGTAATGGATGATGCAGCAAGAAACGATCAAGAAATAACCTTAGCCGATGACACTTATACATTAGCCATTAGAGGTTATGAAAATGCTGCTAAGACGTACAATTTTAACCTAATCCTGCCGCCCACGCCTGCACCCACGCCAATTAATACAGGTGATAATGCTACTCCTAATCCAGTATCAGGCAATGTAATTGTCAAAGGACAGAATGATGTCTATACCTTCACAGGTACAGCAGGACAGAGATTGTATCTTGATATACTGGATCGGACTAATAACTATAGCAAAAATATTTACATAGATAGTCCAACAGGTATTCGATATCTCAGTTACCAAATTTATTTCAATGAAAGCAATTTAGAACCTATTACCTTAAAAGAAACTGGTACTTACAAAGTCACTATAGATTTTAGTGGTGAACAATTAGGAACTTATGGCTTTAGCTTGATGGATATGGATCAAGCAACACCTCTAACTTTTGATGCTGCCTCCCTAGATACTGGGATAATCACTGATACTTTACCCAGTGGACAAAATACGCACTTCTACAAATTTACAGGTACTGCTGGGGAAAAATTGTTCCTTGATTCGCTACAAGATCCAGGCAATGTCTATTGGACGTTGTTTAACTCCAGTAATCAGAGGATAATAGATAATGCCGCAAGAGATGATCGAGAAGTCACCCTAGCTACAGATACCTATGTTTTAGCAATTAGAGGTTATGAAACTGCTGCTAAAACCTACAAATTTAAGTTAGTTAAGCCCACCCAACCTGTTGTCAACTACACCGTAGGCGATACCATCAATAGTTCAATCACTAGACCTGGACAAAACGACAGCTATAAATTTGAAGGAAAAGCAGGACAACGGCTGTTCTTTGACTCCCTCTCTGATGCTTCTAATTTCTTTGCCTCGTTGTATGCACCAAGTGGTAAATTAGTCTCTGATGGCTCAAGTGAGCTTTTTAATTGGGATATTCGCAACAACAAAGTCAATAATATCCTTGATGAAAATGGTATTTACACTTTAGTAATTGATCCTATTGGTGAGACGATTGGTAACTACAACTTGAGGTTATTAGAGTATGCTAATGCTGCTTCTACTGCTGCATCTCAAGCTACATCAATTGCTCTAAATACAGATATTTTTGGTAGGTATGACGATCCGAAAGGGCTGGAATCCAATCTCTACAAATTTACTGCATCCGCAGGACAGACAATCTTTGTGGATGTTAACGCAGGTACTTCTCCTAACGGCTACTCAGTTTTCTCACCCAATGGCGAATTAGTCTCTGGTCAAAATAGAATTCTTTTAGGTCAGAGCTATACCAGTAGAAGCATAGTTATGCCATTTACAGGAGATTATACGATTGAATTCTATGGCACTGGCAATTACAGTAATTCTTCTGCTTACGATCCTCGCAATGATTACAGTTTTCGACTCTCAACACCCGATAACATCACTTCCAATTACACATTGGGAACATTGGTTAACACTGCAATCGCTAAAAAAGGAGAAGTTGATACCTACAGCTTCACAGGCACAATTGGACAGAAATTGTACTTTGATTATGTAGTTGCAGCTTGCAAATGAGAGGCTGAAATTCTATAGTCCAACAGGAGTTTTGTTGAACGAAAGATTTTTGAACAGTGGCGACTTCTTACCAGAAACCTTAAAAGAAAATGGTATTTATCGGATTGAGATTTCTGGTGATAACGGAACAACAGGAGCTTATGGATTTACTTTGAGCGATCGCAATGATGTATCTATTCCAGCAATCACTCTCGGCACCGCAATTGTAGATACAGTAAATAGCAACAACACCAAGCTCTACAAAATCAACGGTACTCAAGGACAAATTCTCAACTTCGATTTAGCTGCTCCCATCTGGACAGGCGCAAATTGGGTACTTTATGACCCCGCAGGTATAGCAATCTCCTCTACTTCTGTATCTAGTCCCGACTTCAAAATTACCTTGCCATCAACAGGGCTATTCACCCTTGCAATTGGTGGAGTAAATTCCCAAAACCTGAACTACAATTTCACAGTTAATAATATTGCGCCTTCACCCTTAATTAATAGTGGTTTAAATACATTACAAAGTGGAACTTTAACAGCAAGTACACCAGTTAATTACACTTTTACCGCCACCGCAGGTACGCAAATTTTCTACGATGGGCAAGATGACAGTACTAATGGATATATCCGAGGCAGGATTTACGATCCAAACGGAGTGATAATCGCTGACAACTTGGATCTGCGCTACGACTTTGCGCCAATTTTACTGAAAGAAACAGGTAATTACAAATTCCAGACTTATAGTTACTACGGTAATATAACAGGTAATTACAAATACAATCTTTTAGAAATGCCTAATAGTTTCCGTTCACCTGCGGCAACTTATTTAGCCTTCAATGGGATAGAAACAGGCACGCTCAATAGTGGAGAAGCTAAGGTATTTACCTTCCAGAACTTTGTCGGTACAAAAGTTCTATTCAACGGTATGGTTGGATATGGAGTCAATGCTTATCTCTATGACCCTAGCGGCAATCTAGTAATGAACTTTGGCAACTTTCAATACACTGATTCTGCTCAATATGTATTGACACAAGAAGGTCTATATCACTTAGCGATTGCAGGTGACTCTGGAGCAAATCGCAACTATAGTTTCCAGATGTTAGACGCGAGCAGTGCGCCTCCAGTCGAATATAACTTACCAACTACAGGCTCGTTGGATAATGGACAAAAGGATGTCTTTTATAAAATAAATGCCACAGCAGGAAAGCGGTTATATTTTGATAATCTATCAGCTACTACTACCACAGATATCAACCGATTCACTTGGGGACTTTATGCACCCGATGGTAGCTATGTAAGTAGTACTAACAATTATATCTACAATGATTTTCAATACGACTTCACGAATAGTGGCGAATACACCCTTGTCATTCGAGGACAAGCCGTAACCGATAAATTAGACTACAAGTTCCGAGTTATACAAACAGATATCAGCAACGCCAGAGACATCATCACCCCTGGTGTAGGCAAATCTAATGATCAATTAGATGACGGATCTCTAGCAACTGTAGCGGTTAAACTGCAAGCAAAAGATGGTAAAGGGGGAGTGTTTTCCAAGACTATAACATCAAAGTCTTTGCTGACCCCGATAATACCAATCCTGTAATTACCAGCACACCTGACACCAATTACAGTTTGGCAGAAGATGGTTATCGCTATACGCTCACTGCCCTAGATCCAAATAACGACCCATTAGTATATCGCTTAATTAATGCTCCTGTCGGTGCAGTGATTAATCGAGATACAGGTGAATTACTTTGGTTCCCTGAAACTACTGTCACTTCAGGTAGCAAAGCCAACTTTACTGTCGAAGTCAGCGATCGCAGAGGTGGTAAAGATACTCAAACCTTCACGGTGGATGCCTATAGTAAACTTGGCAAAATTCAAGGTGCGGTATTTGATGACCTGAATGGAAATGGATTACTCGATTCCAAACTGATCAAAGGTACAAATCCTGCTGTAATTATTGCCTTTGACGTGTCAGGAAGTACTGAAGCACCATTCTACGGTGCCCGCAACTTTCCGAATGTAAAAGTTGTTAAAGATGCCCAAGTCGCCGCTATCAAAGAACTGGTCAAAGGGATTATCGCTCAAAGTCAAGGCAACAATGTCAAGATTGGGTTGATTACATTCGTTGCTGGTGGCACAATCGAAGACATGGATTTATCTGCCACAGGCTTGCAGGAATACACTACCGCATTATTGGATACGAATAATAACGGCATCACCAACTTAAATGAAGTTTTAGGACAGCAAATTTTCGCTGACAACAAATTCTATCCACCGGGCAGAAGTGGATTTGATGCCGCTTTAACCACAATTCGCACATTATTACAGGCATATAGCGGCACGCCAAACCTGATCTTTATGTCCGATGGCTACGGGCAACTTAACCCAGTTCTCGCTGCTAGTGTTGCCAATGATATTAAGACAGGCTTTGGCGATCCCACCCGTCAAGGTAATGTTACTGCCTTTGCAATTGGTGAAGCATCAACCCTAGATACACTTAAAGAAATCGACCCAAATGCGATTAGACTCAAAGACATTGAATCTTTGACTACATTATTTGGCGGATTAGATGAAAACTACAATTTAGAACCGTTTAAAGAAAATGTCAGTGTTTATCTGGATTTGAACAACAACGGAGTTTATGATTCAAACGAACCAATTCAAAAGACCAAACGTGGGTTTGCACCGAATAGTTTAGATAAAACTAATTATTATTACACCTTTGACAATTTACTACCAGGGGATTATCGTGTCCGTATTCTGCCACCAGCAGGTTATAAAATTACCACAAATTATAATTTAACCACAGGCAGCTACGATCCTGCCACGGATCAAGGCAATGGCATCTTGCATCGCGTAACTACAGCAGGTGAAAGTTTTGTTGATTTCTTTGGTGTAAACCAGGTTGCAGCACCACCTAATAGTGATCCCAAATTTGTTACTACACCTCCGGTAATCACCCAGCTTAAAAGTGGTGAACTGCTCAAATATAATGCCAAAGCCACCGATGTCGATACTGATCCTTTGACTTTTGACCTAGTATTAGCACCCGACGGTATGGCTGTAGATTCCAATAACGGCACAGTAATCTGGAATCCCACCAAAAAACAAGTCGCTGACTACTACGCCAAACTTGATGCGGATAATCAGTTTCTGATCAATTTTGGTAGATCAGAGGCAGTCAAATCCACCCTCACCTTTGATGCTTTGCTTCGAGTACGCGATGGTCAAGGGGGACAAGATATTCAATATATTAAAGTAGAGTTACTTCGTGATAATACACTTCCTGTCTTTACCTCCACTACACCAACAGCTAACCCGCAAGTAGGTAAAACTTTCCGTTACCAAGCTCAAGCACTGGATTCTGATGGCGATACTTTAATCTACTCACTACTGACAGGCGCTCCCAGTGGCATTACAATTAACTCCACTACTGGTTTAGTCACTTGGAATCCGACTGCTGCTCAACTTGGCTCCCAAGAATTCTCCATTAAAGTTATAGATGGTAAAGGTGGAGAAGCACTACAGAAGGTGAGCCTAGTTGTTAACACTGCTGCACCAAATCTTGCCCCTGTCATCACTTCCACACCTCGTACCCAAACGCAACTGGGTAATAGTTACTACTACAAAATTGAAGCCACTGATCCTGACGGTGATATCTTAACTTACAGTTTACAGACTGCTCCAACTGGCATGACTATTGGTTCAGATGGTGTAATCACCTGGACTCCTACTGCATCTGGGTTTGGTTCTCACCCTGTAGTTATCAATGTCAGTGATGGTAGTTCTACTAAGACTCAAAGCTTTAACCTTAACGTTACTAATATTGCAGCTAACTATGCACCAAGTATTACTTCTGCTCCAAATTTAATTACAAATATAGAGCGGACTTATGAGTACAATCTCACAGGTAGCGACCCTGATAATGATTTGCTGCTGTGGAGTTTGGATGCTGCCCCAGAGGGTATGGTGATTGATACTCAACGGGGAACTCTGCGTTGGCAGCCATCAAGCAATCAAATTGGTGAACATAATGTTAAGGTGCGTCTCACTGATGCTTGGGGTCTTTATACTGGTCAAGAATTTACTCTTACTGTCACTGGTACTAATATTCCTTCTGCAATTGTCTCCAATCCCATAACCAGAGCCGCCCAAAATCAGCTTTATACCTATACGGTGATTGCCACCGATCCCGAAAACGACCCCCTTACCTTCAGCTTAGGTCGTAAACCTGTGGGGATGACGATTGATAGCAACGGGGTAATTCGCTGGACACCCCAAGCGTCGCAAATCGGTTCTCAACAAGTTGAAGTCTTTGCACGCGACGCTCAAGGTGCTGTCACCACGCAGACTTACGCCATTGAAGTTGGCGCAACCGCCATCAACACTGCCCCAAGTATCACTTCTACCCCAGTATACTTAGCCGCAGTTGGTAGTCCTTACACTTATCAAGTGCAAGCTACTGACCCGGATGCTGGCGATCGCTTAACATATCAATTGTTGTCTGTGCCTGCGGGTGTAACAGGTATCAGCATTGACTCTACCACTGGATTACTCACTTGGGCTAATCCTGTTGCTGGTAACTACAAGATAGTTGTCGGTGCAGTGGATGCTGCTGGTTTAGGTGCGGCACAGGGCTTTACACTGACTGCACGAGTTAATAATGCTCCGGTAATTCGCTCTACACCTGTGTTAACAGCAACCCCTGGCAGTACGTACAGCTATGATGTAATTGCCAGTGATGCGGATGGGGATCGCTTATCTTACACCTTGGATCAGACATCCCGTGATTTGGGAATGACACTGGATACTCTCGGCAGACTGCGCTGGACACCGACTACTAATAATGTTGGCAGTCATACAGTTGTCATTACAGTCAACGACGGCAATGGTAGTACTGGGCAGCAACAGTATAATCTGTCGGTGGCGGCTGACAGTGTAGCACCGAAAGTTAGGCTGATTGCGAATTACGACCTAGTAAATCTAGGCGAGTCGATAACGTTCCAAGCACGAGCTACGGATAATATAAAGGTAGCTGGGCTGCAATTGTTGATTGATGGAACTGCGGTAGTGTTGGATAGCAATGGTATGGCGACATTCAAACCCACCACTGCCGGGACGATTACCGCAAAAGCGATCGCAAAAGACACGGCTGGTAATATTGGTGAAGCTACATTCAGTGTGGCTGTGATTGACACCAGCGATGTGAATGCACCTTCTATTAGCCTTGACCTCAGTGCGATCGCTGGTGGTTTAATAACCGCACCTGTCGATATTAAGGGTTCTATTTCCGATGATGGCAGCTTGGATTATTACCGTCTCTTGGTTGCACCTGTTGCTGGTGGCGAGTTCAAGGAGATAGCTTTTGTTGATAATCCAAGTGCGATCGCTAATGGGGTCTTGGGTAAGTTCGACCCGTCACTGTTGCAGAATGACAGCTATATCCTGCGCCTGGAAGTTGCCGATAATGGTGGGCATATCAGCATAGCTGATGAGGTTATTGATGTTGCTGGGGATTTGAAGCTGGGGAATTTCAGACTGTCGTTTACGGATCTTGTTGTTCCGGTAACAGGAATACCTATAACCCTAACACGGACGTATGACAGTCTAAATTCTGGTAGCACTGATGACTTTGGTTACGGATGGCGCATGGAATTCAGAGATACTGACCTGCGGACTTCTCTGCGTCCTCCCAGCGAAGACAGCCAACTTGTAGGCTACCAGAATCCTTTTAAAAATGGTACTAAAGTATACATAACTCTCCCTGGTGGGAAACGCGAGGCATTTACATTTAAGGCGAAGCAAGTCGAGCAAGTCGATGGTGGCTCTTTACTCTATTTTTCTAAGTATTTCTATCAGCCAGAATTTGTTGCTGACAAAGGTGTAACCAGTACATTGACCGTTGAAAGCAATTTCATCACCAAGCAACAAGATGCCGACGAATTCTACGGCTTCCAAGGAAACCCCTACAATCCTGCCGATCCGCTATTTGGTGGCAAGTATAAGTTAACAACCAAAGAAGGGGTGGTATATGAAATTGATGCTGCTACTGGTGATTTACTAACGGTTACTGACACGAATGGCAACAAGTTAACCTATACAGATGCGGATATCACTAGTTCGACTGGGCAGAAAATAACCTTTGGGCGGGACGCGCAGGGCAGGATTGCGACGGTGACTGACCCGGCTGGTAAGCAAATTCGATACGATTACAACGCTCAGGGCGATTTAATTAGTGTTACGGATAGAGAAGGTAACACCACACGTATGGAGTATGACCAAGACCGTAAGCACTACCTTGACAAAATCATCGACCCCTTGGGCAGGACTGGTGTCAAGAACGAGTACGGTGATGATGGGCGGTTGAAATATCTGGAAGATGTTAACGGTCAGAAGGTGGAAATGTCCTATGACCCGAATAACTCCAGACAGGTAGTTAAAGATACACGCGGTTACTCTACAACTTACATCTACGACGAACGTGGAAATGTCCTGCAAGAAATTGATGCTAAGGGAGGTATTACCACACGTACTTATGACAATGATAATAACCTGTTGAGTGAAACTGATGCAGATGGTGTCACAAACGAATATACCTACGATAACCGCAGAAATCTGTTGACCATTGAAGATGGAGATGGCAACATTACTCGCATGACCTATAACATTAGAGGTCAAGCAAATAATATTGTTTCGCCAACAGGTTTAACAACTAGTGCCAAGTACGATCTCCGTGGCAATTTAATCGAAAGCATTGATACAGATGGCTTAAAAACAACTTATACATATAATGCACAAGGTCAACTGCGTTTCCAAACTGCACCAGATGGTCAAGTCACAGAGTTTGACTATGACCGCTTTGGTAACATTAACCGCATGGTTGATAGCCGAGGTAATGAAGTTAAGGCCTATTATGATTTCAATGGCAGAATTGAAAAAGCCACTACAACATTCATCCTAAATGGGCAGACATATAGTCAATGGATGGATTATGACTATGACGATAATGGTCGAACCATTGCCAGCAGAACTTCTCAAGGTAATAGCCAATCAATGAGCTATGACGCTCTTGGGCGTGTTTCATCAATGACGGATGTATTCGGGAATGTCACCTCCTACCGCTACGATTTACAGGGAACAGTTGGACAAGGCAATATTTTAACCGCTCCTGGATCAGTCGTCACTCGAATAGATGAAATGACGCTGCCAGACAATACACCTTTGGACAGCAGCGACAATCCGAAAGTTATCAAGAAGTATGACCAAGCCAACAATCTAGTAGCACAAATTTCACCAACTGGGTTAGAAACACGCTACATCTACGATGAATTAGGTCGTTTAGCAAAGACTATTCTACCTGATTTAACACCCGATAACTGGGACGACAACCCAACAGTTAAAACCGAGTATTCAGCCGCAAGTCGCGTCAAAGCCCAGACTGATGTTTACGGCAATCGGGAAGAATATTTCTACAACGACCTGGGTCAGCTAATTCGCTTAAAGGATGTTCTCACTAATGACACCACCTATACCTACAATAAGGGTGGTCAAATTGAGACGGTGACTGATCCTCGGAATCGCACTACTCGCTATGTTTATGATGACAAAGCGCGACTTAAAGAAACAGTTTTCTTTGATAACTCTCATTATCAAGTAAGTTATGACGAACTGGGACGGGTCAAGAGCGAAACAAATGAACTCAACCAAACTACAACTTACGAATACGATGCTTTCAGTCAAGTAAGCGCAGTCATTAATGCTCTGAATCAACGAACAGAGTTTGAATACGATCAACGTAAGAATCTAGTCAAAGTCACTGATGCCCTGGGTCACTCTACCCGTTACAAATATGATGAATACGCCCAGCAGGTAGAAACTCTCTTCAATAACGGCGATAAAGTTTCAATCGGCTATGACCAATTTAGCCGAGTCACTAGTGTTACAGACGAGAATTTAAATACCACTAAGTACACCTACGACAATCTCAGTCAACTAACTCAAGTTGAACAAGCTAATCAAGCTAAAACAAAATATACCTACAATAATCTCGGTCTTTTAACTCAAACTCAAGATGCAAATCAAAATATCACTCAGTATGAGTATGATGACTTTTATCGCTTAACGGCAACAATTTTGCCGATGGGTCAGCAGAATAAAACTGTTTATGACAAGTTTGGGCAAGTCACTAGTCAAAAAGATTTCAATGGCGACACTATTAACTACAACTATGACCAATACGGTCGCCTCAAGCAAAAAACCTTTACTGATCCCAGAGTTGCAACAGTCTCTTACACTTACGATCCAGTTTCGTCGCAGCTGAAGACTGTGACGGATGGACGTGGGGTAACACAGTACAACTATGACCAGCGCGATCGCTTATCCAAAATTATTCAACCCGATCAACAATTTGTTAGCTACGGCTATGATTTGTTAAGCAATGTTACATCTTTGACAACAGAGGCGGGAACCACTAGCTACGGTTACGACAAGCTGAATCGCTTGGATACTGTTAAAGATGGCACGCGACTCTTAGCAGATTATGATTATGATGCTGTTGGCAACTTAATTCAAACAAAGTTGGCTAATGGTTCTGTTGAATCACGGCAGTACGATACACGCGATCGCTTAACCCAAGTGACAACAAAAAACGTCACGGGTACAACATTCTCTGAATTTAAGTACACCCTTGATGCAGTCGGCAATCGTAAGAAAGTAGAAGAATACTCTGGTCGCAGTGTTGATTATACTTACGATTCGCTCTATCGTCTGACTGAAGAAAAAATCACTGATGCCACAGCAGGGAACCGCACTCTTGGCTATTCCTATGACTTAGCAGGAAATCGTTTAAACAAAACTGATTCCTTGGAAGGATTAACTACTTACACCTATGATGCCAATAATCGACTCAAGGATACAACCCAAGGTAGCGTAGTTACAAACTTTACTTACGATAATAACGGTTCACTCAAACAACGTGCTAATGGCAGCCAGACAATTAACTACGATTGGATTAATGACGGAGAAAATCGCCTGATTGGGGTGACTAGTTCTTCTACAACTGGTATTTCCCAACAGCAGTATATCTACGATGCCTTTGGTAGCCGTGTTGCAAGTATCTCTGATGGGGTAAGAACTAATTACTTGGCTGCACCGATTTGGGATTTGCCCCAAGTTTTGATGGAATATGACGAGTCCGGGCAAATTACGACTGATTATACATTAGGCATGGGATTGGTGCGATCGCGTCATGATGACAGGGAAGGTTTTTATCACACTGATGGGCTGGGTTCAACTAGGCTAATCACAGATAATGTTGGTTTGATTACCGACCGCTACACCTATGATGCCTTTGGGGTGTTGTTGAATCAAGATGGTACTTTCGGTAACTCCTTCGGGTTTGCTAGGTGAACAACGGGATGCTGCAACTGGTTTGGATTATCTACGGGCGAGGTATTATGACTCCAGTTTAGGACGCTTTATCTCCAAGGATGAGTTTCCTGGATACTTAAACGACCCCTACAGTCAGCATGATTACCAGTATGCTCACGCTAACCCTGTCAGATATACCGACCCCAGTGGGTATTTCACTTTGGGAGATGCAATGGCTGCTGTCACCCTTGCGGGGCAACTAGCTACATTTAGCGGCATTGGTTTTGGGGTAGGTTACATTGCTGGGGCTGCGGCTAATGGTGCAAGTGGCGAAGAAATCCTGGGTATGTTTGGCGAATGGGGGGCAGGTTTTGCCAGTGGTGTATCTGGTGGTTTCTTAACTGATGTATATGAATTCACTACTGGACAGAAGATTGAACCAAAACATGCCATGCTCTATAACGCTGGTAATGTTACTGGTATTGGCGTATCCTTTTTGACAGGCATGAAAGCTGCAACCTGGGCGAAAACTGCAATTGGGCCTCTAAAGTGGGTATCTACTGTACAAACTGGATTAGATGTTTATGATGCGGCTAAAGCTACCAATAACCTTTACCAAAGTTACCAAGATAACGGTAAGTTTGAACGAGAAGATGCTTGGAACTTGCTGGCTTATGTACCCTTTGTTGGCTCATTATTAGGGGTCAAAAAATTCTTTGCTGCTAATAAGGCGATTAAAGAAGGTACTGAAGGTGTAGATAATGTCCTAAAAAATGGCGCTGAAAATGTAGGAACCCAAATTAGGAATTGCTTTGTCGCTGGTACAGAAATTCTTACAACAGAAGGTATTAAGAACATTGAGGATATTAAAGTTGGCGATTGGGTAATTGCAGATGACCCAACTACTCCCGGCGAAATTGAAGCACGTCAAGTAACAGATACGTTTGTACGGGAAACAACTGCTTTGGTTGATTTGTATGTGGACGGGGAAGTGATTTCGACTACAGGCGAACATCCTTTCTGGACACCTGATAAGGGTTGGGTAGAAGCTAAGGATTTGCAGGTTGGAAGCTTGTTGCAGACGGAAGATGGCAGGGTTATTGATGTTGATCGGGTTGAGAAGAGGGAAGGGCAGTTTGAGGTTTATAACTTTAAGGTTGATGGCTTTCACTCCTACTTCGTTTCTGGCCTTGGTGTATTGGTTCATAATGCGACTTATGACGATGATGATATATGGGCAGAACTAGACAGACTCAATAATCCATTACCTAAAGTCTCACCACAGGCTCAAGCAATTTCACGTGGTCATGCTTTCAACGACCATATTGGAGACTTTGATTTTGACACTCCAGATGATTTTGCTAGGCATATTGACAACATAATTAACAATCCTTCAAATGTAAAAAATCTAGAACGTGGAAGAACTGCTTACTGGGATAATCAATCAGGAACAGTTATAATTATAGATCCAGGCGATATAGATGGCGGTACAGCATTTAGACCTGATAGAGGCAAAGCTTATTTTGATAACTTAGAATAGGAAGATATTTATGGAACTCATAGAAAAAAAGTGAAATGGTTGAAGTTAGACTATCAATTGATGAATTAAACATTCTGATAAAGGTACTTAATAAAGTGTGTAACACTCTTTCTGACTCAGATTTTAAAGCAAGAGTTGGAGTACATAGAGAAGAAATCATGCTAATTTTATCTTCAATTAATGAAGTAGTTGAAGATTTTAATAAAAAAGAATAAAGCAGAAAGCAGCTAAAAATTGTAATTCTTATTGAGACATAGTGAGTGAAAATGAAATTAATTAACTTTACTGATAATCAAGCAAATATTCAGTTCTCTTTGGATGAGATAACTACTTTAAAAAATACTTTAAATGAAGTGTGTCATGGAATAAAAACAACTAATTTCGAGAATGAAATAGGAATAAGTCGTGAACAAGCAGATTTAATTTTAAAATCAATTAGAAATTTGATTACCGATGAACCATTTTCACACTACCACAATGCTAGTAATTTTGATATGAATGAAAATTTATCTAATAATTCTATACAAAAAGAAAAGTTTTATTTAGAAACAGAGGGTTATCAAATTATTTTTTACTTAAGAAATTTAGAAAATCTTAAAGGATATATTGGTATAGTAGTTGTAATGAATATAAATACAAATATTTATAAATCTTCTATAAAATCTCCTGCTCAATCAATATCAGTTGAGAATTTAATAAGCCTTGTTAATTATTTTGAAAATCATATTAATTCAAAAAAAGGAAATTGTAATGCTGATTCACCAGTTTTTTCAAATTGTCAAAAAGCTTTTCAAATTCAAGCATTATCAGAAAACTTTTCTTTTAATAAAGAAGAAAAATTTCCTCTTCGTTTCATGATTAATATAAATAATCAAGACAATAATATAAATCCAAGTACTTATGTTGGTGCTGAAGCTTTAGTGACTTATAAAAGTGTAAAAAGCTTTATATTATCAATTCAGTCAGCGTTGGCTAAATTATCTCTAAATAATAAATAACTAACTACCCCCGGTTCGCCCATTTTTTAGTAAGTTACAAGAAAGACTACTCCGAGTGGCGCTGGTTGATTTGTATGTTGATGGGGAAGTTATTTCTACTACTGGGGAACATCCTTTCTGGACACCTGATAAGGGTTGGGTGGAAGCTAAAGATTTGCAAGTGGGGTCATTGCTGCAAACTGAAGATGGCAGAATTATTGATGTTGATAGAATTGAGAAGGGCAGTTTAACGTTTACAACTTTAAGGTTGAAGGCATCCCAACCTACTTTGTTTCAGATTTGGGGATTTTGGTTCATAATACTTATTGTGGTGATGAAAATCCTTGGGCGGAGCTAGAAAGACTAAACAGTGGAGCCGATTATGAACTCACGACGTTAAGTGGATTGAAATTCTCAAATCACGCGATATTTGATAGTCTTACCAGACATGGTGTTGATCCACTCGTAGAGGTAGATAATATTGTCGCACAAGCTACAAGCAATAGAATTCAAAATGATGGAGCTAAAGTTTACATTAGGAACAACAACAATGGCACTTTTGACTTGGCTGTGATCAATGAACAAGAAAACTTAATCGTTACTGCCATGACGGGTAAAACAAGTTCAGAGTTATCAAACATGGGAGCTAATAATGGTTGGAATTGGCCATAATTTTTGTCAAGATAATATTAAGTTCAATAAATAGTGAAGCTACAAAAGAACAAAAAATCAACCCGTGTAATTACACACTTTAACACATTATAGGACTCATATTTGACTTCTGAAAAACCAAATGGGTTAGAAGCTTACCATACAAAGGTTTCTTTCTCAGTATACTTAGCAAGATTCAAGTATGATTCCTATATATGACCAAAATAACCTAAGATTTTCTTGAATATGAGACAAAAATGTATCCTAAAAACTTCTGGCTTTGAATTGGTATTTTATCTGCAAAGTTTGGATTCTTCTAAAGACTGTCTTGGTATAATCACGGAATTCATTTTAAATCCTAGTCATGGAGAAATCTCTATCAGATCAATTGCCACTTACATTTACATGAAAGACTTAGAAAAATTGATTCAATACCTAGAATGGCATATTGCTGCCATGAAAAATGACTTAGGTTATCAATCACAAGTTTTTATATCTTATGGAAATTGCTTTCAAATTCAAGCTCTTCAAGGACAGCTTAGAGCGGAAAATGAAGGAGAATTTACTATCCGCTGTATGGTAAATATTGATAAACCAGCAGGCGATATTTTTTCAACTTATGTTGGTGGCGAAGGTGTTATTAGTATTAAGAATACTCAACTTTTTATCTCTTCACTTCGTATGACATTAAATAGTTTTTTACAGGGCGATTATCCCTCGTTGTAATCTAGGCTATGTGTGGAATAATTTTGACGTAAACCTGATATATCTTTAGCCCAACGTTCTACTACCACATACGATGCAGCTAGTAATATCCTCAGAAGTCGGATTTTTAATTTTATGGCGATCGCTACTCATCCCACCTAAGCACCACCCCATCAACACAAGCAATACCCCACTGCGGAAACTTCACCAGCAGCTTCTTGATCATAATCTGCAAAGCCGGATCATCATCCCAACACTCCTACAAGAACTCAAACCCCGGATTCTGCCCTGAATTCGCCGCAAAGCGTGAGTTTCTGCATACGCTCCGGTCGCGCATTTGACAAAAGCAACAATCGCCTCATGCAATCACTTTTCAGCATTTGGCACGGGCGCAGCCACAAGCTAATCGTTGGGAGTTAAGGTTAAAGTATGTATGCCAAGACGTTATAGAAAAATGCAAGATAACATCTATGACTACATAGCAAAAACTGCCCTTACCCATTATGGTATGGCCTAAGGACAGCATTGTTTTTTAAGCCACAGTGGAAGCGTAACCTTCTGTATAAAAACACCAGGGAGAGATTTTCTTCTCCGTATTCATCGACCAATATCTATGCTCCAAGGTGAGGTATGGCAAAGACCACAGGTAATAGAGTCAGAACTTCTGTGGCTTGCTGCCTTGCGTCATGACACAGAGGTTGGTGTGCAGGAGCCAGTGAAAAATCTACAGGATAAATGGTTAACTCCAGTTTTGGCAGATGATACCGGAGAAGTGTTTTATTGCTCACTGCTGCATTGGATTGATGGCAACATTCTCAACGGACAACGAACTACACAACAGTCTTACCAACTTGGTTTGTTGCTAGCTCGATTGCACCAGCATAGTAGTCAGTGGCAACTGCCACAAAACTTTGTTCGCCCAGCATACGACAAGAATCGGTTGCAAGTAACGAGCAAAGCACTTTATCCAGCAGTATTACAAGAATTGATTTCAGCAGAAAATTACAAGCTCCTCGAAGTAGCGGCTTGCAAAATTCAAGGGATGATGGAAACACTCTCGCCAAAACAAAATGTCTGGGGGCTGATTCACGCTGACCTTCATGAAGGTAACTATTTATTGCATAACGAGGAATTTTGCCCAATCGATTTCGCACGCTGTGGCTTTGGTTACTATCTTTACGATGTTGCAAGTTCGCTTCAATATTTACTTCCTACTGTCAGACCTTCCTTTTTTGAAGGCTATCAAGCTATTCGTAAGCTACCTGAACACTACTTACAGATTACAGAAGGTTTCTTTATCATGGCGCTGATTGAAGTACTTTCTTTTCATGTGAATAATCCACAAGAGCATAAGTGGATTTCGGAAAACGTGCCGTATATCGTTAAAGAACACGTTCATCCGTATCTTGAGGGCGAATCATTTTTGTTTGCTAAATACTAGGCAGTTGGTGACGATCACAGCACAACAACTTCATTTTGATCAGCACCCCACTCACGCAAATAATCCCCCAGCATGGAAACTTCGCCAGCAACTTCTTGATTGCAATCTGCAATGCTGGATCAGCATTCCAGCACGAGAGCAAGAAGTCAAAACCCGGATTCTGCTCCGAATTCGCAGCAAAGCATGAGTTTCTGCATACGTCGTAGTCGCTCCAGGAGCAGAATGTCTGCGGGGAAATCTTAGTTAATAGCTATATTCTGCAACATTTTTTCAAGAAAAATGCAGATGATAACAAGTTACTATACAGCAGTTACTCGAAATGTGTTTATTTTCGGAGTAAGGAACCTTCGGGAATGCCTTTTTTATTAGCTCCTGGCATGAGTGACTGTTTTGCTTGGTTTCCTTGTTGAATACCTTAAAAGCTCTGTGATTGATGTGCCATAAGGAAAACCTTGACCCATCCATCTTGCAGAACTTATGGTAGTTTCTCCAACCTCTAACTACCGGGGCTAATTTCTCAGCCTTTGTGGTAGCACCATAATTCGAGTTGTTGACGATGTGTTTTACTTTCTTACGGAACGCTTTGAAGTTATCCACTGAAGGAATACATCTAAACTTTCCGTTTTTCTGGACTTTAAAGTGCCAGCCGAGGAAATCAAACCCATCTGTCGCGGCGGTGACTTTGGTCTTCTTTTGGCTTACATTCATTCCGCGTTTGCGGAGGAACTCGCTGATTCTTTCAAGTATCTCTGTCGCATCGTCTTCAGGTCGGAGTATAATAACCATGTCATCCGCGTATCGGACTGATGGTTCGATGATAGAACTGGCTGAGGTTTTAGTGGTGATTCTATACCCTCTATTTTCGTGATATCTGTGTATACTCTCAATCCCGTTAAGCGCGATGTTGGCTAGTAATGGGCTGACCACTCCCCCTTGAGGTGTACCCTGTTCGGGGAATTCTGGGTTAACTCCTGCCTTGAGGCATCGGAAGATACCGAGTTTTAAGCCTTTGGGGGCGATGAGTTCGTCCATTATTGCTGAGTGGTTAATCCTATCGAAAGTGGGTAGCTAGCTAGCGAGGTTTCCAAGCCTTGGCTCCTTTTCTAACTAGCCCCCTCCGAACCGTGCTTACGAGTTTCCAGGTACACGGCTCTCCAGTACTCTGTTATCGCGAGACTTGTTGAGATATTGGTTTACCAGCGTGTATTGCATCATGGCATTGAGGGCAAACCATGAGAGTTTTTCTTCTACGTGCGGACATGATTTGCATCCATTGCGGTTTTTCTTTCTTGCCTTTAATTTTGAGGTCTTTAAGGGCATGAATATGGTGAACTTCAATATCACCTGTTGCCCCGCAAATCTCACATTCCGAAGCAAGAAGCCGTTTAATCAGTTCATTTCTGAACGCGGGTTTTCGCACTCGTGGCAAATCTTCTATGGTTGCTTTTAAGTTGCGTTTTAATTGTATGCCCCCGAAACGAGTTACCAAGGGTTTCTTACCTTCTACTGGGACGGTTATTTCAACACACTTTCTCCTTCCTTGTGGAAGTTTTACCGTCTTCTGGTACTTGGCGCAGATTTTGGCTACGCTAGTTTTGTGTTTACAGGCAAGGGTTTTCATTAACGAACTCCACATAACCCATTGGAGTTTACGGAGCCATGCAATGTTTTGAGCAAGGCTGTAGAATTGTACGTAGCCTCTGAGTTCTGATTGGTAAATGTTAATGATAGTAAAATCATCGTCATTTATTAACTCAGGACGATGAATGGGTTTGCCATTCCTCATATAAAGAGCGCATTTTCCTTCTACAAAACTTGCTGGGATTCTTAGTGCAGTAATTCCATTAAGTGAGCGTTTACCATTGGTATGCTTATTGTCGGAATATTGAACTAAGATTTCGTAACCTAAGAAGTTCGCTGCTTCATTTCTGGCATTAGTAATTAAGGTCTTTTCTGCTGACATTTCTAACTGAAGATTGTCGGCTAGGAATGTCTTTAGTTTTTCCTTAATTTCTTTTGCTTCTTGAAGTGAACCAATGAAACCAAGTAGAAAATCATCAGCATAGCGGACGTAATTTAGCCTTCTGTATTCTGGGTCACGGACATCTTTGGAGGGCATTTTCTGGTATTTAATCTCCAGTTGACGCGCTTTATCGAATTGTCCATTTTTCCTGTAATACCAAGCAAGTTTTACGAGCCTTGAATACTCTCGATTTTCTGCCCGACATTTACCTCGTGTATATTCTGGAATGACTGTCTGTTCGACAAAATTATCTAGCTTATCAAGGTAAATATTTGCGAGTATGGGTGAGACAATCGACCCTTGTGGCGTTCCACTCAGTGTAGAATGGTATCTCCATTGCTCACAGTAACCTGCCGTTAATAAGGTTTCAATCAATCTCAAAAATCGATTATCTTGGATTTTCTCACGGAGAATTGACATTAAGATTTTCTGATCTATATTGTCAAAACAACCACGGATATCTCCTTCAATAAACCATTTGGTTCCTTGCCAAGTGCGGTCTATTACTGTTAATGCAGTATGGCATCCACGCTCTTGTCGAAAACCATGACTGCTGTTAGAAAATTGGGGTTCGTAGTACGCTTCTAATATCAAACGTATTACTTCCTGAACCAATTTATCGTTCCAAGTGGGAATGCCCAGTGGTCGCGTTTTCCCATTTTTCTTGGGAATATTAATTCGCCGTACTGGTGTCCATCGAAAACGTTCATAGCGAATATCTTCTATGAGGTTTTCAATCTTTTTGATGGACATCCCATCCACAGTCTCTGATGTAACTCCTTGCGTCATTGCCCCATTATTTTTGTAAATGCGACTGTACGCCAAGAGGTACAGGTTAGGATTGAAAAGTTGCCTGTAGACATCATCCAGAGGTAAACCACGATTTCCTCTGTCTCGGATTACACTTAAAACCGTTTCGGCGTTTCGCATCTCGCGTACCTCCCGATATAAGTGTGAAGAATACCTGTTCTCCTTTGCCATGTAAGCGGCTTTCCCGCTCTCGGACTACTATGAGAACTCTGTAACCATAGGGGTCGCCCCCGTAAGTCATCCCGCGCTTTATTAACTCGATACGTAGTAGTGTGATTTAGGTGTCCCATTCATTCGTTAAGCCATCTCATCGCTGGCTGACTCCGTTTGAAGAAGTTGTGTGGTTCAAATGTTTAAAACTACACACAAACGATTATTCCTGTTAGGCGTTGTAGGAATAGGCAATCGAATATACCGTCAGAATTAGGCTTCAGGTAGTTTAACCTTCACCCTGTCACACAAGTCTTGCCGGACTCTAGTTTTAACGCCTTCTCTCTATTTCCGGCTTTACCAACATGCGGTTGTTCCTTTTGTCTTTCGACTCTAGGTAAGTTGGTTGACTTAGAGATGTTCTTCTTAATCTCTCCCAATTTGATTGATTGGGGATACCGCGTTAACTGTCACGGCGCACGCACTTTTCGATGTCGAGTTCGATAACTCGTTTTTCTATTCCATCGGCTTGGGAGCGAAGGTTGTTAAAGATGTACATTTGTGCATCGTGGGCAGAGCGCCCAGTTCTAAACCCGTAGCTCCGTGCGTGGAAAGTGGCTTCATGTGCTGGTTCAAGTGCATATTTTGCGAGGCATTGCCAAACTCTATCCGCGATGGTTGGTATTTTAAGCATTCTGGTAGTCCCGTCCTTTTTGGGGATGGGGATTTCCCGTAAGCCTTGATGTTTCCAATTTCCACTGTTCATTTTCAGTAGTTCTTCAAGGTTGAAGCGTTCTTCAAATGAGAGGGATTTCTTCCCATCAATACCCGCCGTCTTTTTGCCAGCATTTAGCTGAGATACAAGTCTAATTGCAAGAAATCGAGCCGAGGTAGATTTAAGAATAAGCTTTTGGAGTGACCGAGCTTTCCGCTTGTCTCCAACAAGAACCGCTTTAAATACGCGCTTTTGAAGGCGGAAAAGATTTCGGCGGAATTTCTTCCACGGTAAAGCTCTCCAAGATTCACTAGTTTTATAACTGTGTCTAATCATTTTCTCTTCTAGAGTTTGTATTTTCTGAACACCTCAGACCAATTACGGTCTGTCCTACCCGACTTGTGAGGGTTCCGCTTCTCGTCTAGCCTACTTGGGGAACGAAAAGCCCCAGGACNNNCAAATCGTTTTTATTCGTTCCCTCGGAGAGATTGATTGTTCCGTTAGATGTAGCCAATTCGACTGCTGGATTCCCTTGACTCTTTGCCGATAATCCTGCCATGATTCGNGCGGGAATGTTCTCCAGTGAGGTCAGGGGTTTTGCGTTGCGCCCTGCCCGTAGNNNNAGTCGCTTTTCTAGGCTCTGTTTCATCATAGGAACTCCCTATTAGCGCCAGTGTCAACCCGCAACGGTCGTCTGATTGCACCCTGTTCCCAGCTTCACTCTACAAGAACCGAGCTTGTTCGGTGTGGGCAGATAAGGAGTCAATTCTGAGTCTGAATGGTAGGGCTTTCACCTACATCTGACCGAGAGTTCAGCCTTTTTTGGTGACAGTAATCTGCTGTCAGGCTGGATTAGTTATTTACGGACTGATTACCGTGATTTACTAATCAACGAATCGCACAGCAGGAACCACTGCCACCTTGATTCTGGCAATGTTTTGTCTTGTCAATCTTTCGTTGCTACTCATCAAACGCCGAGAAGTTGAAACTAACGGGTTTCAGGTTCCTTATATAGTTCCGGCGATCGCGTTACTGCTAAATCTCGTTTTGTTTGCTTTTGCTTCTGGGGCAAGTCACATTTTAGCACTTGTGTTTGTAGGAATTGGAATGCTTCTAATTCTGATCCAAAAGGCTTTTAAAAGAGGGTGATGTAGGGTAGATGCTGCATGGTGTTGGGAGTGGGAACGAGTTCTGAAATATGCGACTAGTACCGCAGCAGGAAGCGGAGTAGTTGATGTATCCGCCTACTATTAGTTTCTTGAATGAAACTTTTCTAAGTTAAAAAGAAACTTTTTTTAAAAATGCAGGCTCAACTTCCCACCACTTCTGAGGAAAAGGTTGCCGACGTGTATTAGTTCCACAATGAATTTCCCCTCGTCCGAGAAAATATGGCTCCCAATCATCGATAAAATGGCAAACTAAACCCAAGGGTTCTAAAACTTGTTTAACATAAGTTTCAAATTGGCATTGATTATTAATCTTAGGGCCAAAAGGTTTAGGAATACCGAGATGCTGCTTCAAAACTATCATGTTGACCATGTTAGGGGAAAAAGTTTCTGCTCGTCCATCTCTATCATTTTCAAACAAAGCAGGCAGTTCGATAATATCTTCTTCGCTTAAATCTAATTCTTGTTTTAAAACCTCTCGATTCCAATTAATGTATTCTTGAAAGCGATGATTATGCTCATTCAATTTTTCATCAGCTAGGACATCTGACACACTAATATCAGCTGGCCCACTAGAAAATCGTTTTCCTTGCCGTAATAATACATGAGCATGACCTTGTTCTCGTAACCGTTTGAGAATGTTATAAAATTGTTCAGTACTAGCTAAAAGTAGTTTAAAACCTTTAGAGGTAGGAGCAGGAACAAAAGTCATAAACTCATCAATATGTCCTACACTCAACCAATCAGAAAAGATTTCAAAAGGTGCTTGAATTTCTTGAGCGTAAAGAAAATCTCGTAACACCTTTAACATTCGACGCGGCTGTGGAATAATTTCTTTGCGAGTTCCTCCAAAAATCAGACGACCAAAGGGATAATGAACGCCTTTAACGGTTACTGGTGGAGAAACTTCTAAGTTGCCAAAAGAGTCTAATTTTGTAGCCTCATAGCGGCTTTTGCGGGTTACATAACCAAAGTCAATGCCTAAAAGTTTGGTTTTGGGGAAGTCAACTAATCCTCGATCACGGGGAGAATCAAAGACCACGTACATTAGATGTCCTGGAGCTTGAGTATAACCAATCTCAATCTCGTCTTGCATCCAACGGTCATCCTGATGAAATTCAAAAGGAACAATATCTAGCTGCGCGTTCGCTTTTCCAACAACTTTTCTCAGTTCCTCAATAAATTCCTTGTTAACTCCATTTGATAACCGAGAAACAAAGACTGCGATCGGAGATAAAGTATTCGGAGTCATAATCCAAGGTGCGACTCTGAAGATAACTTTATCACTGTAGAGAGATTTTTCATCTTTTACTAGACTTAAAGTAATCTCAACTATGCCAGGAAAATCAAAATCAGGATAACTTAGTCCCTCAATTGCTAAGAGAATATCTCGGTCGGTATCCCTAATTTTTGCTGTTGTTCTTCCTGAGCCCATTAACTCATAACCATCTCTCTCTAATTCATCATAGATGCGAATCTTTTTGGCTATGTCTTTATTAACTGACAAATAAAGCTCGTATCCAGAGGGTAAATCTCTCAAACCAGTTTTACGAACAGTCATAAAGCTAAAATCTTTCAGATCGAGCAAACCTTTTATTAACCTTTCTGTATCATCATCTTCTTGATTAGAATAAACAATGTCGCGATCGCTATTCACTAATAAAACTGCACCATGACCATTAATGCCCCACTTCCAATCAGCTTTTTGGGGATTATCTTCGTCAATAACTCCATCGCGATCTGCATCAATATCTAAACAAACCCGAACAACAGTTAACTTCAGTTGTACAAGACTTAGCTGACGATCATTATCATCTTGAAAACTGATTTGCAAAGAACGGTCTTTGATTTGATCGCTAAAGGTTCTTGACAAGAGATTAATTTCTGGAAATTGTTCCAAAGAAAGATGGGTTTGTGTAGGAACTATTTGGTCGGTACTAGTAAATAGTTCAACTTCCCCGCTAGTGTTTAAAATTACAAGTTTAGTTTGGGTAGGAGCTAGTTTTTTTAAAGAGATTTGTACTGGCTGACCGACAATTAGAACATCCTCATAATTTTGGCTTCTTTCTTTAGAAGCTGAACGACGCTCATCAAATCTTTCAACTTCTAATAACTTTCTCATAACCATAATGACCATTTAACTTAATCTATTTTTACTATTTTATTTATCCTATAACTATTATTGAAGATTGATAATCATTTAATTAATAAATATTACTAATGCCTTAGCGCACTTTTGTAACTTTCTGGAACTACAAATTTAACTGAAATTATGAGAATGTTGACAGGCAAAGCGACTTATGACTTTAAAAATTCCCTATTTAGTAAAAGTTTAATTAATGCAGGGCAGAAAGGCAGAAACGGTTAATACAGACAAAATAGGTGTTAGTATTCACAACAATAACGCTTAAGAACGCTCATGTCCAAGGTTTTTCAGATCATGGAAAACCATAAGGAGAAATCCAAATGAACTACGACATCAAAGACAAAACCATTTTGGTTACGGGCGCAAATCGCGGCATCGGCAAGGCGATAGTTGAGTCGTTTATTGAACACGGAGCCACCAAAGTCTATGCGGCTGTTCGTCAGCTCAACAGTGTCTTCTCATTGGTTGAACAATACGGCTTACGAGTAGTACCAATTCAGGTTGATTTAGGTGATCCCCAATCTATTGTTGCTGCTGCTAAAACTGCCCTAGATGTGCAAATAGTTGTCAATAATGCAGGAGTTTTTCAAGCTGGAACTCCCCTAGCTGAGGATGCGATCGCCGCTCTCGAATTTCAGATGAAGATCAATGTATATGGATTGATCTACATGGCTCAGGCATTTGCCCCGGTACTCAAAGCCAATGGAGGTGGTGTCTTTGCCCAAATCAATTCTGTTGCTTCGCTCAAGGGTTTCCCCGACTCTGCGACTTACTGTGCCTCAAAAGCTGCGGCCTATTCAATCACCCAGGCATTACGAGAACTATTGAGTGAGCAGGGCACAATTGTGCTAAGTGTTCACCCTGGCCCGATTGCCACGGATATGGGCGATGCGGCAGGAATGAATGAGGTTGCACAGCCACCTACACTTGTGGCAGATGGGATAATAAAAGCTCTCAAAGCTGGGGATTTTCACGTCTTTCCTGACTCGGTGGCTAAACAAATGGGCGATGCTTATAAAAGCTTTGCCCAAAATGTCGTTCAGGTGCCATCAACTTAACTACATTGCAGGGTAATGCTCTAGACAGTATTTTGAGCTATCCTGAGTTAGAGTCACCGAGGCAAAGATGGTGGAATGCCGCAGTTTTTCAGTAGGGGTATGATATACCTAATCGGCTGGCTGGTTGCTAAATTATCTATGAGGTTCAATCAAAAAGTATGCTTATCGTGTCGGATCGTCGCTGACTTGAACAATCAGCTTCCCGAAGTTTTTCCCTTGTAGTAAGCCTATGAAGGCGTGCGGGGCGTTTTCCAGTTTCTGTACAACATCTTCCTTGTACTTGAGCTTACCTTCTTGCAACCACCCAGAAACATCTTTGACAAACTCTGCCTGCCGATGTTGGTAATCACCCACAAGAAATCCTTTGATTAACGCCCGTTTAACCAACAGCGGCATTAAATTAGGGCCAGGAGGAGAATTTTCGGCATTATACTGTGAGATTAAACCAACCAATGGGATTCTTGCTCCTTGATTAATGTGCTGCAACACCGCTTCTAAAATCGGGCTAGCTGTATTGTCAAAGTAAACATCGACCCCATTCGGACAAGCAGCTTTTAGGGCTGAACTCAGTTCTTGAGTTTTACGGTTAATACAGGCATCAAACCCTAATTCTTTCGTCACATAATTGCATTTTGCATCACTCCCAGCGACTCCTACCACGTGAGAGCCTTTGATTTTGGCAATTTGACCCACTACAGAACCGACTGCACCAGAGGCGGCAGAGACAACAACCGTTTCGCCAATTTTGAGTTGCCCAACATCAAGCAGAGCAAAGTATGCCGTCATTCCGGGCATTCCTGTTACACCCAACGCATAGGAAATGCGAGCTTGATTGGGGTCAAGCTTACGCAAAGTTTCGCCTTTCGATATGCCATAGGCTTGCCAGCCGTCATAACCAAGCACAAAATCTCCGGTTGAGAATTGGGGATGGTTAGATTTCATCACTTGGCTAACTGTGCCACCGACCATCACAGACCCCAGTTCTACTGGAGCAGCATAAGACTCGCGATCGCTCATACGACCGCGCATATAAGGGTCAAGGGACAGGTAGATCGTCCGATTGAGAACTTCACCTTCCCCTGGTTCTGGAATTGGTGTTTCGACAAGGGCAAAATCGCTCTCTTTTGGTTCTCCAAGTGGACGGCTTTTGAGTAAGATTTGTTGGTTAATTGAACTAGTCATTGGTTGTGCCTGCTTATTTACTGATTTTTTCTATCAAAACTACAAGTCGTCTTGAAAGCACTCTTATTACAGTAGCTTGTCTGTAATGGGCAGATCGCGAATCCGTTTGCCTGTAGCGTGATAGACCGCGTTGGCGATCGCAAGCCCCTCGGTAAGCGATGGCTGCGCCAACGCCTGCCTTCTTGATGCCCGTTCGCGTACCGTATCCTTTAGGAGAGAGAAGGGCTGTAGAACGAACGCACTTTTGACAGCAAATACTTAAATTTCTCGGAGCATTTCGATATTACTGAACCGGAAACCACAGGATGCAAACAACTTTCGAGCGTTTTCATTCACTACTGCCGTATCTAATCTAATTTGTTTGATTCCCATTTGCTCAAAACGCTCTACACACAGCATTACTATCTGTCGGGCAATACCTTTTTGACGGTATTCTGGCTCTACCCACAGATCGTAAATAAACGCATATTCCCGCAAGCAATAAATTGGGATCTCTTGCTCTACTGCTGAGATGAGAAATGCTACAAGCTGCCGATCATCTTCTGCTACTAAAAATACGCTGCGCTCGTTTTGCGCCATTCGCGTTAACCATTTTTCATAACGCTGTTCTGGATGCGGTAGAAAACCGTACTTAGCATTATCCCAAGAGTCGTGTAAAGCACAAATCTTGGCCACCATTGGCAGAACTGCGGGTACATCATCTGGCGTAGCAGAACGGATTAGCATGAGCTTGTGCAGTGTAATGTAAGAGTGAAATTTATCACAAACAGAGCAGACAACTAACTCACCTTCAATTACAGCTTTGTTACATCATCTTATAGCTAGAAGAACCATTACATCAAATATAAAGCTGCACCAAAATCAGAGAAGTACGTTCGCTTGCCCCTGGTAAACAATTGCACTTCTCTTATGTTCTAAAGCTTTGCTAAATTTAGGTGAATGCGTTGTGGATTCCCACAACGTTAGTTCGTAAAAAACAAAGGCGATCGCTAAACACACAAACTTCAACAGAAATCTTGTATTACAGTCCGTAAAAGCTGATACTGAAGCTGTATGTAACATAACCCCTCGCTTTTATAAGCCTAGCCATGCCCCAAGACTTCTCTCACCAGAATCTCAGAGGTCGTTTGTTCAAGGGTCAAGACCTTGCAGGGGCAAACTTTAGCGGCGCAGATATCCGAAGTACAGATTTTACTGGTGCAAACCTAATAGGCGCAAACTTTAGTCATGCCAAAGCTGGGCTGGAAAAGCGTTGGGGTATTTACTTACCGATTGCCTTATTCTTATTTGTGGGACTATTAGGGGTTTTTTCATATATAACTAATTATTTAGGATTATTAATAGTCAAAACGCCTGTATTAGAATCCCAAATCATAGCTTGTACTACTTTTATTTTATTGACTACCTTCTTTATCAGTACAATTTCTCAGGGTTTAGAAACTGGTTTAAAAGTATTTACTCTTATTGGAGGAATAATTATTGTATTTTCTGCTGGAATCAAACTCGTGCCAGCTTTTACCGGAGCAGCAACTGGAGTTTTATTAGTAGCTTTGGCGATACTAGGTTCTGTAGCTATAGCAGTATCTATAGCAGCTTCTAACAAGACGTTAGTTATAATTGCTTCCATAATAGTAATTCTA
The DNA here is from genome assembly GCF_030382115.1 of Nostoc sp. GT001. Taxonomy (NCBI): domain Bacteria; kingdom Bacillati; phylum Cyanobacteriota; class Cyanophyceae; order Nostocales; family Nostocaceae; genus Nostoc; species Nostoc sp. GT001. The sequence goes on from NZ_JAUDRJ010000001.1 coordinate 211,086, forward strand.
GCCGTACTTGCATCTGTAATTACATCCTCCCTTCAATTCATATCCAATACAATTGGAGCAATATTGATAACTGTAGGTTTAGTTATAGCCTTATCTATAGCCTTATCTAGCATCTATTTTGGCTATCAAGCAATAGAAGGAAATAAAAAATACTTTTGGATTCGTACCATTGCTATTGCCTGGGCTGCTACGGGAGGTACAAGTTTTCGTGGAACTGACTTGACTAATGCTAGTTTTACTAAAGCTGTACTTAGAAATGCGGATTTTAGAAAAGCCAATTTAATGCACACCAATTTTTATCAAGTTAAAATGCTTGATTGTGCTGAACTTGACAAAACCTATCTTCAAAATTCGCAAGTACGTAATTTATTAATTACAGGACAAGGACAGAACCAAATTTTTGACCGCCAAAACTTGCGAGGAGTCAACTTGAAAGGCGCTAACCTAGCAGATGCAAGCTTTATAGGTGCAGACCTAAGTGAAGCCAACTTACAAGATGCAAACTTATCCAGAGCAAATTTAGTACAAACTCAACTGGACAGCACTGACTTCACAGGCGCAACTTTAACTGGAGTCTACATTCAAGATTGGGGCATCACTATCAATACTAAATTTGATGGGGTGCGGTGCGAATATGTTTATATGCGTTTGCCCACAAAAGAAAACCCTGATCCTCACCGCAAACCCGACAATAGGCAAGAAATATTTGCTCCAGGTGAGTTTGGGGATTTCATCAAACCAATTTTTGATACACTCGACCTTTACCACAGCCAAGGAATTGACCCAAGAGCGATCGCAATCGCCTTTAAGGAACTAGCTGAAAATAACCCAGAGGCAGAGCTTGAGATTGTAGCAATAGAAAGACGAGGTGAAGATAAGATATTACTCCGTGCTAAAACAGTAACTACAGCTAATAAATCTGAATTAAGTAGAGATTATTTTATTAATTATAATCAACTCAAAGCGCTAGCGGAGAGAGATTTTAAAGTATTAATAGCAGAGAAAGAATACCAAATAAATAAATTAGAGAATATGATAACTACAGCCCTAGAGCGTCCTAGTTTTTATGTTCAAAATTATCACAATCAAGGAGATACCATAATGCCAGAAGGTTCTAAAAAACAATCTAACTTTGACCTCAAAGGCGCTCAATTTGGAGGTGGTCTAGTCAACGCAGACACAGTAACCGCAAATCAAATCGGCGGCAACATTACCAACTACTCCACTGAGCAAAAGCAGAATCTCGCACAAGCCGCAGCAGAGATTCAGCAGCTTCTCAATCAGTTAGGGCAGAGTTACCCTACTAACACTCCACTAGAAAAACAGATAGCAGTGACAGAAGCACTCAAGCAAATTGATAGTAATCCCACTTTGAAAGCGCGGGTAATTGGGGCGTTGAAATCTGGTGGAACTGAGGCATTGAAGGAATTAGTGGATCATCCTCTTGTCAATATACTTTTGGCAACTTTAGAAGGGTGGCAGGATGCTGAATAGTTCAGTTGCTACAGATGAAGCAGGGAGTAACTGGTGATGGCGAATAAGGAGCATTTGGCAATACTTGAGCAAGGAGTAGAAGTTTGGAATGAGTGGAGACGTAAATATCCCAGGATAATTCCTAACCTCACAAGCGCTAATCTTAGAGGGACTAATCTTAGCGAAGCTAACTTGAGAAAAGCTAACCTCATGGGCGCTGTATTCAACGAATTTGAAATTTTACCAATAGCAAATCTGAGCAAATCCGACCTGAGAGGGGCAAATCTTAGAGGGGTTGTATTTGGAGGAGCTCGATCTCAGAGAAGCTGACCTAAGAAAAGCGGATCTTAGCGGAATTGACCTCACAGGAGCTAACCTTAGCAATTTTGGCTTTGACGATGGGGTAAAGCTCAGAGGAGCGGATCTTAGGGGAGCTAATCTTGAGAAGGCTAATCTTAGCAAACTTGACCTGAGTGAATTTGACCTAAGTGGAGCTAATCTTAGGGGGACAAAACTCAAAGGAACCAGATTTAAAGGAGCTAACCCGACAGGGACAAAGCTCAAGGGTACAAACCTTAGCGAACTTGATCTTAGCAGATTTGACCTGAGTGAATTAGATTTTAGTAGAGCTAATTTCAAAGAGTCTAACCTCAGCAGAGTACAAGCATTAGGAACAAATTTCACAAGAGCAACATTTACCGGAGCCTGCATAGAAGATTGGCATATTAACAGCGCTACCAACCTTGAAGGTGTAATTTGTGCTTATATTTACCTTAAGGAAGGGCAACAAGAACGCCGTCCCAGCAGTGGTAACTTTGCCCCTGGAGAATTCACCAAACTGTTCCAAAAATCCCTAGAAACAGTTGACCTAATCTTCCGTAACGGCATCGACTGGGACGCTTTTGCCTATTCCTTCAAAAAATTAGAAGTCGAAAACCAAGGCGCTCAACTAGATGTCCAAAGCATTGAGAAGAAAGGCGACGGCATTCTCGTAGTCAGAGTTGCTGTTTCCCCTGATGCAGACAAAGCGAAAATCCACAATCAGTTCATCCAGGGCTATGAATTTGCAGCTAAGACATTAGAGGCGCAGTACCGAGCAAGACTTGAAGATAAAGATACTCTAATTTCCAAACAAGAAGCACAGATTAACCGCTTGTTTTACATAGTGGAACAGCAAGGGTCAGTTCAAAAAGCATTAGCAGAAAATCCAAGGAAAGTTTCTAACTACAATATGCAGAATCCGCAGTTTGCAAGTGGCATAGTAGATGCCAACACTGTTAACTCAGAACGAATAGGTGGTAATATTCACAACAACGCTTAAACCTGCCCAAACCGACCCATGCCCGATTCACAAGACCCAAAGCAAGTCAGCAATGACTTACGCAATTCCCAGTTTGGCGGTGGGTTTATCAACGCTGACACAGTGAACGCTGGGCGAATTGGCGGCGACATCTACAACATTCACCTTGAGCAGCAGACGGCAGCATCAGGTAATTCAATCCAATCACAGAATCAAAGAGAGCGATCGCTTTCTGAAAAAGACTCACTCGAAAAAGCTTACACTCTCCAAAGCCAGAAAGTTGCAAATTTACGAACAGGGTTGGTTATTGAAACCGATGTATCCCGCAAGTTCCAATATGAACACCAGCTTCAGTCAGAAGAACGCACCTTGAAGGAACTTGGTGACAAGTTGAATGCAATCGAACAACAATTGCAAACGAGTGATAACTCTGGGTTAGCGGCAGACACAACAATATATATTGAGCGACCACCAATTGAAGATAAATGTTATAAAGCAATCGTGCAACCAGGGGCATTGATTCGTCTCAAAGCCCCACAGAGAATGGGTAAAACATTACTGCTAGAGAAAACCCTAGACTATGCAAGACACCAGGGTTATCAAACTGCAAAATTAGATTTACAACTGGCTGATATTGATATTCTGGCTAATTTAAAAACGTTTCTACAATGGTTATGTGTTGATGTGGCTGACAGTCTGGAACTAGAACCGCAACTAGATAAACACTGGCAAGAGGTTTTTGGGCTGAATAAAAACTGTACCCGTTATTTTCAAAAATATTTATTATCACTTACTGATACTCCCTTAGTTTTAGCTATAGATAACTTTGAGCGATTATTTGAATATCCAGACATTTTCCCTCAATTCTGCTTGTTACTGCGGGGATGGTATGAGGCTGCGAAACAAGGAGACAAGATTGGTAATATCTGGAAGAAGCTGCGGTTAGTAGTAGTTCATTCGACTGAATCTTACCCTTCCTTAGATAGTAATCATTCCCCGTTTAATGTGGGATTGGCGATTGATTTACCCGAATTTAATCTGCAACAAGTAACAACCCTCGCCAAACAGAATGAGTTAAGCCTGGGAGAACAGGACTTAAGCGGGTTGATGGAGTTGCTAGGGGGGCATCCTTATTTGGTACAATCTGCGATTGCCCATCTCAAAAGCCAGCAAGTGACCTTAGAAGAACTCTTGAGGCTTGCGCCAACAGAGCAAGGAATCTTCAGCGATCACTTGCGACAACAACTGTGGCATTTACAACATAATCCCCAGCTTGAGATAGGGTATAAAAAAATAGTAATGACGAATGCACCTGTGAGGCTAGATACTGAAGTTGCGTTTAAGTTGCATAGCTTGGGATTAGTAAAACTTGTTAGTAATGATTGCGTTCCTGGCTGTGATTTGTATCGTCAGTATTTCTCAACTCGTTTGGAGTAGGTAAATCGTGGTTGACCAATACATATTCTCTGGAAGTCTACCTGAAAATGCCAGCACCTACGTCATACGAGAAGCTGATGCACAGTTATATGAAGGACTGAAGGCGGGGAAGTTTTGTTACGTACTAAATTCGCGCCAAAGTGGAAAATCCAGCTTGCGTGTGCGAACCATGCAGCGATTGAGGGAAGATGGCGTAGAATGTGCAGCTGTTGACCTTTCTGCTGGAGGTATTCAGAATGTCCCTCCCGAACAATGGTATGCAGATTTAATTGACACGCTCATTGACAGTTTTGGATTAGATTTAGATTTTGGTGATTGGTGGGAAGCGAATCAGTTAAATTCGCTAGTTACAAGATTTCGCAAGTTTTTGGAAGAAGTATTACTTGTTGAAGTTCAAGATAGTATCGTTATTTTTGTTGATGAAATCGATAGCGTACTCAGTCTGAATTTTCCCACAGATGACTTTTTTGCATTGATTCGCGCTTGCTATAACAAACGAGTTGATAACCCTGAATATAATCGCCTCACTTTTTGTTTATTAGGGGTTGCCTCGCCTAGCAATTTAATTTCAGATAAACAGCGTACTCCGTTTAACATTGGTAAGGCTATTTCCCTTAAGGGCTTTCAACTACATGAGGCTGAACCATTAGAGAAGGGTTTGCAGGGAAAGTTTAATAATCCTCAAGCAATAATACAAGAAATATTGCAGTGGACTGGGGGGCAACCATTTCTGACTCAAAAGCTGTGTCAGTTCATGGTTGAGGAATCTGAGCAAGATAACCCTCGTTCAATAGAGCAAGTTGTTAGGTCACGGATTATTGAAAATTGGGAATCACTTGATGAACCTGAACACCTGCGAACAATCCAAGCCAGGATTTTGCGGGATGAACAACGGGCAGGGTATTTACTAGAACTGTACCAACAAGTCAGATTGAGTGAGAAAGAAGTTGAGATAATAGCAGATGATACTTTGGAGCAAAGTGAGTTACAGCTTTCGGGATTAGTTGTTAGGCAGCAAGGTAAGCTGAGAATTTATAACCAGATTTATCGGGAAATCTTTGACTTCAATTGGATAGAAAACCAATTAAATAATCTCCGTCCATATTCTGAAAATTTTCGTTTTTGGGTAGTTTCTGGAGGTGCTGATGAATCACGGTTGTTGCGGGGCAAGGCTTTACAAGAAGCGGAAGAATGGGCGAGAGATAAAAACTTAAGTTATCAGGATAAACAGTATTTAGCAGCTAGTAAAGAGAAAGAAATTCAGGGAAAAATCACTGTTCAAGAACAAGAAGCTGCTTTTGAGAGAGAAAGGAAGGATAAGGAGGCAGTAGAGGAAAGGAATCAATTACTTAGTGAGGCTAATAGGAAGGATAGGGAGGCGCTAGAGCAAAGAAATGAATTACTTAGTAAGGCTAATAAGAAAGCTCAAGGACTTATTAGAAGTGGGACTGTTATTTTAATTTTAACTGTATTTGGAACAGCAATTTCAGTAACAATGGCTACACTAGAAGTCAAAGAAGCTCAAAAGAAACTTCAAGAAACATACACATACGTCGCTTATCCCAAACAACTAAAAGAATTGTCGGAAAAGTTATCAGAGAAGGGTTTGTCTGAGCAAAGTACTCAAATACAAGAAAAAGCAAATATAAAAATTAAAGACTATCAACTTGAACAAGTGTACCTTCATGCTACTAAATCGTTAGCTTATCAATATCTTAAAGATTGGGAATCAGCAAAAGAAGCTATGAAACAGAGTATTAATTTTTTAAAAGGATGGGAGTACAATAAAAACGAAAGAGAGAACTTAGAACCAAACAATGAATTCTTGCAGACAAATATATTTGCTTTGAGTGTTGAAGGTAATTTACTAAGGACACAAGACAAGACTCTTAATCAAGCAAAGGAAACTTACCAAGATGCATTCATCCTCCTTCAAAAACATCCTCAACTCAAATCTTTCCAATCAGCCCCAAAAATTATTGACAATAAGATTGTTAAATCTGTTCATCGTAATTTAATTGAGTTACTCTCCAAAAATAATAAAGAATTAGAATTTAGTAAAAAAATAGAGCTACTTCCAAAAAATAATACAGAATTAGAATTTAAGAAACAAGTTGAAGCATCTCTTACCGAATATTTATATGTTGGACTCGTATATTATTTAAAGAATAAAGATTGGGAGTCGGCTGACCAACAAACAGACCAACTCATGCTCAATATTGCTAAACGAGAAGAACAAGGATATTTAGATTATTCGGACATCAATAGATTTTCTTGTCCAGACCTGCAAAAGATAGACAAGCTTTGGTTCAATACAGACAACCGTTTTGGCTTTCGTGTGCAAAAGGAAATATGGATCAGCACAGCGCAAAACTATTTTCAGTTCGCTAAGACAGTAGGATGGTATGCTGAGAAAGCAAGTGGAGACAATAGAGGTTCGTGGGTGAGTTACACTGAACTGATAAAGGGTATAAAAGATAACGCAGTAGGGTATAGAGGTAGCCTACCGACGATGAGATTTGGGGGGGGTAGTACNGGCATTTGGCAAGGAGCTTGAGGGGGGCGGGTACATTGTCGGAGATGACATTAATTGGGGAGTGAGGAGTTTCTCGGGCTGCGACTTGTAAAGTCTAACCTATAGTCTTTTCAGAAGTTTGTAAACAATTATTGCAACGCACATTTTCCACGCAATAATCACCATTTCATAAATTCGATACCTGGCACAATTGGCTGATAGCAATTAGCCTGAATAAATTCCATTGCTACCTCATGTACTTCCGTACTTTCTGTTACCCTTTGCTTGTTCCAAGGTAGACTCAACTGCTCAGGTGATCACTTTTTCGCCTTTGCACCTTTTAAAATCGATGGTAAAAAGTTGCTACCCCAGTGATTTCATTTCTCTGGTTTAGCCTTTGGTCGATATTTCTGGCAAAACCTGCGATATTTAGCCGCACACTCTTCTAAAGTTCGTCCCAATTGCAAAAAAGATGGATGCCATTGCGTGATGCCATCATTGCTCAAGCGGTTATGAGTGCCGTAATTACTAAAGTCATAGAAGAAGCCTTGATGCATCCCCGCCGCTTTTGGGTTAGCGTGGATGTATCGCAATGTATTCAAAGCTCGTCGCTGATCTGTGTTAAGAAAACCTGTGCTGTGGTATCGCTTCTCCCAGAAGTGACCTGTGCGGTTGAGCATTCGATTGAAGTACATAGCAGTGTACCAGTTGAGCCAGTGCATAATTTTCGGCAATTCTTCAGGCTGTTGGGGTTCTATCAAGTAATGGACATTATTACTCATTATGCACAGGGCATAAAGTTTAAATTGATACTTCCCCTGTGCCTTCTTGATGGCGTAAAGCAGTACTTCACGGCATTCTAGGCGTGTTAAGCGAAACTCCCGGTTGTTGCAACGGACAGTAACGTGGTCGCAAAATCCAGTTTGAAGGTCGCGTTTTGGACGAGACATTGCAAATACGTAAATTATATTAGTATATTTTATATTTTGTTGTACAGACTCCCTACTCCTCCCAATTAAGCAACATCCCATCCACAATCGCAATACCCCACTGTGGAAACTTCGCCAATAGTTTTTTAATCACAATCTGCAAAGCCGGATCATCGTCCCAACACTCCTGCAAGAAGCCCAACCCTGGATTCTCCCCCGAATTTGCCGCAAGTTTGAGTTTCTGCATACGCTCCGGTCGCACATTTGCCCTTGCAACAATCGCCTCATGTGACCATTTTTCAGTGACGAGCGCGGCGGAAGCTTCACCCTCATGATCTGCTTTGATTTCTACGCCCGAAACCGAGTTTTCAACCAACAACGAAGCAGAGGGGCAACTCGGTTCTATTTTCTGATCTGCGATCGCTGAAGTTGAAGAAAATTCAATTTGGGCAGGCGACGCGACGGAACCAGTGCCTTTATGATCTGCTTTCATTTCTACATCGGAAACTTGGTTTTCTCCTGGCAAGAAAGCAGATTGACCTTGTTCTACTTGCCCCTGTATTTGATTAGCGATCGCTTCCTTGTCAGAAGATTTATTTTGTGCGACGGGCGCGGCGGAACAAGCACCTTCATGACAGTCTCTCGGCTCAACACCACAGTCTTGGTTTTCAGCCAACAACAAAGCAGATTCACCCTGTACAGCATCCACAAGCGCCAGCAATGTGCAGTCAGTCACCGGAGGCGAGTCTTCCTCATTCTCTGACACGCCTTGAACAATCAGAGGCGACGCGACCCTCAAGGGAGCGATCGCCGCCTCACAAGAGTGCGAAATAACGGGTTGCGTGTCAGAGTTACACCTCACAAACTCTTTTGTAGAGTTTGTGAGGTGTTCCTGAACAGTTCGTGAGGTTTCCTGGAACCCCTGCTCTGACTGGTCTTTACCTAAAATAGATGCTTTATACGAAGCACCCATTTCTTCAGAGCCAGCATCTTTCTCTGAATCCCCAGCATTTGGTTCTCGTTTTTCAGAATTTGGTTGCTGATTTTCCAAATTGGCTTTCTCCCAAAATTCCTTCATTCGGCTACCATGTAAATTTTTTACCATCCAGGTAACGGTTTCTCGGCTATCCTGAATTGACTTATCCGGCTTAAAAATGAACAGCTCACTTTCGGAAAGAATTTTCTTCGCAGAGATAAAAGTACTGTAACCCAAAGCAGAAGTCAGAGGCATCCACCGAGAACCATAGGGGTCAGCCGTCCAGCACTCCTGCCACAGTTGCGTAACTGAAGGCTTTTGTTGCGAAGCCCAGAGCATATCTTGTATGGGAATAATCACATGAAGCCTTTTATACGGTGACTGTGGTTTAGTGGCAGCAGACTTTTTGAGCTTGGGTCTGGTAATAGTTGCAGTCATATTTCAATCTCCTGTTTATGTTGACGCACGGAATTTTCCCTACAACGATTGCAGGGCTTGGTACTTCTATTTTGTTGTCTAAAAAGTTACCGATACACTGAAAGCTTATTGAGGTTGCCAGAATCGCAATTCGTCTCGGAAATACCTATCAGCCTTTTTTGATTGCTCCTTCCAACAATCCCAGGCAACCACCAACTCTTCGCCCAAATCCTCTACAACTTCCCCCCTCTCGACATACAAAGTACGGTATGGATCAGCATGGGCAACGATAGAACCAACGCCAATGATGTCGGTTTCAGTAGATGCTTTTTGGAGTGCATTAATTAAATCAGTCTCTTCACTGGTCAATTCCCCCCAATAGTCCTGTTTAATCACCTCATACTCTTGCGCCACTGCCCAATAGTCCTGCCAAGTACACCCAGGTTTTGCAAGCACCTGCCGAATATCACTAACAGCCTGGGGCAACATTTCCAGTTGTTCGGCTCGATAGGCGATCGCAGATGGTGTCGGCTCACTCCCTAGAATGATTGCCGCAGCTTCCAAAGCTTGGGCGTTGTTCATCGCACTAGCGAGATTTTTCAGCGCCATGCCCATGAGTCGTAAGCATTCTTGGGCATTTTCTTTTGGGGGTTCCTGGGCTAGCGATCGCAAATCAATAGTTTTCTCCAACGCCTGTTTAACTTGCTTGTTCAACGCTTTGGTCGCTTGCTGGGTCATCGTATTTCCCCACTGTTGGACAGGACGTTCTTCTACGGCACGTTCCAATTCCTGAATACGTTGCTGGAGTTGTTGATTCTCAATCTCCAGCTTCCTCAACCCCTCCATTTCATCCAGCCGTTCCTGCAACTGGATGTTTTGCTCTTTCTGCTGCTTGTACAGGTTTTGCAGAGATTGGATTTGCTCTTGCACTTGTTCTTCTGCTCTGGCTGTGGCTTCTGACTGTAGCCCAATCCTCAATTCCTGCTGTAAGCGCTCTAACTCTTGCTGGTGTTGTTCCTTGAGTGCTGCGATTGCTTCAGAATATTCTTTTGGGTATGTGCGCTCTGCTGAGAATGACACAATTGCGTCATTTAAACCAGTCAAATCAGCATTGTTGATCAACAACCTTTCACCATCGCTAAAGGTGACAATCTGCTGATAGTTATTGGGTGTATCTGCCTCAATCACTCCCGAATCCCCATATCTGGGATGTGAAAGGGAAGAAACAGTGACAGAATTACACAATTGCGTTTTGACTTTTTCTTGTTTTGTGCTACTGGTTCTAGTGGGTGACGTATTGTTTGGAACGACCTTCTGTACTGCTTTGGCGAAGTCTGCGGCAGTGGGGAAGGGCTTTTCTTTGGCTGCGATCGCAACAGCTTCGTGTAACTTATCAGGAGTTTTAACCAGCCGGAGTAAGGGGCGAGTTTGAGAGGGTTTAGTAATCTTTTCCCTGAGTGACTCTGGCAGAGTATCAACTACTTTCTTGGCAGACAGCAAATCTCTGACCCGGCGATATCCCCCGTGTTTGATCAACTCACTTTCGCAGTAAGCTTCAAAGCTCTTGTGTCCACCATCTTCGTAATAGCCTTTATCTCGCATCAGTCGAAGTTCATCGGATGCTTGCCACTCGAACCGGTCAATGGCGGTGAAGGTTTCCTGGATGCTGGTGTTGACAACACCATAATCTAAAAGCGATGTTGTNTCCGGGGTTGTAGTCAATAACGGTATTATCCTCTGTGCATGGTGCAAGAAGATTTGATATTGTTTGATTAACCATAAACCTGAGCGTTTGTGGAACTACCCTCAGCGCCTGCCTCGAAAACAATCGCTGGGGGTTTGAATTTGTCAGCATAATTGCTTTGAGTCTAGCACTAGGCTAGCCACAAAAGCAACTGGGCTAGACAGATATCACCACCCTTTAAAAGCTTCGCCCCCTATTGTTCTATAGGAGGCGAGTTTGTTGCTAGATTTATGAGATTTTTGGCGCTGGCTAGCATGTGTTCTAGCTGACTCTTGAGTTGTTGATTTTCTGCGGCTAGCCCGCCCTTAATTTTCCCAGTTCTGCTTTAATCTCCGCTATCTCTTGTTGTTGTCTTTCTATAACTTGCCTGATATCAACAACATTAGTTTCACTCTCTTCTCTACCGAGTCTACCTCTAATGTAGCTTTCTATATCTTCAGTCATACTTGTTCCTTCTTTTTCTAGCAACTCCTTATACTCAACGTACAAGCTCTCATCAAGCCTTACATTCATCTGAGCGCCACGCTTCCTAGTAGAAAGCTTTCTTTCGTCTGCCATCTTTTCTTCTTTGAATTTAAACAACTATTTACACTATAAAGCACGGTCTAGCCAGTGGCTATAACTTCTACTAATGTCTAAAGCCTATGTAGATCAGTTAATTGGCTAGATTGTGTCTTGACAGTGGCTAGCCAAAATAGTATATTAGATTCATGATATACAAACAAAAGACGATCACCCTGTCTGGAAAACTAGCGATCGCCCTTTGTGAAAACCTAACCCAAAACATGAGTCAGGAATATAATTATGACGCATTCAACCTATACAGAGCAAGCACCTTCAAGCTTAAATCTCAACACACTAACCACATTTGCTCACGTTCCTTTCAAAGACGAGCAAGCCCTAGCCCAAGCAGAACTAAACTACCTTCTCGAATCCCAAGCCGAAGCTGTAGCGCCAACCAAAGACCCCCTAACATCTCGTGACCGCCGCATCATTGGCGAGATTATCGAAGTTGAATCTTCATCTGTTCGCACCATTTGGATCGAAGGCGGAATCACAGTATGGGTGCAGTTCGTGGAAGGCGGACGACTACCATTTGATCGCAACTGGTTCGCAAAAAGAGTTGCAGAAGTCAAAGCGACTCTGCCAGAAACACCCCTGGAGCGCAACGAGCGATTAAGCGATGAATTAGAGGAAGCCTGCACTGTTTTCGGTCTGTACCACGGAGAGATCGACTGGCTCTCGTTTAGCACCAAACTCTACCAAGACGGGCGTTTTGTTGGCTTCGTCGGGTGCAATCAAGAACGGTGGTACGCAAGACCGAGGCAGTACGGAGTGAATCGGGTTGCTGGCAGTGCCGAACAAGTGATTGCGTCGTTAGGAGTACGAGCGGCAGTAGCGGCGTAAGTTGCTGAAGTGAGAAAAGGGCGATTGCTGCCCCAAGACAAAAGCAATCGCCTTCAAAGCTCAATCGCTGCTTTAGAAATAATAATCATGACACAAAGTGCAGCAAGTAACCTCTTACTTCAAGTAGGTGACTGTCACGAGAGAATTCTCCTACCTGCGACAGATACGAATGCAGAGGTGTAAGAAATCCCTAGCCGTAAAAGTGAAAAAGGCGACCGCAGTCCTAGAGTTATGCAATCGCCGTTCAACCGAAATNTTAGACAATCGAAATCATCATGGCACANNNAATATGATTACCACACTTTCTCTTCAAGAAGCCCAGTTGGATAATCCAAAAGAGAAAATTCTCCTCCCTCCAACAGACCCCAATGCAGAAGTGCAAGAGATTCCTCCCTACAAACTCGTATACGTGGATGGAGCTTGCCCCAGAGTTTATCGCGTGTACAAAGGTCATTCAATGCTGGGAGTGATATTTCAACACATTACTCATTGGTCAAATGCAGTAGATAAGATTCGATACGCCGAGTCGCTAAATGCAGCAGTGGGATTGAACGACTTCATGGTGATGACAGGTAGATTAACAGCGGCTACAGAAAAACCACCCACAGAAGAAGAGTTGCTAGATATTGAATTTGACGCGCTGACAAATGAAGAATGGGAACGGTTGAAGAAATACGTACCAATGCCAGAAACTAGCGATTTGGTAGCAGCGTAAAAAATAGGTGGGCAGGAAAACCCACCTCTAAAGTAAAGAGCAAAATCAATTTCTCAGTTTATCTGAATACAACCACGCAACTCATCGGATAAATCAATGAAACCGATAGAAATACTGAAACAGTTTAACTCGTGCTATCTGAACATTCAGGCGATCGCTCAAGATGAAAATTGGCTCAAGTTGATTGCTGATAAAAGGATTGACCCAGAGGCAGCAACTCACGTAGGTGATACATTGCATTACTTGGGTGAGGCAATGGGTTGTGTAGAAGAAATTGTTGAAGTCAAGTTTAATCAAGAGGTAGAAGTATGAAACTCTACGCAACCAGTATTCCTCAATTTTTGCCAACTTGGGCAACTGTTGTATCGAATAATGCAGGTTTGATGGAGATAGAAATTAATGATGAAGACCCTGGTTTTCATTCAATAATTGAGGAACTATCTACTGAAATTGAGCCAGGAATTATTGGTGTAAAAGCTAGTGATTTATGTACAAGACTCAGCATTGAGATGGTTGATAATAGTGAAGAAAATCACTTAGAGAATGAGATTTAATTGCTCAAGCCGCAGGAATTAAAAACACTTCTAGAAGCAGAGATTAAAAAGCGGCTATATCAACTCGAAGTGCTGAAATACGAATTAAAAACAATTCCTGGAATTGTCATAAATAGCTAAGTCGAACAGTATCCAGTATCAACGCAATTTTTAGCAACAACAACGCAATTATGGAAATCATCAAAATCAACAACAGCGTCTTTCTCATCCCACCCAGCCAACCGAAACTACAAGCGAATTGCGCTAAAGAGTACGGGCAATTTCTTCTCGATTGTCCCCCAAAATTGACAATTCTAGAAGCACAAGCAGGAGGATATCTCAAAGGTAACAAGGCTGATTTTGCGATCGCAATCTCCCGCCCTGACCGTGCATTGACTATCAACGAGAACTTCACCAATGAACCATTTACCGAACTTTGGGTAATTCCTGTTGCTGGCGGACTAAAAGACCAGTTTAAGGGGCCAGCCTCTATGCTGCTTTCTTTCCTGATCCACCGCCGCAGTAAAGACAATTTCGCCGGACTGTACAATCACTTCGCCCATCGTGCTTTCCAGCAGTGGTGTGAGGAAGGGATGCCGGAAGATCCCAAAGAGTTCTGTTATCAGGCGATCGCTAGCGTACTCAAAAACTACATTTTCTGTGCTGAGTTTCAGAAAGTGGAAGGGGCGCTAGGAACGTACTGGTTCATTCAGTGGAGCTATCGCAATCCTCAATCTGATTTTGAAAAAGACGCACTCGTTGCAGCCGAGATGATTCGCTCTGGTGCTGAATCTGGGGCAACAGTTCACTGGGTGACGAATGATACTTATGAGCGATGGGCTAGTAATGCTGTCACTGCACCAGCATTATCCCCGGTTTCGGAAACTGAGGCACGGCTATCTCTGCAAGCGCAGAATCAGACAGTTATGCCGCAAGTTAACAAGCGGTAATTAGACACGGAAAAGGCGATTCACCTTTGAGTCGCCACTACATAAATTAGCGGTTCAAACAAGTCAATGAAAATCGGTACTGTTTCAATTAACTATTCGAGAAAGTTTAACTTGGGTAATTATGAATCTCTCGAATTGGGCTGCTCACTTTGGGCACAAGTGGAGGATGAAGAAGATGCAGATGGTGTAGTTCAATTTCTCTATCATCAAGCAAAAGCAGCAGTTAAAGAGGCTGCAATACCTGTAATTAAAGCGAACGAATTCCAGATTAGCAAAGCCAAATCTCAGCGCAAAGTAGTAACTGATGAAGGTGTTGCAGAAATAGATAATTTTTGAGCCAATCAAACATGAAACAACTAACAGGTTTTACTCCCGTTGCAGCATTACCACCATCTACTGCGGCTTCTGCTAAACAACAACTGCTAGAAACAATTGAATGGCTTCACAAAGAAGGTGCTGCTACTGAAATCAATCTCAAACTTTTGACTGCAATTGTCGAATCAATTCTTTGCTCGGAAGAATCATACAGCAGATTTTTACAGTGTGGTTTTGATGCAGCCATTGAGTTTTTCGATACCAATTCTCAAAACTGGGAGTTTGAAGAATCAATCTTATCACCTCATAATCCCAAGAATTGGGATGAATACAAGCAGCTACAACAAAAACGGGTTTTGTCACAGTCATAGTTTCAAGAATATGAAAAAATCAATTTCTACACTTCTACGCCGAAAGCGAGGTGATAAAAATGCTAGTCCGATGGAACTTTAAGTTAAAACCCTGTCAGCTTCAACAAGCAAAAATGTCACAGTGGTTAATCACTCTCAAGAAGCATAGAAACTATGCACTTAGAGAACGAGAGATTGGATACAATACTAATAATCAGAATGCTGATCAACCAGTTAATTATGCTTGGGGTAGTTACTGCGATCTGAAAACCAGAGTCGAATATGGTGGGTATTGTCCACTAACTTGCCCTGTGTTGAAACATGGTGTTATTCCAACTGATCTAAATATTGCCCTGAAAACAACGAGAGCATGAAAGCCCTTGAGAAACAGCAACGCAGTTGCGTGTTTCGTGCTTTAGACAGGGGATGAAATGCGATACGGCGGGATTTATCCCGCATTCCCCACGTAATCTTAATATTGTAAAGATGCAAGCAATGAGATAATTAATAATACTAAGGGGGTGATTTATTTGTACGGTTGTCAACAAGTTTTGATTCATGTGGATAAAAACTTAAAAGCGATTTTAGAATTTATCTGTTCTGAAGCAAACAAACTATCAAATTGTGCCGTCTACTATGCTCGTCAAATATGGTTTAAGGGCAAACGCTATATAACCAAGTTTGAGCTAGATAGCGAAATGAAATCAAATCGTCATTTCCAAACACTCTACTCTCAGGCAGCACAACAATTGTGTCGTTCTGTGTATGAGTCCTTTGCATCATTTAAACAGCTTAACGCTTTGTACAATCGTGGTAAGTTAGCGGATAAACCTAGACCACCAAAGTACAGAAAGAATGGTTTTAATCTAGTTAGTTATCCAAAACAAGCACTAAAGCTAAATGATGGACAGATTAGAATACCTCTCGGATCTCAAGTAAAAGCTTGGTTTAAGCTAGATTCTTTCTCTCTACCAATGCCGTCAAATTTAAGATTTGATGATATTAAAGAGGTAAGAATTCTACCTAGAAACCGTTGTTTTTATGCGGAGTTTGTTTACAAAACTACTACGGTAAAACCAGATGTGGATAAAAGCAATGTACTGGGTATTGACCACGGACTAAACAACTGGTTAACCTGCCTTTCTAACGTAGGTACAAGTTTCATTGTTGATGGCAAACACATTAAAAGCTTAAATCGTTGGTATAACAAACAAGTAGCGACGATTAAAGAAAATAAACCTCAAGGGTTTTGGTCTAATAAACTTGCCACCATCACCGAGAAACGTAACCGCCAAATCAGAGATGCTATCAATCAAGTGGGAAGAATTGTTATTAACCACTGTCTAGATAATCGCATTGGTAGAGTTATTTTTGGATGGGGGCAAGGTATCAAACAAGAGATTAATTTAGGAAAGAAACGCAATCAACAATTTGTTCAAATCCCAACTGCTAGACTCAAAGGGCGAATTGAGCAACTATGCCAACAGTACAGCATTGAGTTTGTAGAAACAGAAGAAGCAAACACCTCTACTGCATCGTTTGTAGATGCTGATACACTCCCAAAACACGGTGAAAAACCCGATAGCTGGAAATCTTCTGGTCGCAGAATAAAGCGTGGACTGTTTAGAACAGCAATGAACTGGTACATCAATGCAGATTGCAATGGTGCTGCCAACATCATCCGCAAAGTAAGCACAACACTTGGACTTGATTTAAGTGGAGTGTCTAGGGGTGCTTTGACTCACCCCACCCGGATCTGTATCTGGGTGACAGCTAAAAAGAAGCCGAGCGACGTGGTTTTAACCCGTCGCGTAGCATCCTTTTAGAATCCCCCGAATTCATTCGGGGGAGTAGTCAATGGTTCTTATCGATGTTAGTTCAAATACCCCAAGAACTACCGAAAGAAAAGTCAATATCTCAAATCAAATCAGTAGTCGGGATTGATGTTGGTGTGAATAAGCTTGTAGCTTTATCAGATGGTAGTTTTGTCGAAAATATTAGAGTTACAACTAACATCAAAACATCTAGACGTTTAACTATGCGTCAACGTGCCATAAGCCGCAAGCGCCAGGGTTCTCAAAACAAAAACAAGGCATACGCTAGAATTGCCAGAAAACAACATAAATTAGCACAACATCGA
Organism: Nostoc sp. GT001; assembly: GCF_030382115.1. Classification (NCBI taxonomy): domain Bacteria; kingdom Bacillati; phylum Cyanobacteriota; class Cyanophyceae; order Nostocales; family Nostocaceae; genus Nostoc; species Nostoc sp. GT001. The sequence goes on from NZ_JAUDRJ010000001.1 coordinate 228,287, forward strand.
GACGGCTACAATTGGCAAGCAGCCAGTAAGATTGTCAAAACTGCTGATGCTGTTGGACGTGAAGACCTAAACATCAAGAACATGGTTAAGCGTGCCAAACCAAAACGTGATGGCAAAGGTGGATATAAGAGAAATGGTGCTAGTCGCAAGAGTGGTTTAAACAAGGCTATCCTTGATTGTGCTTGGGGTGATTTATTCGCCAAAATTGCTTGGTTAGCTGCTAAATCTGGTAAACCAGTTATTCTAGTTAATCCCAAGCATAGCAGTCAGGAATGTCCACAGTGCAGACATACTGACAAGAGTAATCGCAGTGGAGAAAAATTTCTCTGTACTAACTGTGGATACACACAACACGCTGACACAAAAGCTTCTCGAACAATTGCAAAACGTGTGGGATTAGTCTTCCCTAAAAACATTAAAAAGACTCTACCGGGGGACTCTCGGAAAGTTATGCCTGTGAAGATATCGCTACCGATGGGTGGGGAGTCCAGGAACCATGCCTATGAGTCATTGAATATTCAGTTAAGTTTATTCGATTTAACCCAATATACAGTGGCTGACAGTCGGATATCTAAGAGATACGGCAAAAACTTTTAGAGAATCTGTGTGTCTTTAGATCGCAGAGCGTCAACAGAGATTCGGACTATCTTACAAGGCTGTCAACATACATTGCGGCTTGTTGGCAGTAGCCGAGATTATCGCAACATTCAGTCTTCGCAGTATTTCTCTACATCAAAAAATGTGGTGCTAAATGATGCGTTCAATATTTTAGGACAAATAGTGGATGCAATTGATCAGGTGGAGCAAATTAATCAACAAGGAGAACCTAAATATGGAGCAGGAAATTAAAAATGCAGTCGGTTTGGGTAGCCCAGAACTGGTAATAGAGTCAAAATCGGAGCCGGAACCAAAACCAACAGTAACGATTTATGATTTTGCCGCTCTGTTATCTAAGCACGAACCACCCAAAAAACAGCAATAAATATGAAACGACCAGTTTTTCTCTCTTGTATTAGTGCAGCAGCAGCAATAATTATTTGTGGATATTTCGGCACTCAATATCTCGGCAGAAATATCATGTACGTCATTAGTGGAGCAATAGCCGGGACTGGGATCACAGCATTCATGGTTGACCGAATTACTGGTCAAAATGAAATTGACCAAGTTATGTTGCGCCGACCTCGACCTTTAAATAGACCCACCAGTTGTATAGGTTGCAAATACTATCACGGGATCTCTTACAACGGCTCCCCTTTAATTTGTTCTGTTCATCCCGAAGGCATTGAGAGCGTGGAATGCCCCGATTGGCAAGGCTTTCAACTATCTAAAGAAGGAGCAAGAAAATGACATTAACCCTAAATAATCGCTCTCGAAACAAAGAATCGTCCCTGACGCAAGCGTTACGGCAGATACAACAACTAAACTCCAAGATTGCTGTGCTAGAGCAGCAGCTTCAAGATTACGTGCATCAGCAACAGAATTTGATTGCTGCGATTGCTGAAATCTGTGTTTCTCCAATCCAGGAAATACAGGCGCTGCGAATTCTGATACACCGGGGAGAAGCAGCTTGCCGACAGTACTTGCGTTCGGTGTTGGTCAAACAGAGAAAGACTTCATAGACTTCAGGCACTCAGTGATTCCGGTTCTGTACGTGATATTTCCAAAACTCGCTGTAACCAATACGAAATTTGAACAGATGCAGATTGCTTTTGTTCAGCATCAGTCCAAATATCGTCCCAATGGAATAGCCAACGAGTCAGAAGACGAACTAAATCAACTAACTCACAGGCTCGGTCAATATCATCTGCCTTTACCATGTCTGGCACAGTCCACTCAACAAAGTATCTGCTTTCATCAACCAAAGCCAGTATTAAATCCTCTGATGAGCCTTGAGTCCACAAAGATTGAATTTGTGACAAGTGTGTAGCTAGACGACGTAAACGTGTAGTCACATCATCTTGCATAAAAATTTGTTGCTTTGGTGTCACTTCGATCATAAATTTCCTAGGAACTCGTTAATCAGTTGAGCTACCCTTTCTCTAATTTTAGGGTCTAAAAGTTCCATTGATCTATTTTGCCGGGGACGAAGATTAACCATCGACTCATAAATGATTTTTCCACTTATCGGCATAAAACTGGCAGCCCAAATATCTTGTTGTCTACTGCCGTCATCTAGCAACTTTTCTTCACAATCAGCGTGTAGACCACCACCACCAACCAGCACCCGACGTTCGATATCAACTGCGGTTCTAATGTAAAACTTGTGAGAACGCAGCATAAGTTCAAGTTGCTCCGGGGTAGCGCGTTCGCGTAACAGCAAAATCATTTAAATCATAACCTCTATCAGGGAAAGGCATTTTAATTATGGAACGGAATCAAGCACAAACAATCGTTGTAAGTCTCACTGGTACATTAGCGGCCATATCTATTGGGTACATTGGAGTACAAATTTTTGGCAGATATACAATGTACACGATTGCTACAGTCATGTTAGGGCTGGGTACTGGAGGAGCTATCGGTCAGATTTTGGTGGAGAAAAGGCAGCAGCGAATAGTACAACCACAATCAAAACAAAGATAGGAACAATCGTATGGAAACTTCAAAAGTTGTCACTATTCCCAATCATTGGACATCACCAAAATACTCGTTAGGGCAAAGAACCAAGCAGGGGATGATTGTAGGCGTTCAGTATTGTCTATTTGAAAACTTGGTGGTTCCTGAACGAGATGGTTCATGGCGATATGCAATATTAGTTAGCACCGAAGATGAACAGGTCGAATATATTTCCGAATCTGGGGTTCAATTACCACCTGAGAAGGAGTTGCGTTTGGAGATAGAAGGCGAGATTGACTTTTGCCAGCGCAAGATTGAGAATCTGACACAGTATTTAGAGGCGGTGTGAAAAATCGGGCTTTAATAAAAAAAGCCCCAAAAGCCTGTTTTTCTCAAAACTTGACCAAGTGTGCCGCTTTGAGTTGTGACATCTCTACTCTTTACCCCGACAGGATTTGAGGCATTTTTAACCACTCAAAAATCAAGTTAAAAAACAAAAGCGGCACGGAAAGCGGCCAAAAAAGGGAGAAAAATGGCTCTAATAATTGCAGGGAGGGAGTTTTAGAAAATAATGGCTGTGACACTAGAAATATAAGGGTTTCAGAAAAAGCGGCACGATGTCGCAACGAAAGAATAAGGGTTTTGAGCATTTTAAAATGTCACGGCACACTTGATTTGCGACATCNNCGAAAGACTTCTTGGCATTTGTCGGATAAAGGTGAAGCTGGNGGGCCATCTGAGAATAAGGGGCGGGGANNNGGGAGGAGGGATGGAATTTTCCTTTANCCCTTTTCCCTGCAAGAGGTCTAATAAAAAAGAGGGGCGAATTCTGCCCCCCAATTAATGAAGAAAAGGAGAAGGGGCAAAGGAGAAAACTTTATAATTCCCCATTCCCCATTCCCCATTCCCCATTCCCCATTCCCCATTCCCCATTCCCCATTCCCCATTCCCCATTCCCCATTCCCCATTCCCCATTCCCCATTTCCCTTTCCCCCTTTCCCATTATTAAGCCACAGCCCATCGTATCCATTGCTCTACTTCTGGGCGACTTAAACGTTTAGAAGCTTTGAAAGTAACTTGCTGTTTTCGTGCCCAACGGTAAAGTGTTCGTACTGTTACCTGTTTACCTGTGACTCTAAGAATGATTTCTGGTAAGTCCTTTCCAACTGCGTTGGTGTAACAAGCGTTATAAATTGCTTCAGCTAGATGCAATTCGGCAAATGGATTTCCTGAGAGTTTAAACTTAATTTGAAACAGGGTGAATTTTTTATTTGGCTCTAACTTCTTCATGTAAGTCAAAGTCAATAACCACATAGCTTGTTCCTTTACCACTTCCCTAGCGTACTGTGGAACTTGGCACAATCTTAACCATTTGCGCCAAGTACGTTCTGCTATGGGATGGCAATAGACTTGCTCACATGAGGTTTTTAGCCAGTCTAAAGGATATTTTTCCATAGCTTTTTAGTTTACTCCTCGGTAGGTACTGCTGATTCGTCTACTAAAAATGTTTCCCAGTCAACCGTTTCAATATCCAACACGTCTTTCAAGCCATTGTTTTTGAGTATGCCTGCAATTAACTCACCAACTGTTGAGTGATTAATCGCAGCTTCTTGTTTTAAGTCCTGACAAACTTCTCGCCAATTTCCATCGCTGGAAACCCGATCAATCAAAATTGCTTCTGCCATACGAGTTTTGCTTACTCCTCTGGTGTGTCCCCATAGAATCAGGCGTATCTCTTTAACTAAGGGAAGGTTAACGGAAAATCTTCGATCGCGTTTATCTGCCATATTTATGATGCCAATTAGATTCCATAATTATACTTTTTAGCGTCCTATTTCCTAATTTTAATGCTATACCAAATAAATGGATGCTAAAATAACACTATTACTTGCATAAATGGAAGCATTTTATGGAAAAAGTTCAACAATTCCTTCAACCCTACAATATAGAAGCCACTGAGTCAGAAATCGCTGACCTCTGCGCCCAAGTTAACGCTGACATCGACCAATTGACCGATCAACAAGCCCAAGCGATCGCTACTCAGATTCTTGAGCTTAGGCAAACGTCCGGGAAACTGGCTACCAATGGCAAGTCCAAGAATAGCAACGGTAAATTAGGTAAGAACTCACCCCGCCGTAAATCCATTCCTCCACTGCAAGGAGCGATCGCTCACGCATCCCAGGTTTCAAACCAAGAAATTCAATCTTTGGAGGATGTTCTCAACGTCGGGATTGATGCTTACACAACCGACAAAGCTGACCAGTTGTTATCAACGATCCGCAATGCCCCCAAGGACGTGGTGAGTAAGTTTGTCTCTAAAGCGATGGAGGAGGAAGCTGACGTAGATTCCTTTCGTGCAATCGGTGACGAACTCGTTGCGGGTATTTTCGGCATTAGCCCAACAAATGCGACCGAATAAATTGATTGGATTAGCAGCAGTACTAAATCTGCTGCTATTAACCCTCGTTTTGGGCGTGGCAATATATGGAGCAACAAGACCAAACCCATCGCAAAGCATTAAATATTCACCTGAAGAAGGACGGGGAATTGAATCTGTCAGGGCTGACACTAGAAAACCTGACAACAGAAGAATTCCTGGTAGTCCAGCAAATTATTGATGAGTCGAGAGTGCGATCGCATTCCAATAGACAGATTGAGGAATTGATGCAACGGGGAATGATGGCTCAAACTGCGATCGCAGCAATAACAGTATTGATGTTTTCGTTCATGGGGATATATGGCATAACCCGGTACATCGGGTCACAAGTTCAACAAGTTCAGCAAACTTATACACAGGAGTCAGGAGTCAGGAGTCAGAATTCAGGAGAACTGAATAGGTAGATTTGAAAAGCGAAAATTTAATGCTTTATAGCCTGTTTATTCAGTACTACAATTCTTTATTCTGGCTTCTGACTACTGACTTCTGGATTCTTTAATTAGTAGTTAAAGGGGAGAAAGCAATGTTAGGTAAATGGCTTCCTGGTTTGTTTGGTAGTAAAGGTGATGGAGTAGTATCAACGGATTTAAGAGTTGGGGATGCAACACAAATTGAGGGTAATTTACCTTCATCAATCCGCGATCGCTACACATTGCCAGCTTACACTACAGCACAACAGGTTTTGGATGAGGCAGAAGTAGCTGGCAATTTGAAAGCACAGAAGTGGTTGCACACTAAATTTTCTCGGCACAGGCTCAAGCAGTTGCAATCCTTGGCAGAGATGTATAAAAACCAATTGGCATATTCCCAAGAAGCCATGAAGGTTGAGGAAGATTTGCAGCGAACCAGGGGATTACATGGGGAGGCAGTGATCCGTCATGCCTTTGGTTCGCAGGAGCAACAGCGTCAACTTGGAGGATACGAGAAAGCATTTGATGAAGTGGGAGATTCATTCAGATTTTAGGTTATGCAAAGTATTAAGCTCTCTCATGTAGGATATGCAGTGTCTGGGGTTGGCTTTTCTATGTTTATGGGTTATTTATCCGTTGCCAGCCCCGTTAGTCGATACATTCTTTGGTTTATTGGCATAATCTCCATCTGCTGCATAGTTCTGGGGTTATTCAACTTTGGCGGTTTAGTCATTAAAGGATTCGGCTTTAACCGCAAAACTTTCATTATTGGATTAATGCCTGGAGTCATATTTCTGTTTATCTTCTTGACTTTAGTTGCAGCTGGTGTTGCTTTGGGGGTGAGATAAGTTTATGCCATTTGAATTACAACGTCTAACTGCCAGTAGCGTTATTCATGCAGAACGGAGTATTTTATGTTCTTTAGGAGCGAGTGCAGTATTATGCCTGTCTGCTCCTTTTTTCTTAAACACTGACAGAATAACAACCGGGATGCTACTTGGTGCGGGAACAGTGAGTGCTGGCTTATTTGGGGTATCCGCCCAAATCAGCGAAAGTAAGGAAAAAGTTTACCAGTCTTTGCTAGAAGCTGACCTCAAAGCACTTAAACAGCATTTACAAGGTGAGGCTGTTTATGATTATGTCACCACTGCGATCGCAGCTAAACGCAGAGTTGCTGATTACGTGAATCGGCTACCAGTGCAAGAGCGCCCCCGGTGGATTGCTGAATATCAGTTGCAGGGGTTGGTTACTCTTCCCCAACCACCAGCACAACAATCACCTTCACCGATTGGTATTCCTAATCCAGATATTGCTGACATCGGTGAAGAGTCGGTGCAGTCCGTGATTAATCCGGGTGCGATGAAAATTCTGCAAGCGATCGCTGCTAATTATCCTGAGTACATCAGAATTGATGGTGCTTGGATTGATGAACTATGTGATGCTGCATCTAATCAAAATATGACTCTTCGCAGCAATCACCATTTTTACCTTTCTGGTGGCACACAATCCGGCAAGTCAACTCTGGCTGGAGTGATTATTAATAAAATTGCTGCAAAATCTCAAAGTCCGGCAATTGTCATTGGCAGCGATCCAAAAGATGATGTCACCAGATGGCTGTGCAAGTTCAGCCGTAAGTTTGACGGCATGAAAGCCTTAAGAGATTGGATTACTTTCGCCACTAACATGATTGACCAACAAAAAGCTAGGGTTGCAAAAGTTGGTGGTGAATGTCAGGGTGTTCCCGAATTATTTCTTGCTCAAGATGAGGTGGACTCTGTATTTGGTGGTGGCAAGGGACTTCCGGGAATGGTTGATGCTGATACTGCCAAAGACTTGCAAGGTTTTTGGAACTATATCATCAAATTCACTGCTGGGTTAAAGGGTCATGGTTTATTTATGGGCCAGTCCCCACTCTCTGGGGAAACCGGATTTAGCCGCCCGTCCTTGAAAAATGTTTGCTTTATTGCGATGGGGCAAACATCAAGTTATATCCTTGACCATCCCCAGGATTTTCTGAATGTCAAAAAAGAAATTCTTGAAATCTTGCGACAGGCTTGCGAAATGTTGGATAAAGCCGGAGTTCGATATGCCCTAGTAATTCCCACTCGATCTAATCCTTTTGTTGCTCTAATCCCGGAATTTGATATTAAAGGTCTGGAACAAAAACAGGATTCCAAACCGAATAGTGACACTGTTGATAGTTCTAAAAATAATCAACAATCCTCACAGCAGCAGGTTGACTGGTACGAAGAAATTAGAAAATGGGCAACAGAATTAGGGAGAAGACCACATTTTCAGGAAATCAAACAAAAGTGGTACGAATTAACGGGGCAAGAGTTAAACGAAAAGGGGGTAACTCTATTACTGGAAAATCTCGGCTACACAGACGATTAAACTGGAATGCTCGATATGGTAATCCTAAAGAGTATAAAAAACAAGTAGCGATCGCACACAGAAAAACTCACAATTATTGTGTAGTCTGCCTGACTAAGAAAAGTGAAGAGATCCATCACGCTTACTACGGCAACGACATCATTGGTCAATCTACATTTCCTACGTGCTACCGTTGTCATAATGAGATTTGTCATAGTCCAATCAACTGGATAAAAAGCCGTAGTAATCCTGTTTGGGGGAATCGCAATACTGACGAATTTATTACGAGATTGAGGCTGGGATATCAGCTACTTTATGGAGGGATTATCTATGATTAAGCTCTTGCTAAAATATGCACCTAATTCAATTGTTGATGCTGTAAACGATATTTCTTTAGCAGAACTTGATAAACGAGGTTTAATAGTGTGGGCTGATGCGCCGCGCCTGGAGCCAGAAGATGAGAACTCAGCATTTAATCTAGCTATTCAGTTTCAAAACGTTACACCGGATAATATACCGTTCATACTCCAGGCGATCGCTCAAACATATACAAATTACGGTGATTGCTTGGCTCTGAAATACTTGATGGAACTTTCAGCCGAATACTTTAGTTGAATTGGAGTTCACGAAGATGTATAACTAATACGATGATTTAAGTTTTTCAGAACAGTTACACCTGACTGAAGAGGAGATTAGACGGCGGCACAATCATCAGATGTTCTTGCATCGAAATGCCCAGATGTTGCAACAAGAGTTAGACTTGGAAGATGAACTTTTGGCAGAAAATCCAGAGTTAGCCCAGGCGGTTCATGCTTTTAATATGCAGGAGATTCTTGCCCAGCAGCAAGGATCGTTTGATGTTATGCAAGGAGATTCAACCTCTAAAGGACAAAGTGTTTGGAGCAAATTTTTTCCCGGATTGGGGAAGAGCTAGTTTACTATCCAAGATTGACCTATTCTCAGTATAATTGGGTGATAACCCTCAATTTGAGGTAGATATATCGTAGCTGAAACTAGGGGCAATATAGGCTGAAAGTATTTCTGCGTAATATTTTTAACTATTGCTTTTTGATAAATCATCCAAGCCTTGTTTGCTTCTTGTTAGGCAAGGTTGTAACGGAAGAACAAGGGCTTCATGCCTGTAATTGGCATACTACGGACCTCAGTTTTAGGTAAATTTGTACTGTTTTGACCCTAGTGCCAACTACGCTATATTTACCCCTGCTTCTTGCTTATTCATAAATCTCGCCAAGTATCGAGAGTCGCCAAAATAGTATGAGTGATTGGCGAGTTTTAGCAAATTTTGCCAGATTGCTTGACATAATAGATAGTTAAGATTTTTTCAAGTGAGCGTTATTACTAGCATTTATAATTAAATATTATTTTTACAGTTAATATATGGCATTAGAATTTAGACCAATAGTAATCAATGATAGAAGAACTTACGTTTTTACAGAATATGGAATAGAAATTATTCCTGATGCTAATACAATTCCCGAACCTCGTACTGTTGAATATATTTCGTCTGGTCAAGAACTTCCTGTAGGAACGCCAAAAGTGTTTTCGTTTACTTCTTACCGTTCTTTCGTTGGATTTACTATAGCTGAACCATATAAAAGAATATTTAGAATTGAATTATTTGGTAGAACTGGAAATAGTAGTGTTATGAAATTAGAAATTGAAACATCAGAGGAGCAATTAGAAGAATTAAAAACCTTACTAATAGAAGGAATAAGTAAAGCTTAGTGCTAGTCTCAACCACTTTGACTGGTCTAAACATTGCTTTTCATACTTTTCAGTCTTGACAAGCGAGTAAGCAGAAATTTCTCCATAGTGCTGAAATCGGTTATAGTGAGTGATTTCCAGAGCCATTACCTACCTGCGCTTGTACCCCTCAAACGAGTTGCAAAATGCCTCAAGTCCCTGTTTAGGGGACTATTAGTATCCATTTCTAACTTTTTTCATCAATAACTGTCTCTACACCATTTCTAGCCACAGGCGATAACATAGCCAAACTTGCCGCCACCCTCAAAACCTGCTCATCCGACACTTCAAAATATTTTTGCAACTACTCCAAATTCCGATGAAGAGAGATTTCCTGAATTACTCGCAGTGGGATGCGAGCGTTACTCATCTGGGCTAAGGCAGTACGCCTAAAGCTATAGGTAGATACGCCAATTACCCCAGCTTGGAGAGCAAGCCCCTCTCAAAATCCTAGCGGCTGAGTCTTCGCTTATGTTTCCATCACTGCGACTCGGGGAACAGATAACTCTCTCCGGCCAGTGGGTAGTATTCAACCAATAACCGCGGTCATCGGTCATTGGTCATTGGTCATTGGGTATTTGGCATTGGGCATTAGTCATGTGATTTTAGTCGCCAAAGTGCCTATACTTTCGCAGAAACCGAAGCTCATCTCAAGGACATTGAAAAAGAGGTAGAAGCAGCACTAAAAATCGGACTACCCGCCACATTTGTTCGTGAAACTTCCTTGCCCTTTCCTATTGTTGGTGCTGTTAAGTTTGACAACCAAGCACAATTTCACTCTCGCAAATACCTTTTACACCTGATCAAGCAGATTCCTGGTAATGGAAGTTACGTATTTGAAAATACAAGAGTACTGAAAGTCGCTGAAGATAATCGTTGTCAAGTTACTACTGACAAAGGAATTATTCAGGCACAGGATGTCATCGTTGCAACTAATATTCCCATTACCGATGAAGGATTATTCTTTGCTAAAACTTACCCCAAACGTTCTTACATCATTGGTGCGCGGATTGCAGAGCAGAAAGCACCTGTGGGAATGTACATCGGTTCAGGAGAAAAATACTACTCTATTCGGACTACTCCTGACAAGAATGGCTTATTGCTACTTGTTGGTGGCGGCGGTCATCAAGTGGGAATAGTGGAGAATACTGAAGAAAAATATCTAGATTTAGAAAATTATGCCCGTTCTCGCTTTGATATCGATTCCATTGACTATCGTTGGTCTACTCAGGATTTTGTCTCTTTTGACAAGATACCATACGTAGGCAAATTAACTCCTCTAAGCAAGCATACCTTTGTGGCAACTGGGTTTAGTCTGTGGGGCATGACTCAAGGAACCTTGTCTGGAATGATACTTTCTGACCAGATTTTAGGCATTGAAAATCCTACGGCTGATTTGTACGATTCAACCCGCGCAACTCCTTTTCTCACTCCACAAGGTATAAAGCAAAACTTGGAGGTTGGCGCTCATTGGGTAGGCGATCGCCTCAAGGGATTGAATAAATCTCTGCAAGATGTGGCTATCGGTGAAGGAAAGCTAGTCACTGTCGATGGTGATAAAGTTGCCGCTTACCGAGATCAAACAGGAGAAATACACGCTGTTTCTGCGGTATGTTCTCACTTGGGTTGTGTTGTTGCTTGGAACAGTGCTGAGAAAAGTTGGGACTGTCCCTGTCATGGTTCACGTTTCAGTTGCAAGGGGGAAGTTTTACACGCCTCGACAGTGAAAGATTTAAAGAAATTTTAGCTTTAACTATTGCCTATTAAGGGTTTTATCATTTCTTAGCTGCTTGCACACCCCCTTTTCTACCTTGTGTCGCCTTCGGTTCTTCTTCCTTACTAGAGTTAACCATTTTAACCAAGTGCTGATTTAGATAACTTTGCGCTGATATGTAAAGACTTTCCCAAATCTCCTGGTTCCGACTGATTTTTGTACCGACTGTATTCCCTGCTGTTTTCTCCGACACCAAGTATTTGCGGAAATAGTTATTCCACAGATGTTGCAGAAAATCTTCGGCGAATTCGTTAAACGGCAGAATCCATTTATAGTCCTTGTCCAAAAATACCCGATATGATGCGATTATTGGTAGTGCCAAGTCAGTTGGCGCACCAAACCCAAAAGAGTACTTACTGTCCGGCAACAATGTAGTTTTACGTATATCAATTGATGCTAGGTCGTTAGCACCCTTTCTTCTGGGGTTGCTGATATAGTCTTGGATTATTTCGTAGAGTCTTTGCTCTATCCACAGAGCATGAGTCAAGAGAGGCAGCAAGGCGGTTAATCTTTCCCTTTCTGCGTCTGTGATGTTACTTGGAAGACTCATCCCTACTGGGTGCTTGGTTCGTTTATTGCCGTCGGGGTTGTATTTATTTCTGTCAAGGCAGTAAAGGAGCTTCAGCAAGTGGGTGACATTACACTGGGCATTTCTGGGAGCGCCGCTTTGGTTTTGATAATAAGCGATGCGGAATTTCCTATCTTCTTTCTGTTCTAACTGGGCTAAATACTGCTTGATGAATTTGTAATCACCCCTGGCGTTGACTTTGGAGCGAGAATCTACTGGCGTTGTGGTGTTGGAGGCCAGGGCTATATCTTTGGCTGATTCTTCAGTCAGTCCAATGTGGATGGTAACTTTTACTCTGGCTTGACTTAAATTGTAGTTATAATTTTTCGCTTGCTCAAACCCTAATACTGTATGGCCACCGTTGATAATGCCATCGCTGCCCCCCTCGTTAGCTTCTAAGACTTCTAGCTCCAGTTCAGTTTTGTTCTTGATAGGCTTAACTTTATTGGCTGACAGAACGATTCCACTGTGGCGAGAGAAGAATTTATCGGGTTCGGTTGTCAGTGAGTCGAAGACTTGTCTGTAAGTCGCGCTTTTGCGGTTTGGTTCCCTGATGTTGGGTTCTAGCGGCAGGTCTATAGGGAATGAGTCTACATGGGCGGTGGCGATGATGCAATTGGGGTTGGCTTGAAAATAGTTATCTATCTTTATATTCCAAGTCTTGGGCATACTTGATCTAGCAATGAAATTAATAGGTCAAGACTAATGTATCTCTAATTGTTGTCGAATTATGCCATCGCTGTTCCTGTTAACCAAATGGTTGACCCCAACGCTGCCAGTTTTCTTTATTAAACGGCGACTGCCATTTCAAAATTAAGCTTAACTCCAAATAATCTTGTCGTGCGCGTCGCTCAACTGGGGTATCCCACCAAAACATAGCGTTTACTGCTGTTTTCAACCCATAGCAATAATGCAAGTCTTGATACGTGACAACTCTCACCGCTAACTGCTTTTCAGTTAGCGGGAGTATCTGTGCGATTCGTTGTGAAGTTAATCACAGTATTCAGTCCGTAAATAACTACACCAACCAACTCTGCTACAGAGCGGTTGAACTCTTGGAGGAATGCGGGTGAAAACCCCGCCCACCAGACTCAGGTGTGACTCCCTGTCTACCCACATTGACCAGACTCGGTTTCTGGAGGATGAAGCTGGGAACAGGGCGCAATCAGACATCCGTTGTGGGATGACACTGGCGCTAATGGGGAGTTCCCACGGTGAAATATAGCCTATAAAAGCAACCTACCCGCAAGCGGGGCACAACAATAACACCCCGACTTTACTGGAATTAATTCCTGCCGCGTCTTAGATGCTACAGTGTTTTGTTTAAGTCCCGCTATTTGTATCACACTTTTAGTGAATTAGTATGACAGCTATGTCATATCTATTCTTGATGATAAAAGTCACAACTACTTTTGGGAATTATAAACTGGACAACCTTTATTGAGGGTTACTGACCTTCAGCTATCTGCACGGAGACAAGAAATGCAGCAAACTACGATAAAGCAGCAATTCCTACCCAAGCTGGATCGTTCATTTATAATAGCAGCACTGACCATTCCTATTGTTCACCTCGGACTTGGATACATAGGTTTATCCATGACATTTGTCGGTGGTGCATCAGCGTTTTGGCCTTCATTCGGTGTGTTTTTAGCAGGAATGTTATTGGTAGGCTATCGGGTCTGGCCTATCATATTTTTGAGTGATTTTATTGTTAGTTATATTTTCTTTTTTAAGAACAATCTTTTAATTAGTACTATCATTCCGGCTATCAACTTAATTACTCCTTTCGTAGCAACTTTTTTAATTCATAAGTTTATCAAGCGTCGCCATTTCTTAGAGCGATCGCAAGATGTTTTTAAATTTATGCTTCTGACTATACCCAGTCCCCTAATCAGTTCCATCTTGGCTGCACTAACGCTTTGTATTAGTGGTATTGCACCTTGGTCAATATTTAGTAACATTTGTCGAACTTGGCTGACATCAGACAGCACAGGTATTTTAATTGTTACACCTTTAGTGCTGGCATGGTTGCAAAAATCTCCATCGCCGAGAAGCTTCCATCGGCGACAAATTATCGAACTTGCATTCGTCTTATTGTCAATGATGGTGATTGTTCGGGTCGCTTTTTCGGGGGGATACCCGATTGAATACATGATCATTCCGCCGTTAATTTGGACGGCATTTCGATTTGAAGCGCGGATATCAACTCTAGCTGTACTTATTGTGTCAGCGATCGCGGTTTTTGGTACTGTTAAAGGCTTTGGTTCGTTTGCCAAACAACTCTCACCTAATGAATCGCTGATCTTGTTGCAATCATTCATTTGTGTAATTGCTATCACTACCTTTGTGATCTCTGCGGTAACTAGTGAAAACCAAAGATCAGCAATTATACTGCGGCAAACCAATGATGAACTAGAGCGACGAGTTGAAGAACGAACAGCCCAACTCAACGAAGCAAAAACTGTTGCCGAAGTTGCCAATCAAGCCAAAAGTGAATTTCTCGCCAACATGAGCCACGAATTACGAACTCCACTAAATGGCATCCTCGGTTATACTCAAATTCTCCAACGGACTGAAACCTTGTCGGAAAAAGGATACAAAGGAATTGAAATTATCCATCAATGCGGCTTTCATCTATTAACTTTAATTAATGACGTTTTGGATTTGTCTAAAATCGAAGCCCGCAAAATGGAGTTGCATCCCATCGATTTCCATTTTCCTTCGTTTCTGGAAGGAGTAGTCGAAATCTGTCGGATTAAAGCCGATCAAAAAGTTATTTTATTCACCTATCAGCCCGACTCTCAACTCCCAGTTGGTATCCACGCCGATGAGAAAAGACTGCGGCAAGTTCTGATTAATCTTTTGGGTAACGCAGTCAAGTTTACAGATAAAGGAGGGGTGACTTTAAAAGTAAACGTTATTAATCATTCGTCCAGGGTCAGTAGCCAAGAAACACAACAAATAACTAATTATAAAATTCGTTTTCAAGTAGAAGATACAGGGGTTGGGATGACATCGATGCAATTGCAGAAAATCTTCCTTCCCTTTGAGCAAGCAGGAGACATCAAACGACAATCTGAAGGAACAGGTTTGGGATTAGCTATTAGTCAAAAAATTGTTTACCTCATGGGTAGTACTTTGGAAGTTGAAAGTCAAATTGGTCAAGGTAGTATTTTCTGGTTTGAAGTAGAGTTACCAGAAGCAAAACAATGGGCTGCAAGTTCCAGAGTAATACAACAAGGAGCTATTACAGGCTATCAAGGCAAAAAACGCAGCATTTTAGTAGTAGATGACAAGTGGGAAAACCGTTCGGTAATCCTTAATTTATTAGAACCAATTGGATTTGAGTTAATAGAAGCTAGTAATGGACAAGAGGGGATTGATCGGGCTGTTACATCTCAACCTGACTTGATCCTTACTGATTTAGTTATGCCTGTAATGAATGGCTTTGAGCTGATTCGGTACATCAAGCAATCTGCTCAGTTAAAAAACGTAGCAATAATTGCTTCTTCTGCAAGTGTGTTTGACAGCGATCAAAATCGTAGTTTAGATGTTGGGGCGGATGCTTTCTTATCTAAACCTGTTGTAGCTGAAACTTTGCTGGAATTACTGCGATCAAAATTAAATTTGGTATGGATTTATGCACCAGAATCGGAAGTTTTTTCAAAGTGCAATCAAACTCATATTCAGTCAGATTCTCAGAATCTATCTTTACCTTCAATTGAGATTTTGACTAACTTGTATGAGTTAGCAAAAGATGGCAATATTGATGAAATATTACATGAAGCCAATAACTTAAAGAGTAATCATCCTGTTTATTTTGATTTTGCTCAACAAGTAATCCAACTTGCGGAGAATTTCCAAATCAGGAAATTGCGAGAGGCATTAAATCAATTGATAGGCCAGTCCAAATAACTGTAAATAATCCTTAATAAGATTTTGGTCTTGTTAATTCATTTTATAAAAAACATTTGATAACCATGAAAAACTCTGATTTTGTTTTAATTGTTGATGATAATCCAACTAATTTGTCAGTACTATCACAAGCGCTAAAAAGTGCAGGTTTTGCGGTTAGAGTCGCCGAAGATGGAGAAAGTGCGATCGAAATGGTGCAGCATAAACCACCTGCTCTAATTTTGTTAGATGTGCAAATGCCGGGAATAGATGGGTTTGAGACTTGCCAAAAACTTAAAGCTGATCCATTAACGCAAAACATCCCAATTATTTTTATGACAGCGTTGGCTGATACTGGAAATATGGTGAAAGGGTTCTCGTTAGGAGCTGTTGATTACATTCCCAAACCCTTTGAACAAGAGGAAGTGATTGCCAGAGTGCGAATACATTTGCAACTGAAGCAATTGACCGATAATCTTGAACAAATGGTTACAGAGCGAACGACAGCGTTACAAAAGGCACAAATACAACTGGTGCAACAAGAAAAGCTTTCAATGCTTGGTCAATTGGTAGCAGGTGTAGCACATGAAATGAATAATCCCATCAGACTGCATTGTTAGCAATATTCATCCTGCTCAAGAGTATATTGCTGATCTCACTCATGTCCTGCAATTATGTCATGAAAATTATTCCCAACTACCGCCTGTCATTCAGAATGCGATCGCTCAAACAGATTTAGACTTTCTTTTAGAAGATTTGCCCAAGCTCCTCAATTCCATGCAGGTTAGCACAGAACGAATTAAAGAAATATCCGTGTCGCTGCGAAACTTTGCCCGGATTGACACATCTGTAAAGGTTAAGTTTGATGTTCATGAGGGACTTGACGATACATTATTAATCCTGCGACATCGTTTTAAAGGGTTGGGACAGCGACCTGAAATTAAAGTCGTCAGAAAATACGCTTCCTTAGCAAAGGTCGAGTGCTATCCAGGACAACTCAATCAAGTGTTCATGAATCTAATAGCTAATGCTGTAGATGCTTTAGAAGATGTTTGGCAGCAGGGCAAGCGAGTGAATGATTCCCTAGCAATCAACATCTTTACAGAGATGTCCACCCCTGGATATATAACGATTCGGATTGCCGATAATGGCATTGGCATGACAGAGGAGGTGAGACAACAAATTTTTAATTATCTATTCACAACCAAAACAGTTGGTAAAGGTACTGGACTGGGGTTGGCGATCGCTTATCAAATTGTAGTAGAAAAGCATGGTGGAGCAATGGAGGTTAATTCCATACTCAATCAAGGAACTGAATTTGCAATTATGTTGCCTTTGTAAGACTTACATAGATGGCGTCTTAGAAACGGATGGTGCGCGATATTTTTACCCAACGGACAACAGAAAGTCTTTTACGGTGATGATTGCTGGAAATAAAATTATCACTCAGTTGAAGAAAATCAGTAATTCAATCTCAAGCGTAGGCGCAGCCCGTCGTAGACATCGCACTTTAGCCCAATAGCTGCTGAAGATTGCACTCAGAATTTATCGGGGGAAGCTCATGAACAACCAACCGAATCACAAAAACCTTAGTCCTTACCCAGTCCAAACCCAGCAATCAATTTTGGCGGGGCAGACGTGTAGTTAAATGGCATTTTGGGCATACTAAGGAAGAACTTAGGCAATCTTCTGAGCTACTCATCCCTGATTTGGGATGAGTAGCTCAGAAGAAAGTCAGTACCTTGCAGGATTAAGCAAGATGGTATTTTTCGACATTGTTCCGCAACAATCTTCTCAGACTTTTCTGTGGAGTATTTTTAACAGCATTACAGATCCAATATTTGTCAAAGACAGACAACACAGTTGGATGTTTGTCAATGATGCCTTGTGCCAGTTCATGGGATATGAACGTGCAGAACTAATTGGTAAATCCGATTATGATTTCTTCTGCAAAACAGAAGCCGATGTTTTGTGGGAGAGAGATGAACAAATATTCATCACAGGCTTGAATGATGAACATGAACAATTAATTACAGATTACCAAGGTGAAACTCAGATAATTTCTACGAAAAAAAGCTTATTTTCTGATGAAGTTGGTAATTCATTTTTAGTGGGTTCAATTCGGTTTATTGGTTCAAAAAATACAACTGAAACCGCTTTACTGTGTCAGGCAGTAAATAAGTTGGAACAGGAAATTCATGAACGCCAAGAAACAGAGAAACGCTTTCGCAGACATAGCATTGCTTTACAGCAACTTGTGCAAAGTGAAAAACTACAACACGATGATTTTCAAGTTGCCATCCAATATGTAACGGAAGTGGCTAGTTTAGGTCTTGATGTCGAACGTGTAAGTATTTGGTTATACACAGAAAAAGGTCTAGGGATTCAATGTATTGACTTATATGAACGTGAGAATAATTGCCACAGTCATGGTTTAGAATTATCTTTCTGCGACTTCCCCAGGTATTTTCAAGCTTTAAAGGAAGAACAAGTAATTGCAGTTTCTGATGTTCATAATGATCCTCGTACTTGGGAGTTTTCTGCAACTTATACGACCCCACTGGGAATTACCTCAATGCTTGATGCCAGGATTTGGTCTAAAGGGCAGGTAATTGGTGTAGTTTGTTGTGAACATCTGGCAACTCAGCGTCAGTGGACACTAGAAGAAGAAAGTTTTATTGGTTCAATTACTGACTTCGTGCGACTGGTAATTGAATCAGACAATCGCAAAATTGCCGAAGAAGCACTGCGACAATCAGAAATGCAGCTCAGACAACAAACTCAACAACTAGAGTTAGCGCTCTTTGAATTACAACGCACTCAAACCCAAATGCTCCAAAGTGAAAAAATGTCTTCTTTGGGACAACTAGTAGCAGGTGTTGCTCACGAAATCAATAATCCAGTTAACTTCATCTATGGCAATATTGCACCTGCTCATGATTACATTCAAGACTTACTGAATTTGATTAACTTATATCAAGAATACTATCCTTATCCTGTTCCTGTTATTCAATCACAGATTGCAGCTATCGACCTAGATTTTTTGATTGCAGATTTACTGAAGCTTCTATCTTCCATGAAAATAGGAGCAGAGCGTATTCGGCAAATCGTCCTTTCTCTACGAAATTTTTCTCGTCTAGATGAAGCTGAATATAAAGCAGTTGATATTCATGAAGGAATCGATAGTACATTATTAATTTTAGAAAATCGCCTCAAAACAAAACCTAATTGTCTAGGAATTGAAATTGTTAAGGAATATGGAAATTTACCTCTAATTGAGTGTTATGCAGGTCAACTCAATCAAGTGTTCATGAATATTTTAACTAATGCTATTGATGCCTTAGAAGAACGAGATGAGCAACACACTCAACAGCAAATCAGACAATTTCCTAGCGTGATTCAGATTCGCACAGAAATAATTAATCACAATCAGATTGCGATTAAAATTTCCGACAATGGTCTGGGTATACCGGAAAAAATAAAACAACGTATTTTTGACCCCTTCTTTACTACAAAACCAATTGGTAAAGGTACAGGAATGGGTATGTCAATTAGTTATCAAATTGTGACTAAAAATCATTATGGAACCCTTGAATGTATTTCATCTCCATATCAGGGTACAACATTTGTCATTATCATCCCTTTAAAACAGTAGTGGTTTGCTAATTAATCAAGACCTTCATTGCTGCTAAAACCACCACCTTGAGCATGACGGAGTAGCGATTGTACTATCGGCATCGCAATACTCATGCCAAATAAGGCATTGAAACCTGCAATAACCACTGGTGCAGATAATACAACTGTAAATTCTGGAAATAAGGCTAATACAGCTACTAAAATCAGGAAAACAATTGGTGTCGCAATACCTGCTGCCTTTGCCATTAGTAGATGGATAGATGAGATTCTCGCTTATTTTGATCACCGAACTACTCAAGGTATTGTTGAGGGAATTAATCAGAAAATTAAGCTCATTAAAAGAAGGGCTTATGGCTTAACTAACTTTAATAATTTTCGGAGAAGGATTTTACTAAACTGGCATTTTTGTTGTTAATTTAACATATTTAGTCTAGGAGAGCCACAGTTTCTTATGTCGGAATAGCAACTGCTTGCACTCCAAATCAGTCAAATAAGCTGACAAAGCGGCGTTTTTATTTTTTGCAGTAGTGTTTTGCCACTAAAAAGACACTATTTATGTAACTGGGATATTGTGAGCTTCTGGTATCTTTGCTTGTACAGATTTAATTTGTTGAATGGGAATCTCGATTATAAATTTAGCTCCTGCTCCTGGAGATGAAATACATTCTAAATGTCCCTGATGTTTTTGTGTAATAATTTGATAGCTAATTGACATTCCTAAACCAGTTCCCTTACCTACTGGTTTAGTCGTAAAAAAGGGGTCAAATAGACGCTGTTGAACTTCTTGCGACATTCCAGTCCCATTGTCGGCAATCTCAATCGCAACCCAATCTGAGTTGAGTACAAGAGTGCGTATAACGATTTGTGGGTTGTTTGGCTGATTAATAACAGACAAATTTTCTAAAGCATCGATCGCATTAGTGAGGATGTTCATCAACACCTGGTTAAGTTGACACGCATAACATTCTACTAAAGGCAGTTTACCGTACTCTTTAATAATTTCAATTGATAGATGGTCGGATTTATTTTTGAGGCGGTATTGCAGAATTAATAGCGTACTTTCGATACCTTCATGAATATCAACTGTCTTAAATTCCGCTTCATCCATACGCGAAAAATTCCGCAGAGACAGCACAATATTACGAATCCTCTCAGTCCCGATTTTCATTGAAGACAGCATCTTCTGTAAATCATCTTTGAGGAATTCCAGATCAATTTCCTGGGCTAATGCTTGAATTTCTGGGTCATGGCTAGAATAGCGTTCTTGGCAAAAATAGATTATCTGCAACAAGTTTTGAGTATATTCATCCAAGTGAGTAATATTGCCGTGAATAAAGTTGACTGGGTTATTGATTTCATGGGCAATACCTGCTACTAATTGGCCCAGACTAGACATTTTTTCACTTTGAACTACTTGTGCTTGGGTACGCTGCAATTCACTCATGGCTGTTTTGAGTTCAACAGTTCGTTCTTCGACTCGCGCTTCTAGTTCGGCATTACTATTTTCTAAAGCAATAAAGGATTGGCGCAGTTGCCCTGCCATGTGGTTAAACGAATGGGCAAGGACGTTAAGTTCTTGAATGTTGCCATCTATAACTCTCTGGTCTAAGTCGCCAGATGCCATTGCCTGGCTTGCCTGCTTCAGACGCAGGACAGGATGTGAAATCCAGCGTCCGGTAAAAATACCACTTATGGTTGCCAATATCAGCGCCCCAAAACAAAGTAAAACAGTAATCTGGGTATTAGCATTGATTTGGGACATAAAGGCACTGTGCGGGATGCTGGTCATAACTAGCCAGTCCAAGCCATAAGAGTCGCGCCAAGGCGCAATATGCACAGAATAATCTTCTCCTTGAAAATTAACTTGCAGTTCTTGGGTACTAGTGATTGTCCGAAGATTAGGAATTCTTTGCTGAAGCTGTCGAGCAATTCCCTGCACAACTGGATTAGGACTATCTATTGCTTTAAGACGTTTAATTTCGTTTTTGTTGACAGTAAAAGGTTGCTCTGCACAAGAATTAGCAACTAACATCCCATCACGCTCTACAATAAATACTTGCCCAGAGCGACTGATATCTAATGTCCGCAAAAATTCGCTCAGTTTCAATAGATGAATATCAACCCCCACCACGGCAATCAGCTTTTTACTGGCATCATAAACTGGGCTACCTGCCGATGCTGCAATATAGGGAGGGTAAGCAGGATCGTAGTAGGTGTAGATCCGCGTCCAGATGGGTTTCCCAGCTTTGGCGGGTTCTGTGTAATTAGGTTCATTGAGGGTATCCCAGGTAGCGGTAGACAACAGTTGAGTACGATTACCGTCGTTGTCTGTCAAATAAGTTTTGGAATTTTTCGGCAAGCTAGCTGTTTTGGTGGTGTTTTCGTCGATAGTAACCGTTTTCCCATCATAGCGACTAGCTCCACCTCCTTCCCCAGTTGGTAGATTAAAGCTGATGTAGGTCAAATCATAGGCTTGCATTTGGTACCAGAAGAATTTGCCAACAGTTTTGCGATCCCGCACATTCAGTAATCCCATGCGAATTGCGTTAGCATTGGTCTGGATCACTTTATGCGGAATTGACAAGTAAGCATCTAAGTGATGATTTACCTCACTACTTGTTCGCTTCATCAACTGCTTTGACAGATCCTCAACTACCTTCTCACCATTTTTAAACGACAAGTATCCCACCAAACCCACTGCACCAAACACTTGCACCACGAAGGGAACAATGAGAACAAGCTGCAATGGCAATGCCCAGAATTTGCTAGATGATAAACAGGTTTTCATAAGGTGGAAACTAGAGTACATTTAAAAGGCTGTTGATACTGATTAAAACTTATTAAAAGCAGTATAAATTGTTGCCTTAGTTAAGATAATTCCCTAAAAATATCCAGATCGAACATAAATTCACTCTACTTTTAGGCACCTAAAATAAAATGCCTCATCTCATAAAGGAGATAATACGGTTGGGTTAACAAAGTTACCTTTTGAGGCAAGCAGTTCTTGAATAGTAAAGAGAAGCAGGAGCAGAGAAATTGATGATTAACCAATTTCTCTGCTCCTGCCTCAATAATTTATCAGCACCCTATTGGAGAGGAGGCTGCAAAAAACCAGAGTGAATAAAGTATGAAAAGTAAGTATTCAGTAGTTTATCATCCACGGGTGGGCAAGTAATATTACTACTTACTAAGCCCGTGAATGTATTAGAGCTATCAAATTGCAGAGATTTTGGTTGAAAATAAATTTCAGGAATTGACTGTTGATGCTCTTGAAGCTTTTCAAATAAGAAAGAAAAGAAGGGATATAAAGCATTTTCTGACATATTTGGGAGCAAAAAAATGACTTTAGAAAGCCAATCTTGAAAAGAAATTTGTTCAATTGAATAACCAAAATTCTGCATCCAATTCACAAGCTGATTCCATGAAATAGATTGAGGATTAGAGATATGAAATATTCTCTGATTAAGTGATTTTTGTCTTGATAATTGGATGATCGCCTGGCTAATATAATCAACGGGAACAATATCTACCGACATATTCCAATCAGGTGCTAACCCCAGTTGAATGCAACCTTTAATCAGGCTGCGTAAAAAGCCGGGACGGTTACAAATTCCTGTTTGGCTATGTCCTTCTATCCAAGTGGGACGATAGATAGCTGTGGGAATTCCTCGCTCATGAGCAAGTGTAACTAATTTTTCTGCAACCCATTTGCTTTGGGTGTAACCATAGAGACCATGCGGGCGATCGGCAGACTGTTCTAAAATAATTGCTGTTTCAGGATAGGCAATTGGTGAAAAAACGCCAATAGTAGAAACGAAATGAACGGGTTTAATCTTGGTTTGACTTGCCAATCTCAGAATTTCTTGTGTACCTAAAACGTTTGCTGGTTTTAGCGCCGAGTATGGATAAACAAAGTTAACGGATGCACCGTTGTGGTAAATAATATCGATAGTTTCTGCCAAATTTTGAAATTGTTCAGGCGACAACCCCAGCAGTGGTAGAGATATATCGCCAATTACGGGAATAATTCTGGAGCTTCTATTTTGCTCCCAAAGCTTGTATCCTTCTAGGATGCTCTTGATGCGATCGTTACCTTCTTCAAGATCACTAGCCCTGACCAAGCAATAAACCTTTGCCTGGGTTTGCTCAAGTAATTCATGAAGAAAGAAAGCACCCAAAAAGCCTGTTGCACCAGTTAATAAAACGTTGGTTGCTTTAAAAGCGAAATCAAGCGATGCAGTTTGAGAATTAATTGTTGGATCTAAAATAGCATCAGCTTCCAGATCGAGGGCAGGATGAATGCTTGATGCGGCATAATCTCCAGCTTTGATTGCTGCAATGATTTTAGCTAATTCTGCAATACTAGGAGCTATGAAAATATTTTGCAGGGACAACTCTATCTGCAATGTTTTTTGTATCTGGAAAAGCATTCGAGCTAATAGTAGAGAGTGTCCCCCTAACTCAAAGAAGTTGTCATAAATTCCAACTTGTTGGAGTCCCAAAATTTGAGTTGCGATCTGAGCTAATTGCTGTTCAACTTCGTTACGAGGTGCGACAAAACTTTTCTGTAGTTCAGGTCTAAGTCGGTTTGGTGCCGGTAACGCACGGCGATCAACCTTACCATTTGGTGTCAGTGGTAGGGAGTCCATGACGACAAAGACAGCAGGAATCATATAATCAGGTAGTTTTTCTTTCAGAAAAGCACGCAGTTGCGATATCAGATTTACTGAATTGTCTGCTTGTTTACTTTTAAGAGGATTATTAGCAAAGGCACTCCAAGGTTTGATGGGAGCGGTTTTGTTACAGAAGAAATAAATTATGCTCTTGTCATCTGTTGTGGGCGCACTACAATTTCGCTGAAATACTACGTCATAGCAGTCTTGTACATTTGAAACTGACCAGTTGGTGTGGATAGTGTAAGGTAAGCAATTGCCCAAATTCCACAGTGCTTCAGGATCAATTCCTACTTGCTGTGTGTTTTCCTGTAATTTTGCCCGCAGTTCACCGACTGTTTGAAAATCATTGGAGTTAGCCAACAATTTAGTAGCTTCAACATCTGCTAGAACTCGCGGATTCTGAATACCAGCTAAACCCAGATATTCTGGTTCTGTTTCTTCTAGAAGTTTATGGATTGTAGATAACGTTAAATCTGGCTGCCAATCTACCCAGGTAGGCTCTACAGTCCTATTCTCCTTAGTGCCGATATGAAGGATGACATCGTAACGAAAGCAAGTCATTTCATTGTGATAATCACCACGCTTGAGTTGAATCTGCACATGACTAATCTGAGATAGATGTTGTTTGACGGCATTAAAAAAGGCTGGCTCGATAACTAATTCTCCATCCTGAGCTATACGTTCTTGAATGCGCTGTCGTAGTTCCTCTATGGGCAAAGTGTCGGCAGCTTGATATAACTGCACGGATGTATGAAAAGTTTCTAGCAACGGCAAGCTGCGTACATCTCCAATGAAGATGTATCCCCCCTGTTTAACTAACTTTACTGCTTTTTCTAAAACACTCACCAAGTAGTCAATACTAGGAAAATACTGAATTACAGAGTTAATCACGATCGCGTCAAAACTTTCAGCCTCTAATTCATCAAGTGCATCTGCGGCTTTAGTGGCAAGTTTTACCTGGGATAAATTTTGCTGTTTTAATTGCTGCTCTAGGTAACAAATGGCTGTTTCTGAGAGATCCATCCCCAAGTAATAGGAGCAGTGGGGAGCAATTCTAAACAGCAACAACCCCATTCCACAACCAATTTCTAAGACACGCTGCGGTTGTAAAGATAAAATTCGCTCAACTGTTCGATCTACCCACTCTTGCATCTCTTGAGATGCGATCGCTAATCCTGTGTAGCTGCTATTCCAGCTTGTAATATTGAATTTTGGATCGAACTTGGAATTTTGCTCTATTGCAGACTGGTTATATGATTCATTCCAAATTGTCTGCCACTGTTGTAGTTGTTCAATTTGGGATGTAGTCGAGGCATCCTCTGCTGATTTTTCTGGTTTAGGAACAAGGTAGGCAACCAATCGCTCATCATTGGCAACAACTACTGTTTCCCTCACAGTAGGATGTTGGTTGAGTGCAGTTTCAATATCTCCTAATTCAATCCGAAAACCACGAATTTTAACTTGGTGATCAATTCTACCTAAGTATTCAATGTTACCATCTGGAAGATAGCGTGCTAAATCACCAGTTTTATACAGGCGGTCAGAAGAGGCAGAGGGGAGCGAGTGCGTTGGGCGGCTCTGCCCACTTGTTCGCGTAGCGTCTCCGACAGGAGAAGCAACTGGCGTGCAGAGGTGCAAAGGGGCAGAGGAGAATATCTCCCCTCTGCTCCCCTGCTCCCCTGCTCCCCTGCTTCTTCGGAAGGGGTTATGAATAAATCTCTCTTGGTTCAATTCTGGTCGGTTCAGGTATCCTTGAGCTAAACCCACACCACCAATATATAATTCCCCTGCTACACCAACAGGTACAAGTTGCAAAGACTTCTGGTGATTTTTATGAGATTTACATAAGTAAATTTGCGTATTGGCAATGGCACTACCAATAGGTACCGAATTATTTCCTGATTCTAATTTGTAAATTGTAGACCATACGGTAGTCTCTGTTGGCCCGTAGACATTCCAAACAGAGGAACACTTATTGAGCAGTTCATCTGCTAGTGCTCTCGACAAAGCTTCCCCACCACAAAGAATTCTCAGATGTGGATTACCTTGCCAACCTACTGCTAAGAGCATTCGCCAAGTCGCTGGGGTGGCTTGCATAAAAGTTGCACCCGATCGCTCAATATACTCAGCTAGTTGTGAAGCATCAGAGGCAACTTCGCGGCTAGCTATGGCAATACGCGCACCGACAATGAGCGGTAAGTAAAGCTCGATGGTTGCAATATCGAAAGAGATGGTAGTCACAGCCAAGAGGATATCTTGCTCGCTCAGTCCTGGTTCCTGAGCGATGAAAGATACAATATTGACTAGTGAACAATGTTTAATTTGCACTCCTTTAGGCTTACCTGTGGAACCTGATGTGTAAATTGTATAGACTAAGTTTTCAGGTTTTACTCCACTATTTGGATTCTGCTGGCTTTGCTTGCCAATGATATGCCAATCAGAGTCTATGCAAACTACCTGTGCATGATGTTTAGTCAGCTTATCGCTCAAACTTTGCTGCGTCAACAGCACTGGTGCTTGTGAATCGTTGAGCATGAATGCTAAACGTTCTTGCGGATAAGCGGGGTCTAATGGCACATAAACTCCGCCTGCTTTCATAATTCCTAAAAGCCCAATCATCATCTGAAGCGATCGCTCAATGCAAATACCCACAATAACATCCGGTTTTACACCAAGGGTTTGCAAATAATTTGCTACTTGATTTGCTTGCTGATTTAATTCTCGGTAAGTTAATTGCTGTCCGGCAAATTCAATGGCGATCGCATTCGGTATCCTTGCTACTTGTGCTTCAAACAATTGGTGAATACATTCTTGAGGGAAATCTTTTTGAGTTTGATTCCATGTATGCAGTTGTTGCTGCTCGGTTTTTGTGAGCAAGGAGTATCTATCGACTTTCTCATCTGGATTGGCAACGATGTCTTCCAGTAGTTTTTGGAAATGTTCAGTCATACGAGCGATCGTACTAGCTGCAAACAAGTCGGTACTATACTCGAAGTAACCTACTAGCCCAATCGGTGCTTCAGCCAATTCCAAAAATAAATCAAATTTGACAGTTTTATTATCAAGGGGCAGGTGAGTTAACGACAAACCCGGCACTTCCCAAGTAGATGTTGGTGTATTTTGCAAGTTAAATACAACTTGAACAAGTGGATTTTGATTGAGATCGCGATCGGGTTGTAATGCCTGCACCAGTTCCTCAAATG
This sequence comes from Nostoc sp. GT001, assembly GCF_030382115.1. Taxonomy (NCBI): domain Bacteria; kingdom Bacillati; phylum Cyanobacteriota; class Cyanophyceae; order Nostocales; family Nostocaceae; genus Nostoc; species Nostoc sp. GT001. The sequence goes on from NZ_JAUDRJ010000001.1 coordinate 255,575, forward strand.
GTAAGTACTGATGAGCATAAGCTCCTAAAGTCATCTCTCGGACTCGTTGTAAAAACTGCCGAAAACTAGGCAAACCTGACAAGTCTGCTCGGAGTACGAGGGTGTTGGCAAAAAATCCCAACATCTTTTCTAGTTCAGGGCGATGACGATTGGCAACGAGTGTTCCAATAGCAAAATCGTCTTGTCCAGTGTAATGAAAAAGTAATGTTTGGAAGGCGGCCAGCAGTATCATAAAGAAAGTAACCCCTTCTCGACGGCTCAATTCCTTAAGTTCTGTGCTTAAAGATTGGGATAAACTCAGGAAGTGACGCGCCCCTTGATAGGTTGACACTGGTGGTGGAGGAAAGTCTGTTGGGAATGGCAAGATTGGTGGTAGACCATTTAACTGCTTTTGCCAATAGGCAAGTTGACGTTCTCGGATCTCACCTTGCAACCACTGTCGTTGCCACACAGCAAAATCAGCATACTGAATTTTTAAATCTGACAGGGGAGAAGTTTGTTTTGATGCAAAGGCAGTGTAGAGGGTCGCCAGTTCTTGCAACAATAAGTTGATTGACCAACCATCACAGACGATATGATGCAAGTTGATCAAAAGAAAATGCTCGGTTTCACTCAATTTAAAGAGTGCAGCACGCAGCATGAGATCCTTAGATAAATCAAAGGAACGTCTAGCCTCTTGGATAATTAATTCCCAGATTTGGCTTTGGTCTGTAGGTGAATCTATGACAGGTAGTTTAAATATTGGAGATGGATGAATCACCTGTATAGGTTGCCCATCCACAGCTTTAAAGGTAGTACGTAAGATTTCATGACGGTTGATTATTTTTTGGAAACTTTGTTCTAAAGCTCCAACATTGACCAAACCACTTAAGTGAAAGGCTTCTGGTACATTATAGAAGGGATTGTTCGGTACTAACTGATCCAAAAACCACAATGGTTCCTGTACGGATGCTAAGGGTAAGTTAGCGTCGCGTTCTACTGGTTGGATTGGGGGAAGCGTTATAGTTTGTATTTGTTGTCTATCTGTTTCTATCAGCTTTGCAAGTTCAGCTATTGTGGCTGATTCAAATAGACAATGTAAAGGTAACTCAATTTGCAAAGCATTGCGGATACGGGAAATTACTTGCGTAGCCAGCAGTGAATGTCCGCCTAAATCCAAAAAATGGTCATAAATTCCCACTTGCGTTAAGCCAAGAATTTCACTCCAAATATTTGCTAACGCTATTTCTGTAGGAGTTTCCGGCGCAACAAAATTCTCCTCGTTATTTCCATAGCTTGGCACTGGCAGAGCTTGGCGGTCAACTTTACCACTAGGAGTTAATGGCAGTTTGTCTAGTAACACGATCGTACTCGGCACCATATACTCTGGTAGTTGCGATCGCAAAAATTGCCGCAGTTCACTCACCGAAGTAGCAGGCGCATCTGCAACTACTATATATGCAACTAAACGCTGTTCACCAGGTATATCATTTCGAGGAACTACTACTGCCTGCCGTACTGGAGAATGCTGCTCAAGTACATTTTCAATTTCTCCTGGCTCAATACGGTAGCCGCGAATCTTGAGTTGCTGATCTATGCGTCCTAAATACTCAATATTGCCATCAGCTAGATATCTGGCTAAATCACCTGTTTTATACAAGCGATCGCAATCATTAAAAGGACTGACAACAAATCTTTGTGCTGTCAATTCAGGAGAATTGAAATATCCTTTTGCTAGACTAACACCACCAACATATAACTCCCCAGCAACCCCAACAGGTACAGGCTGGAGGTCTGAATCTAACAGATATATTTGACTATTAGCAATTGGTTGCCCAATGGGTGGCAATGCCGGCCAATCTTGCGATGAACCAGTCAAGGCAAAGGCTGTGACTACATGAGTTTCAGACGGACCATAGTGGTTGTATAAACTACATTGAGGTAACTGACTAAATAAATGTGCGATCGCTGTTGTGATACGTAATTGTTCCCCAGCAGTAATCACCTCACGCAAACTAGCAGGAATGATGCTTTCCATCTGTGCCACTTCTGCTAACTGTTGCAGTGCCACAAACGGCAGAAACAGCCTCTTAATCTCTGCTTGGTTAAGAAAGCGTAGCAAGCTTGTGGGGTCACGGCGCGTTTGTTCGGAAATTAGAACCAGTGTACCGCCTGTGGTGAGGGTAGCAAAGATTTCTTGGAAGGAGACATCAAAACTAATCGGAGTATATTGGAGTGTTTTGGCATTAAGACCGATTGTTGAATTTTGCCACTGCCAAGTAATTAAGTTGACAAGGGGATGGTGAGGCATTGCCACACCTTTGGGTTTACCAGTTGAACCAGAGGTGTAGATTACGTATGCTAAGTTGTCGGGAGTAACTTCGCTTTGGGGGGCAGTTGTAGGATTTTGGGCAATTGCTTGCTCATCGCTATCTAAGCAAAAGCGATGTGTAGTTTGTATTGACAAATCTTTGCACAGATGGCTTTGAGTCAATAATATAGAAGCTTGGGCATTTTCGAGCATGAAACTGAGACGTTCTGCTGGATAGCTTGGATCAAGAGGAAGATAAGCACCACCTGCTTTTAAGATAGCTAGTACAGCAATAACTAATTCTAAAGAACGTTCTAAACACAATCCAACGATAGTATCAGGTTGCACTCCTAATACTTGCAAATAATGAGCAAGTCGGTTAGCACGCTGATTTAGCTCTTGATAAGAAAGACGCTTACCTTCAAATTCTATTGCAAGACTAGTCGATGAACACAGTACTTGAGCTTCAAATAAATGATGAATTAATAACGTTTGATAAGGGTTACAATCATGGAATTTTTGGGGAAAATTTCCTTGGAATTCTGTAGAATTTTTAATTCTCATGTTTGTGTTTTATCAATTTTTTAAGGATTACTGGGTGAAAGCCTGAACTGAACTCTCAAGCTAGTTTAGCTGTTTTATTAACCATTTAGGTAGATTTTTTATTGATGCAGCAATCAGCATTATATGAACCAGCTTTTAGCTTTGTGTGATTTTACCCCCTGCATGACCAAAAGTTAACGTAATTTCAAGCTTTTGAGCCAATTAATAACTTAATTTTATGAATCAAATTATTTCCGCGTGTTTTAAATGTGAACCATAATACGACCAAAAGTTTTATTTTGAGACTTGGTAAAAAATGCCGAGCAAGACACACTAATTTAGTCGAAAATTTTAAACTTTCGGTCAAAAGAGGATAAAATCGAAACTGATGTTTATCAATGCACTCTCCTTCACAATGAATTTGCCCAAGCACTGAATATACTTATTTTGGTCAAAACCAATCTTAATACTAATGCTCGTAGTCACGTAATTCTATTTTCTAGTGATCTAAAATTGTCATCTGAGAAAATAATTGACTACTACAAGTTGCGCTTTCAGATCGAATTCAATTTTCGAGATGCCAAGCACTTTTGGGGATTGGAAGATTTTATGAGTTTAAGTCAAACTGCTGTAACCAATGCTGTTAATCTAGCATTCTTTATGGTCAACTTATCCCATCATCTTCTCGCGGATTTTCGTCTCCTTAATCCCGACTCCGGCATCCTTGATCTTAAGGCTCATTATCGTGGTTTTCGATATGTTCGTGAAATCTTAAAAATGCTTCCGGAAATGCCTGAGCCTATTTTACTAACCCAGATTTTTGCCAAGCTTACTTCTTTAGGACGTATTCATAACGTTTCCACAGGCGTTGAACCCTCGTAAATTGGCAAAGGTATTGGTTAACGGAGGTTTTTAAAGATGGATTCTGTAGCCCAACTTGAGTCAGGATGGCACGATAACGCACTTGTCCGTAATGACTTCAATATCATTCTTTGTGAAACTTAATGATATAAAACTGTTGCAACTACTGTTAGTCGTTGAGTGTGAATGTGAAAGTGATGTTAGCTTCTCTAGTGAAAAAGATAAAAGGATTTGATTTTTGTTTTTTGGCTGATTTATTTTTGGACATTGCCACACTATAAGTCTTTTTTCTCAAGCGAACGATTCAGTCACTTCTACTACTTTTTATTTTAGTCCTTTACCTGAAGATCAGTATCTCCAAAGTACTCACACCAATTGACTTTCGGATCAAGGGTTGCCGTTGGCAAAGTCTCTCGAATAGAAGCCATCGCACAGAAGTTACAGGCTAAGATTGACTTGAAACTGGACTATGTTTCTGGGCAAGTCAATGAAATCATAAACCAAATTTTTACCTAAGGAAAAATCAGGTTTTTCGATTCTTGTTAATTTGTCTAACCATCTTGATGCTTCGTTATCAGATTTGAACTGTTTTTCACTAATACCAAACTGTTAAAAATCTGGCATTGACAATCTTTTGGAGTTCAAAAAGTTCACATCACCGAGTCAAAAATTTGTTGTGCGGTTAGATTGAACTGACAAAAAGTAGGAGACACTATAAGGTTTGTTCCTCTAAAGGGTGTCATTTGATATTCACCATCAATAAGTTCACAGACAAAAATAGTCGGAACTTTGGGACTACCAATAAATACACGTCCACCCAAAGCTGCATAATCCACAATCCAATATTCAGGTATACCCATAGCTTCATAGTCACGAAGCTTATCGTAATAATCATCCTGCCAGTTGGTTGACACTACTTCAACTATTAGTTTGACCGAACTAGCATTATGGATAACTGATTCCTTCTTCCAGCGTGTTTTGGTATCAATAGTTTCTTGATTTAAAACAATAATATCCGGTTCGTACCCTGATTTCTCTCGGAATGGTTTAATAATGGATTCTTTCGGTATAGTCCAGATACCGCGTTTACCCATCTCTCTAATTGTGATCAGTAATTCTTCAATCAAAAAACCAGCTAAATCAGAATGCTCCCCTTTAGGCTTTGGCATCTCCACAATCACCCCATCATGTAATTCATAACGTACTTCTGAGTTTTCTGGATACCATTCGATAAATTCATCGAAGGTCAGTAGCTTTAGTTCCGATTGTGTTTGACTCATAAAAGTTACTGGATTTATTTTTACGGTTCATTTATCCTTTTTATTATGCTAACGAAGCGATGATGCTCCCTTTGAAGGCTGAGTCCTCGTGTAAACCCTGTAACCCACAGCGTACCCCGATCTCAGCCCCAGCGATCGCCGTTTCTACGTCAATTGAAACAAGTTTATTTAATTTTGAGAGATGACCAACAGCTAGTCTCCACAATCGGCTCGGCTGTTGGCATTGCTGATGGTGAGGCAATATGGAACGCATACCTGGGGGAATGGCAGGTTTGGGTTAACTTTCTTAGAGGGTGTGCGTCTGTGGTGTGCAATTGGTTGGTTGCGGTGTAGATCGATAAAGCTTTGGTAAAGAGTTCAGTAATTTATGCTTCAGATTTCGTCTCACTAGCTTTTTTAGAGGCAGCAATTGCACCAACTCCAAACAATAGACCTAGTAGGGAAGTGGGTTCAGGTACTGATGTAGATGAAGAACTCAGGGTAATATTGGCAGCAGAATCTTGATAAATGTATGTTCCTGCCCGTCCCACTTCACCCGTCAAGCTAATTTCAGAGCTTGAAGTTTTTTCTAAGGTATATCTAGGAGCATCAAAAGCAATGCCAAAATCAACCACTAAATTCCAATTCGACCTAGAATCAAGCTCAAAATCAACATCTGGGGTTAAGTTACCGCCATTAGTAGATTCTGAATTCAAATTCAGGTCTAGATTGTTGACGGATAGCTCCCAATCGCTCAAAGTCCCGGACTCTGAGTAAATCACGAATCCCGAATATTCGCTCTTGAATGGCAAAGAGTTCGTAAGGAATGGGCTAGTAGCATCGACTAAGGTAAAATTACCTGAAAATTCTTGTCTAGTTAGAATCGCTCCCAGGACGGGAGTAGCATGAAATACGCTTGCAACTACCAAACCAATCATGGCGACGCTAACTTTGGGGAGTCGAACTTGATTCATGGATTGGGTATGCTACTTAAATTTGTTGAAGGTATGCTATCACATCCTTGTCTCGTAGAGAGGAAAAGGTGTCCTTTTCTCAAGCCCCTAAATTTATTTATGGGGTTCAAAATTATGAATTCAAAATTCATAATTTTGAATTCCCCGTTCGTGCAGCGTCTCGCAGAGAAGGGGTTGACAGCTTAACCTTCGCTAATCAACTGTAACAAGGCTTCCGTTGATATCTTGCCACTAATATCAGCACCTTCCAAAAGGCTATCCGCCAAATCTCGCTTGTGGTGGTGCAATTGCACAATCTTTTCTTCAATAGTATCCTTTGCTACTAGACGATAAATGGTAACAGGGCGTTGTTGCCCAATGCGATGGGCGCGGTCTGAGGCTTGGTCTTCCACTGCGGGATTCCACCAGGGGTCTGTATGAATCACGTAATCAGCCGCAGTCAGATTCAGTCCTGTACCCCCTGCCTTGAGACTAATCAGAAATATATCTCCTGAACCAGCTTGGAAAGCATCCACCCGTTTTTTGCGCTCTGCCACTGAAGTGCTGCCATCTAGATATTGATAATTAATACCTTGGTGTTCGAGATAATCTCTAATAATGTGCAAATGGTCAACAAACTGACTAAACACTAACGCTTTATGACGATTTTCCAGCAGTTCACCCAGCACTTCACCAAAAAGTTGCAACTTGGAACTGGATAATTCCGTATCAGGCATAACCAAACTAGGATTACAGCAAGCGCGACGCAGTTTCATAATCTCAGCCAAAACCTGCAAATGTTTCTTTCCTGCTTCTGCATCACTTTCAGTAAGTTTAGAGATCGCCTGGCGGCGCAAGGCTTCATAGAACGCCTTTTCCTCTCGACTCAATTCCACATGCAAAAGAATTTCGGTACGAGATGGCAACTCTTCTAATACTTGATTTTTCGTCCGCCGCAACAGAAATGGTTGAATCAGTTTTTTGAGTTTATTACGTGCAAGTTTATCCTGATATTTTTCAATAGGAGTAGCAAAGCGTTGATTGAAGCTTTCAAATGAACCCAATAACCCAGGATTAATAAAACGGAACAAATTCCATAACTCACCCAGGTGATTTTCAATCGGAGTCCCAGTAGTCAGCAACTTAAAATTAGATTTTAGGTTCATGGCTGCCTGAGAACGTTTAGTGGTCATATTTTTAATCGCCTGGGCTTCATCCAGGACAATTGTTTGCCACTGTACTTGAGAAAGCATTTGCGCTACTTCTTCTTGCTGTAATAAACCATAACTGCATACCAACATATCTAAAGGTTGTAACCCATCCAATAATTTTTGGCGGTTAGCACCAGAAAATTGAATAATATTCAGAGTTGGGGCAAACTTCTGTGCTTCACTCACCCAATTCATACACACAGAAGTGGGGGCAATAATTAGGGTTGGCCCCTCATGGGCATTTCTCAGAATGACCGCCAATGCTTGCAAGGTCTTACCGAGTCCCATTTGGTCTGCTAAACAAGCACCCACACCCCAATGTGCTAGTCGCGCTAGCCAACAAAAACCCTCCATTTGGTAGTCACGTAGTTCTGCTTGAAGGGTAGATGGCAGTTCCGGCTGGAGGTTTTTTACCTCCTGGAGACGCTGGATATGTGTTTTCCAGTGTTTATCTGCTTTTACCTTACCTACCTCATCGACAAAATCCTCTAACCCTAATGTTGCTAAGGGGTGAAAACGAATACATGAACTATGTTTTTCCGAAAACATTCGCAATTCGTCGAGGCGTTTCCGAAAAGCTTGAGTTAAAGCCAAAAATTGACCATCACCAAGGGGGATAAAACGGCTGGGGGTTTTCTCCAATAGTTCTAGTAATTGCTGCATATCCAGCACTAGGTCGTTATTTAATTTCAACTCCCCAGTGGCTGCAAACCAGTCTTGCTGACGTTGAATTGATAAATTAAAGTCTTTCAAGTCGGCATTGTGGCTAACACGCAGTTTTTCTCCTTGTGGCCATTCAATGACTACGTTATTTTCCAGTGCTTGCAATTCTAGCAGCAGTTCTAAACAGTCTTCTGGATCGTCTATAATCCATTCACCATCTTGTTCTTCAGTTTGAGTCAAGGTGGCGCAGGCGGCTACAGCATAGGCGGCAAGTTGCTTTTCTTCAGACAGATTTCGTCTGGTTTGGAGACGTTTACCGTCAATCTCGGCAATTACAGTTTCACCACCTGTACCAGGACGGTAGTAGGGGCCACCTTGGGCAAAGGGGCGCGATAAAAGGCTGATTTTCAAGCTCGCATTGGCAGGTAAAAGATGAATATGGGGGAGAGTCTGGGCGGGTACTTCTTCTGCACCTTCTGAACCGCCACCAATGTCAGAATGTACGGTAACGATGCCAGAGACGGCATTTATGGCTGCTAAAACTTGTTTCTCTGCGAAGGCAGGTACATTTAATTTATTATCTATACCAATAATCTCCGCAATGCGTCTGTGTTCGGCAGTAATTTCAATGACTTTGATGCGGGTTGGAGTTTCTTTGATATGCAGAATATTCTGTGATTCTGGTAATTTGGGAGAAAATTCCAAGGTGAGACGGCCAAGTTTTTCTTTTTTAACCAGTAGTTCCGGTTCTCCCTTGACAATTTCTACACGGATAGTAGGTGTATCTTCCCAAAAAACCAACGGGTGTCCAATTAAAGCAGAGATGGCTTTTTCACCGAAGGTATAATCCACTTTGCCGTAATAGCCTTCACTATATACCTCAATACAACTACATACCCGCATATCTTGGGGGGTGATGTAATCAAACTCAGATAATGCACTGCTTAAACGCTTGAGGGATATGGGGCGACCTTTACTCCATTCTCCTTTGGCATTAACTTTTTGTTCTTTTGGTTGTAAGACACATCTGCTAGGATAGAAGGTAATGAACCATGCTAAACGCAGTTCCGATTCTGGTTTTCCTGGTGTTTGTGGTTCTTTTTGGAGATTTGCTAAGGCATTGAGGCACATTTCCCAAGCTTCTTGGGGTCGAATTAAGTCTACGATGGTTTGGATATTGCTATATTCTCGCAGTGCCTCTGCAAGTTGTTTATAGTTACTACTAGGTTTGAGTCGGGATAGGAGTTCTGCGGTTTCCATTGCCAACCAGTGATAACCGGATGTGAGCGATCGCCGATACAATGGTTCTAATAAATTAGGTAAGCGTTTTTTAGCACTCTGGGCATCCATCCAGTAAAGGCATAGCGAACAAAACAATGTTTGTAAGCTATTTTCTTCTTCCACGGAAGAAATATGACCACTGACTACAAATTGTTTTTGAGTAATATCACCAAGGTGTACTTGCAGTACCATTTTCAGTCTGCCATAAGTGAACCTCAGCCAATGATCTGATTGGCGGGACATCAAACTGGTATACTCTTCTGCTTCTTTGAGGTGTTGTGCTGAACCATCTTTTAAAAGTGCGAGGATGAAAAATAAGCCCCCAATTGTATTGAAATAGATTTGGCGTTTGCCTGTAGCTTTTTTGATGGCTTTCAGGGCATCTTTATAATATTTGATGGCTTGTTCATTCTCACCCTGCAAAAAACTTAACCAACCCCAAAAGATCGCAGCATTATTTTGATATTCTTTTGATATCCGCCCCAGACTTTCTTGTGCTTCTTGGGTACAACCCTGTAACAACAGTTGTTCTGTCAAAATCAGATGTAGATAATCTGAGCAATGTTTTCCAGACGTAGAGCATTCTTCTTCCAGCATCATCAACGCATCTTCAGAAGCGGATAATTTTAAGGCTGAATTGAAGAGGATACTTGATATACCACTTTCATATAATCCTTGTGGTAGGGTCTTAAACCAATCTGCATCAAATGGATTATTGTATATTTGCTCAAAGATATTTTCTATTACTATTTTTTCTTCACTATCAGCGTACTTTTGGTAAGCTTCAATTTGCTGATTAATAAAACTAAGGTCTTGACGATAAATACCAATGCGGATTTCTCTGATACACTGGCGTAAGTTGTAGAAGATCCGAGAATCTCTGTTCCAGTGAGTACGTATTGGTAGCTTCTCCTCTACTGCTGTGACGAGAATTTCAAACTGTCCGGTTTGTACAGCATGGCGAGTAGCAATTTCTGTGAGTAATGGATGACATTCAGCACCTTGCCTGTTTTCCTGTATTAAGAAGCCTGCTTTTAACAATTTATCAATTTGGGGACTAAGGGTTTTAGTACCCCAAGGTTTATTGTTTTCATCTAAAGCACCAGTTTTACTAAGACAACTTACGAATGAATTTTTGTCTATCGGTGCATAAATTACCGAAAATAACTGGATAATTTTTTGTATGGAAGGATGTAATTTGAAGTATTTATCCGCAAGTTGTGTTTGTAATTTTGTGGTATCAGTTGCTAAATTAATCATACTATTGGTCTGTTAAGTGAAGTTTGAAGGGTAAAAGAACGAACCAAAGAGGCGCAGAGGGCACAGAGTCAGAGAAAAAAGAGATGTTTAAGAAGTGTCTCACCCGTCAAAGTTAACTTGACAGACTACTATTTATTCAGTTCTTTAAATAATTCCATTAATTTACGTTTACGTCCATGAGCAGCTTCTAGTTGTGAGCGATAAGCAGACCATTCAGCTTTTTGTCCAAGTTGAAGATAGGCAGCTTTGACTTTTTTTAGCCAATTAACCGCAGCGTCATAACGGTCAGCTTTTCCTTGTTCCATTATTGGTTCTGCTCGTCTGCGAGCGTTATCAATAACCCAATCTGGACGATGGGAAACTGCTGCATCCATAACTCGATGAACCAGTTTGGAATCATAATAAGTATCTCTTTCTACTGTTTTAATTGCATCATCAATTAATCCTTCATGGAGGAGAATATCAACTTGAGCTTCTTTTATTCCCCAATCTGGCTGATCTCGTAGTGTTTGCAGTAAATCTTGTTTGAGCGTCAACCAAGTTTCTCCTGCATAGTCTTGAATTTTATCATAGTCTCGAAACGATGGTCTGATTTTAAAAGCAATGATGCTGGCAGTTAACGCAGTGGCATTATCTTCTAATCCTTGGGCTAAATCACTTGTCCAAGTAGCAAATTCATATAAACAGTTACCTGTTAAATTGATACCAGCTTGGCATATTTCTAAAGCTTCAACCAAATAACCATCTTCTCGCAATATTTTTGCCAGGGCAAAACCCTCTTCTGCTTTTTCCATGAGGATTTTAGCCGCAGACATGGCTTCTTCTACTCTTCCTAAAGCTGCTAATTGCGTTAGGTATTGCAGAGTTATTTCTTCTACTAAAGCTAGATTTAAATACTCTGTATAACGATTTTGACGTTCAAGAATTTGCAAGCGAATCAAGGCTAAATCATCAGCATAGCTTGGTCGTTCATTTTCCCAAAGTTCTGCGGTATCATCTCCTTGCATAATTTGTTGCAGTGGTTCATGATCCCAACCTTGACGCAATGCTTCTAAGCTCATACTAAAGTCTGCACTGATTTCGTCTTGCCATGATTCCAACATCAACTGCAAATCTACTATTTCTCCTGTAGACATTTCTACACACAAAATTGCTTCTGTCCACGCGCTGTCAAGAGGTTCTGCTATAGAATAACTGTCTCCACCGTAATCGAGTAATTCGTCCCATTCTTGGGCATAAGTTTCGGTAATAGTTTCGAGAATTGCGATCGCATTATTGCCATCTCCATTTTCTGCTAACTCCCGCGCTTTCTCAATTACAGCCAGCAAATCATTTGTAAATGGATCTTCTTCTGAACCATACTCTAATTCTTTCAATCCATCCTGCAAAATCCGCAAGACATGAGAGCGGAAAGGTGATGTGTCAATTTTGCTTTGGCGGGTAGAAGGCTGTTTTGTTTTTGGTTTTGGTAAGTCTATCAAACTGACAAACTCATCAATATCATCAATTATTTCTGGTCTATTTTCCACCAGTTCTTGCAGTAATCGCTGAGTTTGAAGAAGATCGAGGCGATTTAATAATTGTTCTAGCGTTGGACGTTCTTCAATCCTATCTGATTGACGCGAACAGCTTAATAAGGTGGCAACAATATGTTTGCACCAACCATCATAATCATAAGGACAGGTACAACTTGCTGAGGTAATTCCACCTGCATCAAAACGAATACTGACTTGATATGGTGTAATTTCGCCGCCTTCTACCTCTGCTTGAATTAGATTACCGCGTTTTTTGAGATCGGCGATTGCACCCCTGCGGTAATATTCTTCACCACGACTGTAGGATGAAGCGTTGGAGTTATGACGTATTATTGCTTCAGAAATTTCTGGAATCGACATAGCACCCAAGTCTTTTATTTTTAGCTTACGCTTAAACTGCCTTTATTTCTCCTTGGGACTGTATCCCACTTCAATCCAATATCCATGAATGAAATTGATTCAAGTCGGAAAACTGGACAAGGGATAAAACTGATGTTAGCTTCTCTGGTGAAGAAAATATTGGGGTTTATCAATCGTCACAGTGGGCAGAACGTGGATTCTGTAAGCAGTGTGGTAGCCATCTATTTTACAAATTGAAACAAAGTAACCAGTATTTCATGCCTGTTGGACTATTCGATAGTTCTGAAGGTCTTGTTTTCGATCATCAGGTATTCATTGATGAAAAGCCCAAATATTACTGTTTCGCCCATGAAGCTAATGACCTAACAGGGGCTGAGGTCTTTGCACAGTTTGCACCTCCTGAATGAGTAGTAACAGTAGAGTTACCTTTTTACCAGTTTGAGTTAGCTTGGGCGAATGAGCGCACTGCTTCATTCACCCTTGAGACAACAACTCACCCCGCAATACCTTTTCCACTCTTGTAGTTCATCGCCCTTGGTTTCCTCTTGCCTATAGGGACTACTTTCGATTGCTTCGGAGGTTGAGGAGGGCGGCATTTCTCGCAATATAGAGGTCTAACTCCAAAGGTTTCTCGTTGTGTGGGTTGTTCACACTGCTTGCATACGAAGTTGAAAACGCGAGTATGAATTTCCCGCTTGTGCGCTCTAACGGTGTACTCTCGGACTTCAATAATTTTGCTGGGCATTGATTACCTATTGTGGTCTTACTTCTAAAATATAGTTTTTCATCTTAGTTCTGCAAGATCCGTGCGTCATCTAACTGAAGTAATTCTACTTAATCGGGGATTTAAAAGTATAAATCAAATAATTCAACAAACTTTTTTATTTTTAACAATGCTGGGCTGCATGAAGTAACCTCTGCTGTAACCGTGTGTAGCGCTGTTGGTCATCTGTAGAGCGCACCGCCAGGGATATCGCTTTTTTTGCTCCAACTACGATTGCTAACTTCTTGGCACGAGTTATACCAGTGTAAAATAGATTCCGAGTCAACATCATATAATGCTGCATATAGATTGGCAGAATCACCACTGGATATTCTGATCCCTGACTTTTATGAATAGTCACGCACCACGCTAGCGCAATTTCATTCAAGTCCGCGTAATCGTAAACTACAGTCCGCTCACCATATTGGACTGTAACTTCTTGCTCGACAATATCAATATTTCGGATAATTCCCAAATCGCCGTTGAAGACTTCGCGGTTGTAGTCGTTGGTCAACTGGATGATGCGATCGCCCTCACGCAATAAATTGCCGCCCCTGTTAATCTCCACCTTGTCGGGACTAGGTGGATTAATTAGCTGCTGCAATACAGTATTTAGGTTACGAGTCCCAACTACACCCCGTGTCATCGGGCAAAGGACTTGGACATCAGTAGCCGGATTAAAACCTAAGCGGGGAATGAAATCAGCGATCAGTTCACAGATTGCTTGTACTCCATGTTCCGGCTGATAACCTCCGCCGTGCCAAATACAGTCAGACACAGGATTGTCAGAAATCGGTTCAATCGTGGGATAAATTCCTCGATTAATCTGATGAGCAGCAGTGATGATTGCACTTGTTTGAGCTTGGCGGAATACCTGAGTTAACCGCACTACTGGCACACGACCAGAATTAATCAAATCAGCGAGTATTTGACCTGGATCCACAGATGGTAACTGGTCAATATCGCCCACCAACAACAATTGAGCGCCTTCTGCTACTGCTTTAACCAAGGAGTACGCCAGAAACAAATCAAGCATCGAAGCTTCGTCAGCGATAATTGCTGTATAGGGCAAAGGGTTTTCACTGTCGCATTTAAATCCCCTTGTCCTGGGGTCAAATTCTAACAATCGATGTATAGTTTTTGCTTCAAGTCCAGCCATCTCACCCAAGCGTTGAGCAGCCCGTCCAGTCGGTGCAGTTAGAGCAATAGATTTCCCCATTGCTTTCCAAAGTGAGACAATGGTGTGGGTGGTGAAAGTTTTTCCAACGCCAGGGCCACCAGTAAGGATCATGATTTTGGAATAGGCTGCTGTTTCTACAGCTTGGTGTTGCTGTTCTGAAAGCTGAATTTTACGGCTAGCGGTGAAGCGGTATATCCAATCACGCACGCGCTCAATGTCAGTACCAACAGGCTTTTCTAAACGTTGGCGGATCAGTTGAGCTAAATTCTGTTCAGTATGAAAGTAAGTCGGCTTGTAGCAAAGTAGGTTTTTCTCTTCATCTCGCTCTCTAATCAGGTCGTCTGCTAGAGCCATGTCTTTGATGATTTGTGCAATCACTTCTTCTGTTGGTTGATGGGATTCAGTAGTCAGCAGTTTGATTACCGATTCAATCAGTTCGCTTTGTGGCAAGTAACAGTGGCCATCTTCAGCAGCTTCACTTAAACAGTGGATAATTCCTGCACGGTAACGAAATTCTGAATCCGGGGCAATTCCTATATTTCTCGCAATCTTGTCAGCAGTCAGAAAGCCAATACCGTAGATGTCGGCTGCCAACTGGTAAGGATTATGGGTTACTGTAGCGATCGCCTCATCCTTATATTGCTTGTAAATCTTCACAGCATAAGTGGTAGAAACGCCATGCCCTTGGAGAAACACCATAACTTCTTTAATAGCTTTTTGGGTTGACCAAGCGTTTTTGATGAGTGTGATCCGTTTTTTGGCAATACCCTGAACTTCAATCAGTCGTTCAATCTGGTTTTCGATGATGTCGAGCGTTTCTAAACCGAAGTGAGCAACGATACGCTTGGCTGTGACTGGTTCCACGCCTTTGATTAAACCACTGCCCAAATATTTCTCAATTCCGGTGAGAGTGGCTGGTTTGGTTTCTCGATAATTAACTACCTGGAACTGGGGGCCAAATTGTGGATGGTCACGCCAAAAACCAGTTAGTTGTAGAGTTTGACCTGGCTGAATATTGGCAAAGCTGCCGACAATTGTTGTCAGTTCGGTGCTACGGGGGCGGGTCAGTCTTGCCACTGTGTAACCCGATTCAGCAGAATAAAAAGTTAAACGTTCTACGACTCCGGTGATTGTTTCGTGTTGAGGAAAGGCACTTACTTGTTGAGGGGAAAGATTAGAAGGAGTGGACATTGCTTATGATTCAGATGCCGCACATCATTATAATACTGGAAATTAGTTAATTGTAGTACATAAATACTAAAGTGATTGAGTTGATATCTTTTAGAAAAATGAACTCTACTGTTAGGTAATATATCTTTTAGCTTTCTTCCGAGATATAACTTGCCTGGTCACTTTTCCTAAAACCTCAACAGTAAGCTGCTTTAATACATGACCCAAAACATTTTGGGTCACTTTTGTTGTAAAAATTCTTCTATTTTAAGTAGTAAACTTTCCGCTTCTTGGAGATGATGTGGATCTTTTTCAATGTTTTTCAGAGATTTTTTAAATTGCTTGTAAGCACTATCAAGTCTAGTTTGGATAGGGTTTTCTGAACTGGGTTTGATGACTTTTACCCGTTTCTTGATTTCAGCAAGTGAAAGATTGTTGGCGATTGCTTCCCATAACAGTTCTTGCCTAATACCAGAGTTGCTAATTTTAGCAATCTCTAGACCTTTGGTATATTCAATTTTTCCTTGGCGAATAGCTTCCAGAATTTCTTGAGGTTTTTTTAACAAGGGAAGTCTAGTTTTGACAAAAGATTCCCATGTAATTCCCCCACAAAATCCAAACACTACTTGAATCGTGTCAAACTTAGGATGCTCTAAAACG
This sequence comes from Nostoc sp. GT001, assembly GCF_030382115.1. NCBI lineage: Bacteria > Bacillati > Cyanobacteriota > Cyanophyceae > Nostocales > Nostocaceae > Nostoc > Nostoc sp. GT001. The sequence continues at coordinate 271,564 of NZ_JAUDRJ010000001.1, forward strand.
TTTTTGAGACCTGAGCGACGTTTGAGATTATCTATTTGGTACAGCAGACTTATAGCTTCTTCAACAGTCCCTTCAATCGCTAAAGAAAGGAGTTTCAAAGTGCCATCTAAATCTTCTAAGGCACTAAAATCTCGGCGATTTTTGTTTTCTGCAAGTGATGCTTTGAAAGCTTCAAGGTTGTTCCAGTTAAAAATTCTGACGGGCAATGGATCGATTTCTGCAAACTCAGAACCATGATAGCGGCGTTTTCCAGCAACAAGTTCATATTCATCAGGCAATTCAAGGCTTAGTGGACGAACCCATAATGGAGAGTGAATCCCATTTGGTTTTAGGTCATTTAGCGCCCAAGCTTTTAGTTCATCTTGGTCATAGTAGTAGCGCACAGGCTGTCCACCTGGCACAAAACTGAAAGTTAGATGAATTTTACTACGGGGTATCCATACTACTCCTGAATCCTTGCTCGATTCATTGGTAATTATCTCGCTCTCGTCCGTATCAGGAGTAAAGCTTAAAATCTGTTTTAGGTTAGCAAGTCTTTGATTGGTTCCAGCTTTGCTAGTTCCTTCCAATCTTCCCATGCTTTTTTCCCTCCTCTTTTAATTTCATAAATTGGCTTCCCCTCGGCAGATGCATGTTCGTAAACTTTCAACCGTTGAATCCCTTGTTCTAACACAGGTAAACCTTGTTCTCTAAGGGTATGAAAAGCGATTTCTCCATCTGGCTCTGACGATGGAGGTACAACAGTTAATAAAACAGAATATTTGGTTTTTGATGGAAAACTTTGAACCATCATGTTCAAAGCACTCATTGAGAGAGCAGAAGGAGTTGTAATAGCTAAAAGTAAATCACATCCGTCAACTAGCTCTTTAATTTCAGCTGAACTTGGTCGCGCAGGGGTGTCAATGACAATAAAATCAAACTTCTCTTTTGCCATTACTCGATTAGCTGTATTTTCTGTAGCCACTTGAAAGGGTAAGTAGCCGCGAGATCCCCAAACGGATGCTGAACGATTAGGATCGTAATCAATGAGCAAAACTTTATATCCTTTCTGTGCGAACAGGCAAGCCAGACACACTGCTGAGGTAGTTTTGCCCACACCCCCTTTAAAAGCAGTCAGTGTTACAAATTTGGTCGCCAAAATTCTGTTTCCGTTACTTGTGAATGAAAAGATTCTACCTTGCTCTAGTGGAGTTGTTTACTTAATTAGAGATTTTATAGATATTTGTGCTGCTGACCCAAAACGTTTTGGGTCAACAGCACAAATACTACACCCAAAATCCAACAACTCAAGCCAAAAGCCTGAACTTGTTGCTTACCGACCAGTAGAGCAACCCTCAGTTACACTTCAGGCAGACCCAACTCCCAGTGATGAGTCGCCATCACTAGAGCAGCAAGCCCAAACGGTGCCTCCTTTCACGTCAAAGAGGAATGTTTCTGAGAAACCGCAACATTTAGAAAAAGGCAAAGCCAAACGTATCTCCCCTGACAAGAAAAAATCTAATTCACTGCAACAGCCCCAATTCACACTTCGAGAAGATGAAAAAGAGTTAGCACCAGAACGCTGTCAATATATCCAATTTATGGACTGCGACAAGCCAGTGGGACGCGTGATATTCGAGTGTTGGCAATGTCAACAGGGAATAATTAACGAGTTTACTGGGGAACTATTAATGGGAGAATATTTTGGCCGTCCTTCACTTATTCAGGTGAAAGTCCAATGCCCCAGCTGTGAGCAAACAGCGATTAGGCTGCAAGCAAGGGAAGTGCTTAAGGGCAACAGCGATACCTTCACCTTGGCAGTGATGATGGCACATAACCTCTTCAAGATTGATTGGTGAAAGATATTTACGATTGATAATGCAAAAGTTGAAAATTTTACCCTCAATAATAACTGCACTAACGGCGCTCACGCTTAATAGTTGTAGCACCGCTAAAACTGAACAGTATGAAGCTACCGCACTCACCAGTTACACCTGGCAAGTCAAGTATGCTAATGATCTAACTAGTCAACCACGACCCCGCATTGAAACCTTTGCTACTACTTCGGTGCTGAATCGAAATGGAGTAAAACCATCGGGAGAAGTAATTGGCCCAGATGACAAAGGGCTATGGTGGCCTACTGTACCGCCACGACCAAGTGTTGATGAAGTTGAACAACGCAAAAAATCTCAATCCGAGGCAGGCAAACCTGAATTGGTGAAGAATGTAAAGTACAAATTGACTTATGGAGTGGGTAATTCTCAGCAGACACTGCCTACTAATTATGATGTTTATCGACAAGTAGTAAAAGCTTACCCCCAAAAAACTCCTTTGGAATTGACTTTGGGTGTGAATGATAATTCAGTTGAGAAAGCTGAACCTGTCAGCAAGTAGTGACCCTAAGTTACGTATTCAGCAAGAAGTTAGAGTGAAAGACTGAATTGCTTTTCAACTGCCAGTGTTGAACTTACAAGTCCTCCCGACAATCTCAAGTCTTACAATCTCTTGAAAAGTGACCAATTTATTGTAAGTAAATTCCAAGTGGATCAGGGTAGAGCTACATCTTGCGGGAAAGTAAATTGGTAATAAAAAGAATAAATCAAAGAGTCAACGANNNTCTAATTTAATTTCTGCTGCNATGATNAAAAAGATTTCAAAAATTCCTATTGGGGGCTATATGGGGGCTATATATACCCCAACAATAGCTTGGGACTTTGGGTACATTTTGACCCCTATATAGGGTATATATAGGTGCTAAGTAGGGTATATTTGACTGATTAGCATTTTGTACCCCATTTAGCCCCCAAGGGGTTATGATAAGCTCTTGAGTTAGGAAAATAAGGATGAAGTTATTTTATTCTTCTTTCTCTTGCTCTTGAAGATCACTGGAACAGATAATTTTCACTTTCTTAAAGTTTATTACTTGGAGCAGATGTCAAACATTCACACCTTGCAAAAAATTTTTCCTGCGGGTTTCGATAACGGTTATGGAAGCCTCAAACTTTTAGTCGAAGGGTTTGAAGTAGTTCGTGTCCCCAGCTATATAACTAATGCCGAGATGGAAGATGTGCCAGGGCGTGTAGTTTTCAACGGTACTGCTTACACAGTTGGAGAGTCAGCTTACCGGACAGGGAATTATTTTGACCGCAACACAGACAATAATGAAAACAAAGTCAACAACGCATTATTAACTTTATTGGGTGCATTGGCACATCTACCACACCGTAAGGCTTGGCACTTAAAATTAGTCGTCAGCTTACATGATGTTGGTCTGGCTGAAGAATTGCAAAAAGTACTAAACGGAGAATATCAGCCAATACTTGCTGGCAAACAATCAGACGTGAAGATCGAAGTGCTGAAAGTTGTACTAGAAGGGATGGGTGCATTGTTTGGGCATCCACTACCGAAAAAATTAACCATTTTAGACTTTGGCAATGGAACAACCCTGTATTCTCGTTACAACCGGGGTCAACGAGAAGTTCACACCGCCTACCCCATCGGTGTGGAAGTTCTCATCGATGATATCTCCCAAAAAATGAAACATCTAAATGGAGGAAAAATTGGGGATGCTTCCAAGATCCGATTTTGTCTGGAAATGGGGCATACCCGATACAGCCGTGATATCGATATCAAAGATATATACAGCGCTTGTTTGAAAGATTGGTATGAAAAATACTTGAAGAAAGCGGTGAATCTCACACTGGATGCCAAGCACCAGGGGGATGAAATCTGGGCGATTGGTGGAGGCTGCCTCTTACCTGGATTTAAGAAGCTGTTGGAGAAAAACGGGTTTAAAATCCTGGACAATCCGGTAGAAGCCAATGTCTCTGGGCTTTTAGAGATGGCAAAAGCCATCAACAGCAAGAATCCTGCAACATCTATTAAGTGAATATAACTATGGCAGATAAAAAAGACTTAGCACCAGAAAAAGTTCGCCTCAAAGATAATTACCGAGAGCGCATATTTGCAGAATCGCAAAAACTAGATAAAAGTTACCTGGACACGCTTTACTTTATAGTTGATTGCTATTTTGTTTTCATCAAGGCTGGATTACCCGCACAACTTTTAGCTTCTACAGCCATTAATATTGAAGATAACCAACTCACCTCTTGGACTCCAACTCCATTTCCAGAGGAGAAAGAAGAAGATTATGGTGGGGAAACATTCAGCCTTGATTTTGATTTGTAACCGTCAAAGGAAGTTGTTAATTACTCCCGGTTCGCCCATTTTTTAATGAGTTAGGAAAAGTAGATAGTCAAAAGTATACCGAAGGACATATTCCCCAAAAGATTAGATTAGGTAAATCTCTCTTATGTTTGAAACAAGCTATTCGTGCCTATAGAGATGAGTATTTAACTGAACGAGGATTTGCTCGACTTAAAGGCTTTCCTTTATCTTTAACTCCAATTTATTTGCAGCGTGAAGATCATATTACAGGATTAATTCGCCTACTTTCAATTGGGTTGCGTGTTTTGACCCTTTTAGAGTTTCAGGTTCGTCGCAATCTGGAGCAAAATAAGGAAAAGCTAACTGGACTTTATATTGGTAATCCTAAACGAGAAACTGCACGTCCTACTGCTGAGATACTTCTTGCTGCATTTAAGGAGATTACCCTCTTCTTAATTGAGGTTAAAAACGAAGTTTATGCTCATTTGACTGCCCTTTCACGCTTACAGCAACGTATTCTTGTTTTACTTGGGTTCCCAACTACTATTTACACTCAACTTGGTGGTCAATCTTTTACTCCTGAGTAGCCTTTCTTCTAACTCCCGAAAAAATGGGCGAACCGGGAGTGAATAAGAAGAATAATTTTTAATTAATTCTGGGTACAAGCCCCCACTGAATTATAGGATGGGCTTGGTACCCTTCTGCTACTGCTTCCGTCGAGAATTTACGGTCATAAACTGATGCCACTGCCCGTCGTCACCCAGCACATAGGATGTCATCACTCGATGATTATCACTCTTGAACTCGATTACATCTCTGTAACTTGCCATCTTCTCGTCGCCCGTCATTGAGGGACCGTCAGAATTAAGCGTTAGCATGTTTTCGGCCGCGTCCAATTCACCGTCGTACAACCATAGATAAGCCATCATTGACCCAACCCAGGTGCCTATATAGCGTTGTTTGTGCGGGTCATATCCCAGTGTTATTATCATTGTTGCTGCACCACCGCAGGGCATTTCGCCCTGTCCTTCACCTACAACCCAGAGTCCACCGATTGATCGCACACTTTCCGTTCCTGTTGCTCTTTCAGGCGGCTGATCTGGACTCATCATTGCCTCTGTTTCATAAGTCCACTCACCGACGAGTTTCTGTAGCCACTGATGTTCTTTTTGTGGCTCAGTATTCATTGTTGGCTCCTGTTGTGTTTTGGCTGTTTCCATTGCTTTAGCTCCTTTTGATGAATCATTGAGGAATGTAATTAGCGCGAAGCCCAACTCTGTAGGCGAAGCTGCCCCAAAGCGCTAGGAACCGCGTGAAGTGATGAAAAATCATGGATTTAGTAGTACATAAATACTATCACGGATCAACTGATTAAGATTTTTAACTGGTAGATTGACGAAAACTTTGGTAATCATGATTTCTCCTTTTGAAGGGCTTTTTCTTCCAGGTAAATTAGCAGCAAATATTTCATGGGGTTGCCTCCTTTATTTCTCGTTGTTGCTTCCTTTTGTTAGTAAGTCGAACGGTGCTGGCTCAAATCGACACCTCGCCAAAAATTTTAATCATTTAGTACGATCAGGGTATACCTCCTTTGTTTCCCTTCTTTGGTAAGTCGAACGGTGCTAACTCAAATCGACACCTTGCCAAAAAATTTTTTGTCCAAGGTGGGTCAAAACAAATAGNGGTGGTTTACCAGCACCCCATTCACCAAAACAAGGAGCCAACACTGCAATTTGTCTGGCTACTGATGCTCCACGCAATATNAAGAAGAAATTTTTGNNNGATCGTAAAGTAATTTCTTTTTAGATGTAAATTGTCGTTATAGTTTTTNNNCTTCAAAAAGCACATCTTCTACGGCTTGAAAAACCCCACCTCCANGAGACGTACNNNATAATGGATTTATTTGATCAGCATCTTGCAAAAATAACTGATGAATCAGCACCTCTGGCGGCTCGGATGCGTCCACGAACACTTGATGAATTTATTGGTCAAGACCATATTATTGGGCAAGGAAGGCTACTGCGGCGTGCTATTAATTTAGATCAACTGTCTTCCTTAATCTTTTCTGAGCCACCAGGGACTGGCAAAACTACTTTAGCCCGTGTTATTGCCAACAGCACCCGCGCTCACTTTATTCCTATCAATGCCGTACTCTCAGGAGTCAAAGAAATTCGAGCGGCAATTGAAATAGCCCAACAACAGCGTAAGTTCCATAATCAACGAACTATTCTTTTTGTCGATGAAGTCCATCGTTTTAACAAGTCTCAGCAAGATGCTCTATTGCCTTGGGTAGAGAATGGTACAATCATTCTCATTGGTGCTACTACCGAAAATCCTTTTTTTGAAGTCAATAAGGCACTTGTCAGCCGTTCGCGGATTTTTCAACTTCAGCAATTAACTGATGAAGATTTATACAAAATTGTTGAGCAAACACTCTTCGATTCGGAACGCGGTTATGGCAACTTAATAGTACAAATTGACACAGATGCCTTAGCTCATCTAGTTAATGTTGCCAATGGTGATGCTCGTTCGTTATTGAATGCTTTGCAACTGGCTGTAGAGACTACACCCCCTGATGCTACAGGTGTTATTCATATTCCCCTAGCAGTAGCGGAAGAATCAATTCAACAACGTGCTGTTTTATACGATAAAGAAGGGGATGTCCATTTTGATACCATCAGTGCTTTTATTAAGAGCTTACGAGGTTCTGACCCAGATGCAGCACTCTATTGGCTGGCCAAAATGGTTTATGCTAGTGAAGACCCGCGCTTCATCTTCCGTCGGATGTTAATTCTTGCCAGTGAAGATGTCGGATTGGCTGATCCACAAGCAATTGTCGTTACAAATGCCTGTGCCGAAGCTTTTGACCGCGTGGGAATGCCAGAAGGACGTTATCATTTAGCACAGGCAGTACTTTATTTAGCGACTGCACCAAAATCCAATAGCATTATGGGCTTTTTTGATGCTTTCGCCGCAGTAGAAAATGAAAATGTTGCAGAAGTCCCTACTCACCTTAAAGATGCCAATCGGGATAAAAAAGGTTTTGGGCATGGGGCTGGTTATCTCTATCCTCACGCTTACCGAGATCATTGGGTAGAACAGCAATATTTACCCAAGAGCTTGCAAGGTCAATTGTTTTATCAACCATCAACCCAAGGTTATGAACATCAAATCGCAACACAAGTGGCACGTCGTCGAGAAGCTCAACTTGCCGCAATAGTCGAAGGTATTGGTGTTGCACCAATGGAAGTCATGACTTATGGAACTGTTGACCGAGCAGATGAGCGCTGGTTGCAACGTACACTTTCTCAAGTCAGTACACAATTAGCATCTGTGCGCGATCGCATTTTCACTTTCGCCCAATTACAACGTTATCACTTAGTATTGGATCTAAATGCCGCCACTGGTTTACTTACTTGGGAAGCAATCCGGCAAGTTCCTGAAGGCGGGGTTTATGCCTGTGTTCGCAATAGCTCTGATGCCAATGCTTTAATAGAACTTGCTGCGGCACTTCCTGAAACAATGCGACCAATAGTTTTTACTGCATCTGTTGCACAGATACCTGCGATGCTGGCATCTCTTGCACCAAATGTACAGTTTGACTCTATTATCGGGCGCAATGTACTAGCCTCAGAATCGGATAAGGGACTTGCTGCTCAAATTTTAACTCAATTGCTCCCGCACTCAGTCAAGCTTATTTTAGCTGAGACAGTACCTCGTCATACCCAAAGGTTTTACCGCTTACTGCCCAGCCAAAATTTAGATGCCCAATTGTATAAGCGATTAGTTTTAGCAGAAGAAGCTATTTATACAGATGTCTCTGACCCCATGCTTAACTGGGACGCTGATGATTTGCGTCACGCTTTTGCCTCAAATGGGCACTGCGTACAAGTAGGTCTTGAGCAGTATTTGACACCTATGCACATCTCTGATAATTTTATCAAGCGTTTATTTACTGCTAATCCTAATCGACCAAGTTATGCAGATCGTCTAGCTGCAAATTTGACAAGTGAGGAAATAAATATTATTAAAAATTTATTTTTTCGTTACTTACTCAACCAATCCGTTAATTGGTCAAGCACTGTGGCATTTTTAAATATTAGCGGATGAACATAATAGGCTATCAAATCACAGTCATTTATAATTATGAGTTTAAGGATGCAATTACTCGGAAGTACGTCTTGATAAAAACGGATCACTGAAGCTAAGGTAACATTTTTCCTTGACTTCGCTTTATTTGTAGATGAGTATGAACTGTTCAAAAGGATTTTACAGAACTATGCCAATTAAAAAACACATTAATCTGAATGTTGGAAGTTTCCTTAATCCCACAGATAAAAAGATAGTTGTCAATTTAGCTAGTGAAGATATTTTAATTTTAATCACCCAAGAGTTAAAAACCCGTTACTCGCCAGAAACTCAAAAACAAGCCCTTGAGGGAAGTTCTGAGCTATTACCTGATTTCGTATTACAAGAATTATTAAAACGCCAAGAGCAGGTAATAAACGTTAACCCAGATACCTTAGTACTCGTTAACTGCAACATTACAGAAACAGAGGTCGATGATTTGGAATTTAATTTGACTGTCGAAGCATATTTTGTAATTGGGGATGCAAATGGTCAAAATCATTTTCGGGCTAATAGGATCGGACTTTGGTCAAATATATGGGGTGATGAAGAAAAACTTTTTGATTTAGAAGATGAACTTGGCGAGCAATTCTGGACTAATTATCAAATCCAGTTGCTCTTTGATGAAAAAAATCAGCAAACAATTGAATTAAAAGTATCACAAACAGATGACTATGAAGCAAGATTACAATTTTACCCATCTTTTCAAAAGTTTTTACCATCCATAGTTCCCTTTACGGATAATGACTTTTAAAATCCGCGATTAAACCAGAATACGCCTAGCAATTATAGCAGTCCAAGATGTGTCTTTTTTCGCATTCCCTAAGTAATGCGACAGTTCTATTTTAAATTTTAAACTTACATACGTGTTTCATGCCTCGAAAAACTACAGTTCCATCGCAATCAATTCAAGTAACTCCGCTAGCTCTGTCTCAATTACATATCCGCTTAGAGTTTCTAGAAAAACAACATCAATCACTACTCAAACAGATTAAGAAAAAGCGCACAGAACTGAAGAACTTTGTCGAACAGATGCGTTCTTTTGGTGCGGAATTTCTTACTAAAGCTACTCCACTATTCCAAAGAATGGCTGAGTTAGATCGGGAAATCCATACTCTGTTTGATGAAATTTTTACTACTAGAAAGCTTGGTAAACAAACCCTCAAAAAGATAGAAGCAGTTTACTGGAATCTACAGGTGGCAGGAGTCATCAGTGTAAACCCCAATAGTAAACATTTAGATACAGAGTTAGACAACCCGTTTGATAATGAAGATGAAAATGCAACTAGAGATTTTTCAGAGGAAACTACTTCAAAACACTACCAAAATTGGCAATCACAACAGCTTATAGAATCTCCCTCCGTAGCTAGAACAGATGAGCAAAGAAAAATTCGTCAAACATTTCTGAAGTTGGCTGAAATCTTTCACCCTGACAAAGCTAGAGACAGCGAAACACAGAAATATCATACAGAAATCATGAAAGAAATCAATAAAGCTTACCAAGATGGGGATTTAGCAAGACTTCTTGAAATTGAGCGAAGTCAACAAGCGGGAGAAATTATTGATCGCAATAGCGAAGATGATTTAACTCGACGATGCCGAACTCTAGAACAACAAAATCAAATTCTCCTCGCTCAATACGAAAAGTTAAAGCAGGAACTGCGTTTGACAAAAAATACTCCCGAAGGAACGATGGTTGCTGATTCTCGAAAAGCTACTAAAAAAGGCATTGACCCTATGACTGATATGGTAGAAACAATTGACAGTCAAATTAGCGTTATTTCTGATATTCGAGATTTTGTTCAAGGCTTTAAAGAAAAGAAAATCACTATTCAAGATTTTCTTGATGGCCCAGTTTCTTTGCGCTCCACAGACGAGTCAATTATGGAAGATATTCTTGAGCAAATGTTGTCAGAGTTAATGAAATAGTAAATTAATTATTATTGAATAATATTTGAAAATCCTAACGTAACAGGATTATTCAAAAACTCCTGCTCTTTCAATAATAAACCATTCATGATATAAAACTGCTAAAAAAATNTCCTCTACCTTCAAGCGATCGCATACCGCCATAAATCCAGAGAAAAAAGGATCATCTTCATAGGTAGTATCAGACAGAAAAACAGTTACAGAGTTGTTATCTATACTCCAGATACACCGAATTATGGTGATATTAGGATGATGTGATTTATCTACAGGTAATAATATCGGGCATCCTTGAACTGACAAAAATTCTGGCTGTTCATCAGATTCCTCGCCCCGTGGAAACCCCTTTCTTTAGATATGGGGGTAGGGGGCAGGCGATTTTAATCGCCGTGTAACTTAACTTATTTCAAAACGCATAACTATACCCGTCCTTTTTGTGAATGGCTAAACAATATTTATGGCTAATGCCTTGAATTAACCCGTTCTTGGTAGAAATATTAAAACTGCCAGTACTTCTAACTGCTACTCTCCCAATATATTCACCAACTTTTTTTCCCGTGGTGACAATAGCTTTGATAATGTCTCCAGTTTGGAAACCTTTGACAAACTTAAATCTAGGTACATAACGAGACGGAAAGCCGTATTTATCAGTACGGCACGATTGTCTAGAACCATGCCCATTAGATGTAATGAATAGTGGCTTAACTCCTTTTATATTTAAAATTGGAGTTGAAACACCCACTGCTGCCGCATCAATCCAGTGTGATTTCTCTAAATTTTGTTGGCTACGATTAAATTTAGTTAAACCTCCTGAGCCTGTTTCTACTGATAAGCCTGTTCCTTTTAAAACCTCCAGTAATGCAAATCTAGTCGTATTAACTGCTGCTGCATCTGCTAATGGTCTTTTAGCTTGTTTCAAGATTTTCTCTAACCTAGCGGGATCTTTCTTGAGGAAGTCTTTAATGTCTTTTGCTAACGTGGCAAAACTAACTAGAGCAAAAACTTAAACGTAGTAAATTCATTATTATTGAAAAGTTTGGTTTACCTATTTACGCGTATTTCAATCATGAAAAATCTACTCTAGCAAGTTTTACCAATCTAGGTTTAATTTTATAGATAAATCACAGATTTATAATCAAAAGCCAAATATTATACATTACTGTATTGCCACAATAATTAAACGCTTCAAAAGGCTATTTTAGGATAAATCTATCTTTGTATGTCTATTTGTTGTGTTTGAGATTTAGCTAGTATTTTATCAATTTGACTATTCGCATCCTCAAAAGTTTGCAATATCTGTGGAGTTACTTTATTAGTCTGCACCTTGCCAGATTGTAAGTTTAAAATTATCTCCCCATTTTTCTGCGAAATAGTTAAATCCCTCTGCTGGGTATTGAAAGCCAAGTCATAAATCTTTCCCAAAACTTGAGTACCATTTTCATTAGACTTACCCCAGACCATGCCAATCCTTTGAGCAATTTGAGTCAGCCGACTGATTCTTTCAAGCTCAAATGTATCTTGATTCATTACTGTCAACGCTTCGGCTGATAATTGCTCACCAGCTTTAAACCCATTAGCCACTTCCACAATGCGTTTTTTGTAATTTTCCGACTTCCCTAACTTATCTGCGGCATTATACCAATTTCTCAAGTTATCAATAGTAACTGATTGAGGTTGGACTTCTTGGTTGGGTATGGCTTTGTTTTGTGGTTGAGGAAACGGGATTATAAAACCCTCCACATAATCCCCCAAGGGTTCAAGATGTAGTCCCCAGACTTGCCCTTTGCTGGTGAATAATTCTGGTAATGCTTTGGGTGAGTGCTTTTCCATGTCAGCCCATTGCTGTTGATAAACAGGGTCAGCAATCATATCAGGTGTGATTTGATACTGCTTACCGACTCGAAAGGCGACTTGTTTATCAATGCCTGTCGCCAGAGCAATATCGCCTTCCTTAAACCCATACTGTTTGTAAGGTTGATAAGCTCTAGTGGTGTGAGTTCGACCATATCCTCTCATCGCATCAATGCAAGTATCCACGGGTAAAAGATTGGTGTCACCATGCATCATTAAAGGGTAGTTCATCGGAATCGGTTTGCCTTTGATGACAGGAGAGGCGACGGCGAGATTTTGAACCTCTTGGTTGGGGTGGAATTGAGCGCTTTGTTGAGGCGGGGACAATGCTGATTGAGATGGAGGTTTCAAAAACTGTGGTCGTGTGGCGAGGGAATTAACTCTTTGTTGATAGTCACTATCCGATTCAATAATTGACCCAAATTTCTTGGTCATGTTCTCCAAAGTTTTGGAGGGAATTGAACTGCTGACTAAGTGAAATACTGCTAGACCTTTTTTAGTTTCCCTGATAACATCTTCTGTTGGTACTTGCTGCCATTCAACTTTTTGAGCAGTTAACCATTTAGTCACAGTATCAGCTTTCTGGTTGTCAACAGCCAAGCCCATGACTCCAAGTTTTTTGTTTGATTCTGTCGAAAATAAAAAAGTAGGACGCTCTTTAATATGATGTAGATTTTTCGCACTACTCTCAATCATCTCTTGTTGTTCAGAATTAACTGATTGAGTCCCAAAAGCCTGAAATTCCTTCGTCCATTTCTGGGGATATTCAACGGTATTACGGTCAATTTGAGCGCAAATAACAGAGAAATTACTTTGAATAATAGCGGGCGCAGGTGTAAGTTGTCCAGTTTTGAGTAGTCCAAGCTGTCTGAGCGCGTCTTTGTCTTTTTTGAAGTGCAATACTCCCAGTGGTTCAGCATTCAAAAATATGGCATCTCTAGTTTTAGAAGCTGAGGTTTCGATAGTCAGTTTTCGGTAATCTTGATCATTGAATGTCTGACCAAAAAAATCATAAAAGTTAATTTTATTAATTTTCAGGAGATTCCCATTAGGAGACTCACCTAGCACAAAAGCTTGATCTCCAGTTTCGGAGATAGAAGTAAGTTTTAACTTTAGAGGATTACCATTTTTAAGATAATTAACTTCTTTCAACTGTTGGACAGAATCGCTGTCTAACTCACCCAAAGTTTTGCCATCAAGTTTGATTTTTACTGTTTTGTCAGCCATCGGCACAGTGCCAAATTCTAAGTTGACCGATTCGGCATTAAAAACAAGTCCTGCATAAGAGAAGTTCTTGAGTTCACGAATAGTAATTTCAATCGGCTCGTTTCCTGGCAGTCCAATAGTTGCTTTGGCAGTAGCAGGTTCTACCCCAACCATACAAGAGAGCGCTTTCGTTCCAATGGGAAGCTGTGCAGTTCTGGTTTCGAGCATGGCGAATTCCTTATATTCGCCGTCACTATCCTGGACAAACATTAGCCTGGAAACGTGGCGTTCATGCCCCGGTGGGTGGTGACTAGCTCTAATTTCTATCGGGTGTTTTTCGGTAGGATTCCAGTCTCGACCCAAAAATTGATTTGCTTCATTATTCAGTGTGACTAACTTCGGTTCGGTAAATTGCAATTTATCTAAGCGAGAGATAATCTCATTGGGGAAAGCAGCGAAAGCAAAATTGGAGACTTTTTTAGCGTAAGCCTGGGGGTTTGCGTTTTCTTTTCTTGCAACTTCGAGTTCATCCTGGCGGGATGCACAGATGTTCCAAGCGGCGGCAGCAGATGCAAATTTTTCTGACTCTGGGATAGAAGCGTAAAATGCGAGAGCCGCCTCCTGTGCCTTGTCGAAAAGTAATTTAGTTTGGCTTCTAGTAAGTTCTGGTTTTAGTTCTAGGAGTTTAGCTCCCTGCATGGCCATCCCCACCTTGAGGTTGTGGTCAGTCACAGATTGTTGGCTAACTGTCCCCAGGTTGCGGTAAGCGGGTTTTCCATCTTTCCCAACCTCGCCATCTATCTGTGCAACTGCTAGTAATTTGTGGGGGCGTTCTTTAGTTCGCCATTTCTCTGGTATTTCGTCTAGGCGAATGTTCAACGTTTGGGCTTTCCAAATCAGAGGATGTTCGTAATGGGTGAGATTGGTAATTTCGAGTTTCACCCCCTGTGGAGTTTGGATGATTGCTGATGGCCCTTTCTCGGTTTCCCGCCGTCGCTCCATACGTACCGCAGCGTTGAATTTCTGATCAAACTCGTATTTGGCGGCGATCGCTGCAAATTTTTGCTGTGGTGTAAATTCTACTCCTTTGAACAAGTCTTTAAACTGAACGATGGGGCGCGATTCTAACTGTGATTCTTGGAAATATTTATTGGTTTGGCTAATCAATAATTCTACTGGTGAGTAGCCCTTTGGTGTTATCCCCGTGTTTAAATAAACTGAACGCGACTTTTTATCTTTAATATAATTAACATCACGATACAAGTAGCGACTATTTTCCCTGATTTTATCCATCTCAGGTTTTTTAGCACTTTTGAATAAATCAACCGCTATTTGGTTTTGATAACATCCTTCTTCAATCATGCTCCGGTACATTTGACGGTTAATGTCCATTGCTTTCTGGATCATTTCGGGAGTTCTTTGAGAATGAGCAATTTCAACAACCCCTTGCATATAAGGCTTGTATTCTTCTCGAATTAACTTTGGATCTTTCTGGCGTTCTTGCTCAAACAGGGTTTCGTAATGGTTAGAAACTTGGTCTAGATAATTTGATTTCTGCTCAAAAGTACCGTAAGTCTTTAGTACCTCAATTTCTGATTCTAATGCCTCCAGTGCTGTCACTTGATTGTTGATTATGCCCACGCTGATGCTATCGCTCATGTGGATAGCGATTTTTTCAAAAGGGGGCTGGGTTCCATCTTCCAAATAAAATGATTGTTTTTTGAGCTTAACGGTGGGGGAATAGGCGTTTTGGGGAAGATTTCTTCGCTCTGCCTCTGCTGTCAGATTAGGATATAAGCTGGCTCTTGCTACACCAATGCAGTCACCATCGTAGTCTCGTGCTTGGCGTTCTGATTCGGTTTCTGCTGGGTCGATAAAATCAACATCAATCCCTTGCGCTTCTAACTCTGTAATTCTGGCTTGTATGCGCTTGTGGTCTTCGTCATTAACTACAATTATGCCTTCTAAGGGTTCACCATCTGGCCCTAACTGATCCTTAACATATTTATTATTAGAAACACACAAACCATTAGAGTTGAGAAAAGGAGAACGGAAGTTAAGAAATTTTTCTTGCTCATCAAGCCAAGAGACACAAATTTCACCATTTTTGAGTTCCTTGGAAGGAATAATCATCCCTCGGTCAAAAGTAAGCGTTTTCCCAACAGCAATATCTCGCCACTCACTTTGTACAAACCGACTTAATTCCTGTTTGACCTTCTCAGTCTCTAATAACTGCTGATGCCCTAGTAAATCGGCTTTAATGAGTTTGTACATGAACAAGTCATCTTTAGCACTCTCATCACCCAACTCCTGATCTACATCTAAGTCATCATTTGTTCCTAAGTTTTTAATATCTGTTTCTTGATTGATAATGTCTGATGTTTTTAATTTATTTTGGTTCAATGATTCTTTACGTTTTTCATATCTTTCACAATAGTAAGCAGCAACAATTCTTGGGTCATCTTCAATAGAGGCTAATCTTTGAGCTTGTACCTCTAGTTCTTCGGCAAAATCTTTAATTCCTTGGGGGAAAGATGCCAGCAGTTGGGAGATAGACATCTGACCTTGTTGAGATTGTGCTTTTTCGGCTAACCAAATATTTTGCTGATATAATCCTGGTTGAATTTGAGGTTTAGTGGGGCCTTCTGGTCTATCCTTATCTGTTCCCTTAAAACTACTTACGGGGAGAATTATATCGATTTTTGGTTCATTGTTCGGGTCTGTATACTTTATATCATCTAGTTTGTATGGTCGGAGTGTTCCTTTGCCAAAACGATATTTAGTAGTATCCTCTCCAACTCCATCCACCCAACCAAATCGATGCTGAATTACACGATAGCTTTTATCTGTTTGGGATTCCCTTAAGGTTAACTTGTCAAAAAGTTGTGTTGAAATCTGCCCATAACAATCGCCAACTAATTTATATGCCAAATCATTCGATAATATCCCTCCATTTTCACCCATGTTATCAGTAGAATCATCTACTACCAAAATATTTAGCTTTTCGTAAATCGCATTTTTACAAGCCCCAAGAAAGATAGAACCATAAGCACCCCGGTCTTTACTATCTGGACAAATTTTTTGAATTGTTTCTAAGCATTCTTTATCTCCATAAAGTAAACGAGTTTTTGAAGACAGTAATAAAATTTGTCCATCTGGATGATTTTTTAATTCTTCGGCAGTGCTGTATTCATCTGAGTGTCCAAATGAAAATTTTTTATCAGGAAAGTAAAATTCTATTAAAGTATTACTGAGCTTTTCAGTTAAAATAGTTTTACGCTCATCTGTATAAATCCATTGATTGAGCCTGGGATCAAAATGTTTAATTTCCAGAGTCATGATTTTAAGAAGTTAGTGAAACTTGGTTAATATCTTGAGAGGTTTGTATGTCAAGAATTAAACGTTGGATAAATATGCATAAGGAAGAATTCAATGCAGATGGAAGTTTAAAAGATGAAGCTCGACAAGAAATGTTATCTCTTGGCGAACATCCAGGAGCAATTGATAGTTATGCTCGTAGGTTAAAAGCAACATACGATGAGTGGAAGCACCTGGATGAGACTGATCCAGAGCCGTGGCCAATCTACACAGCCTACGATTTCTTCACTGAACAAGAAAAAAAAGAATTTAACCCAGATGGTTCTCTCAGACCTGAATATGTAGAATATGCTCGTCAAATTGGCATCAGTGAAAGTGCCCTGGAACAGCTTGAGTGGCGCAAGAAAATCGAGGTTGATGATTACAACAAAGTGTCTGCTAAATACGCAGAAAAGGGTATTAATTTTGGTGCATGGCAGATGAGAGGGAGGATTGAAGATAGCAGAACATACGTCCAACGTCGTCAGCAGATGGAACAAGACCTGCGTAACTTTGAGGATGTTGACAGTTTGCCTTTTGACAAGGACACAGCATATTAAGCGGGAGCTATGCAGAGCGAGTGATAATATAAGCTGAAAGCATTATCAAACAACGCTCTCAGCTTTTTAACGGCATCCTTTTACATCTGCAACTGCTCCCCTTGTACTGAGCGTAGCCTCTCCAAGAGTTGTATTACGACTGGGTGAAAAAGCGGATTGTTTGGTTAATTAGCTTGCCGTTCTATAGCTGGAGGGATTACCCCACGCGATCGCACAACTGATTTGTTGGAAGCGGCGGCAAGGAACGCAAACATTCCTAAAATAGCAAAGGACGTAATAATCACTTGCTGTACGGATGCAAAGACCGACTTTTCTTTCTCTTTTTGGACAGTAATGCGATTGAGATTCTGTTGAAATGACGAGAAATACAAATAATTCAACACTTTCTCACACAAGGCAGGGTCTTCACCTATTTGTACTTTCTGGCACAGGAGAATTTCTAGATGCTCTTGGCGGCGATCGCTTGTAGATAAATCGCGCTCGTCCCACAGTTTTACTTGGGTTGTATCTAAAGGTCTATCAATACCTAATAGAGTCATAAATATGGCCTCATTTAATTGTTGAGTTAGTTGAGGGAACAGGTGTAATTGATAGGTCAATTACACCCTACTGTGTTTTTTGAAAAATGGAACTTATATCTAACTTAAGAAGTTTAAATATGCTTTTTAAAAAGAACTAGCAACTTGAGTACTGAAAAATTCAGAACTCAGGTTGCTAGTAAAGTTTGAGAATGTATGCTATATTTCCCAGTCCAAATCTTCTGTTGGAGATGGAGATAAAACCTGTGCCTTGGGTGATGGTTGGGGTGTATCCGGCTCTAGTGGGTTCGTCCCATCCTGAAATATTTCCTCAGCCAAAGTCCGTCCATCACCATCAATGTCGCTTGTGAGAAAATACTCTAAAACTTGCGGTGTAGCACCATCAATTGCTGCTTGTGCTAGTAGGGATTTAATGAATTGGGGAGATGCTTCACTATCAGCTAGTACCTTCAAAGTTTGCTCGGCATCTTGGATGGTCATTTTGGAGATATCTCTAACTCCAACTTCGTCCCAGACATCCCCGAAATACTGTCTATATTGCTGATTGAAGTCTTGCTCTTGGGCAAATCGTGATAATTCTTGTACTTGCAAATGTGTCGTTTCAGCCATATCAATTTGCTAATGTTAATTGTTCGCGTTTATTGTTTAAGCCAACCATCTTGAGCAATTGTTGATTAAGCAAAGGGAAACACCATTCAAAGCCAAACCCTTGCATTTGTTAGCTTTGGCGATGTTAGACAGAATATCTGTCTAACATCAGACAGCAGTTGTCGTACAAATGCAAACTAATCTAAATCCCAAGACTTGTAGTGATATAACCGTTCCTTTGCCAAATCTCCATGTCTGGTTTAGAACTCTTGAATGGTTGAACATAATAATCAGGAACTAGGGGTTTGTCTTGGCGGTCATAGCTCAATTCATGATCCAAAAACTTGATATGGCTAATATGGGATGCCCAAGCATCGGCTATCCTATCACCTAATCCCATTGTGTCTAAATATTTAGGTAGTTCCATTCCGCCATTCCAACAAATGGGGATGCCTTCACCATCAAAATGTTCGGTTAGCTCTTGGCGTACAAAGGATGCTGTCCCACCACAAACTAAGATTTCATCCATTTGAGCAATATTTCTCAACCAGCGCCATAAAGCACGGCAGTACTCTTTGCGAACTATCGGTAAAATCCGACAAAACAACTCTACATCAGCATTGATTTCTTCGATTCTGGTTTTGCGTGATAGAAACCGCAGTGCATCAAAATTGTTATTCGTGGTTTCGGCTAAAGCTGAAATTAGGCGTAAGTCATCTTTTGATAAACCTACAGCAGTACGTTCTACAAACTGATGCACCACCCAATTCATCCCTAAATCTGTAGATTCAGCTTTTATTGCATTCCCCTTGTGCGACAAAATAAAACTGGCATTACGATAGCCTAACATCAGCATTCCTATACTCTTTTGGAAATAGTTTATGTTGACGTTGCGACTGCGATATGCCATGATACCCGCCCCTTCTGGACTGACATCAAAGCTACGCAGTTTTGCTTTTAACCTCCCTGTTGGCGTGATTATTCCTGTTTTTAAGTTCTGTGCTAGTTTTGCTCTGAGCGTTTGCCCATCCGACGCTTCTCCCACTGGCAACAACAAATGTACATATAGCTCTATATCTGGGTTTTTCACTCCCAGCCGCCGAATTGCCAACCATAACATAGCTGCTACTTTCGGTAAGGCATATTGATACTTTAAATCTCTAATAGCTGATGTCCCCGCGAACATACTTTTGGCTAATGCTCCCAGGACATAGTATTCTGACCCAATTCCTATCCACACCGTCGTATCTTGTACGAGTTGATTTGACAAATATTCTATTGACTCTACCCCTAAATCCGCTATTTCTGGTTCCATTGCTAAAACTATTGGAACCCCATCTGGATAAATCTGTGCTATCCCCTTCTGAAAACTTGTCCCTAAATCAATCGTTATCGCAACTTTTGTGTAGTCTTTAGAATTATTCTTTTTATTCATCTTCAGCCCCCCTCAAGGTTTGTCCCAGCCAAACATCCGCTTAATGTCGGTCATCTCTTGATAGTTTTGCGAGTCAAGAAATTCATCGTCATCGTCATCTTCATGGTCTTCATCTTCCTCATCAGTAGAACTTATTTGTCCATTTCCCGAAGTAATCCCTAAGACAGATAGACTATCTGATGCCACTATGTTTGATGCTTGCATTGATATATTTGATGTCACCACTAGTAGGTCTGGTGCTATCCCGCAAGTTCTCCGAATCATACTAATTTGTGCTTCTAGTTGACTAATTGCCCAAATGCCAATCTGTCTTAATTCTTCTCCCCTCAGCCCCGAAGAAAACAAGGCTAGAGGTAGCCAGTGTTTTTTTAGTGTCGATGTAATTGTTTCCGAATAATCTTCCTTCAAATTTAAAGGCTTTGACCTCAAGTAATCAATTACTTCTGCATCTGCACTGTCACTCGGTCTTCTAAATGACACTACTCTATATCTAGAATCATTCATTTTTTTTGACTAAAATTCTGATTAGCGTAACGCGCTTTCTTAAAATTATTACACTAATTTTTATCGCCCAGTTTTTTTCTTTTTATTTTGATACTGCATAACTTAACTAAATTTAATATTTTTGCTTCTGAAATTTATATTGTCTGCCTAAATAAAGTATTTACTTAATAATGAATGCACATACAACAACGCATCTTTTCTTCTAATCCTTCACTTAGACCCTCAAATTTTTTTATCCCTACTAATTTACCGGGGTTTTATTTGCTTTTACGTGGTCAAAATGTATTACTAATCACAGTTATAAATAGCAGACATTTTGCACCTAAAATCCCTATTTATATACAAAATGTCTGCTATTTTGCACCGCTTATACACGCATTTAACTGCTATAGCTGTCATCAAATGTTCATAATTAGGTACAAAATGTCTGCTATTTTGCACATCGCTTTTTTAAAAAATTGCCCTCTAGCACTTACTCCAAAAAGCTTTGAGGCGATTTGTCCAGTTTTTTGTATTCTCAATAGGCTTGAAATTATTGAGAATATGTACTACAAAAGTATTGTTTTTGTACTTCAAAAAACAGTTTTTTTTCTGTTTGTGCTACGAAAAACTACTAAAAATTACAATTTAGCGCTGATTAACTTCGAGGGACTGCTAAAAAATTCCGTTGTCAACCATTTTATTCTTGAGTAATTCTCGAAAAATTCTGTGAGCAGTCCATTAATTCTCATTAATCAAGCCTTATTGATAGTTAAACAGCCCGAAAGCCTTGCTATTGCGTAGTTTTTTAGTCCAAATCACAGAAAGCCGGATGTTACCTACTTAGGCTGAAATTGTGTCAAGAGTGACTAAGCTACTAAGGGAATCTTGGGGATAGCGGGAGAATTGCCTGTGGAATGCCTCAGAACTGCTGTAGGTGGCTTAAGATAGTCGTACTTACTACGGTTTTTTACCCATTTTCGTATTTGAGCGATTTGGCTGGAAAAGTGACGTAAAATCGAGAAAAAACAGCAATAATTTGAGTAATATTTGTTTCTCAGTCAGTCAGCCCAAAAACTTGTATTTCCAAATTTTAGCGTAAAGAAAAAATGGCATACGCGATCGCGCGATTAAAAAAATTAAAGCGGGGTAACATATCAGGGAGTGCATCTCACACTGCACGAGAAAGAGAAACCCCTAATGCAGATCCCACTCAAAAAAATATTCGGTTCATCGGTAGCCTCGCCCCAGAAGAACGACTAGAGGATTTAGTCTTAGCTAAGATAGGGGACTCGGAGCAGAAGCGGAAGATTCGCACTGATGCGGTGTACTGCGTGGAGTTACTGTTGAGTGCATCGCCCAGTTATTTCCGTCCCGACTGCCCCACCCAAGCTGGTTACTATGAACCCCAAAAGTTGGATAACTGGCTAGAAGCGACTCACCAGTGGTTAGCGGATGAATATGGCAATCGCATTGTCCGCGCCGAGTTACACCTGGACGAAGCCACCCCCCATATTCACGCTTACTTTGTCCCCCTTGATGATCAAGGACAGCTACGGTGCAATCATTTCTTTGACGGGCGGCAGAAAATCCAACAATTTCAAGATTCTTACTACCAGACAATGCGGTTAATTGGGTTGGAGCGCGGTATTAAAGGAAGCAGAGCAAAGCACCAGGACATCAAAGATTTTTACCGCATAGTGGAGGAGGGGCGGGATTTAGAAGTTGATGAGCTAAGTGCAGAACATCTTTTAGCCAAAGCTGCCGACCGAGACAGAGCGAATCAACGTAAGGAAGAGATGGAAGCTACAGCCAAAGCTCTCTCACTTGAGAATGACCAATTACGGCGGCGGATAGAGCAATTGGAGCAAGATAATCAATCAATAAAAAAAGTTACCGAATGGTCAACTGATTTAGCTTTGGATGATGTTGCTTGGGAGTTGGGACTGTGGCGTAAAGGGAATGAATGGGTAGGAGGAAACCACATCATTAATATAGATGCCTCTCAATTTACTGACTTTAGCAATGGTTCTTCGTTAGGGGGTAACAGTGCTATTGATTTAGTCAAGCATGTTAATCAATGCAACCAAACAACTGCGATCGCATGGCTGGGGGAAAGATTTGGTGAAGTCGGCGCAAAACGTGCTGCGATCGCTCATGCTCAAAAAGTTACGGCTCTTATTATCCAAACTCAACCAGCACCCCAATTCACCCCACCTGTTGAGGATAAAGCTAATTGGTCAGGTGTTGAACATTACCTAACTCAGAAACGAGGCATACCCTCTGATTGCGTACAAATGTTACATAACCAAGGACTAGTTTATGCCGACTCAAAAGCAAATGTAGTGTTTGTGATGCGGGATCTCAACGGAAAGACCAAAGGGGCTTTCTTAGAAGGGACAGCTAATAAATTCTCTGGTTATGAGTTAGGTACTGTTCGCCGTGATAGCTGGTTTTACTTTACTTTGGGGAAAAAGCCTAGCGAACAAACTAGTACTGTCGTGCTGTCTTTTTCTCCCATTGATGCCATTTCAGTAGCCATGCTGGAATATCAAGTTAAAGGAATACCAGAAACAATACCTCTGCCAATTTACGAGGGTTCAACGCCAGTGGAAACGGGATGAATACGTCCTAAAGAAGTAAGCTTGGCAAAAATCTGGGTTAATAAAATAGGCTCAGGGATTTCGGGAAGCATTTTTAACATTTCACGAACATATCGAAAACCACGATGGTAAGCCTTAAGGTCAATAATGCCAGAACCGGGATTGAGTTGCTGGAAATCAGCGAGAAGATGGTGGGATAAATTGACCATAAAAAATGCTAAATTAGAAGCATTAGTCACGGCAGTTTGGCTCAGGTTCATAAAATCTTCCAATCCCCAAAACTGCTTGGCATCCCTAAAATTAAACTCGATTTGGAAACGGAGTTTGTAATAGTCGATAATTTTTTCAAATGACAGAGTTAGGTCGCTAGAAAAAATAATTACATGGCTGCAAGCATTAGTTTTAAGATTGGTTTTGACCAAAATCACTACATTGAGAGCTTGGGCAAATTCTTTGTGAATAAGAGTGGCTTGATAAATATCAGTTTGAATATCATCCTCAATAGCACTTTTACATAAGTATTTGTCAGGTATATTACGATAGTCTAGCTTATCACCGTATTTACGACGAGAGCGCTTACTGGAGTCAGGATTTTCATAAGGGAAGTATAATGCTGAATCATGGCGCAATTTGGAAATTATCTGCAAGTTGACAAGACGTGCCATCTGCAAAGCATTGTTGTTACCAAAATGACCATCTACTACCAAGTAGGTGAGGGAAATAGAGTTAGCTAATAACTTGAATAGTGAACCAATCATTTTCTGAATTAGTATTAATTCAGATGTTAATATCACTTCCTTTTTATTTTTGTTTTTACTTCCTTTTGGTCGTCCACGCCCACGCTTTTCTTTTTTGTTTGGTTTTTCGATTGTCGAGGTACTTTTTGTTTGAGTATCTTTCTTTATTACCTGTTCTATCTGAATCGGAAACGAGTGCCTCTGTTCAACACTCACTAATGATAATACAAAGAAAGATAATCCTGATATCGGTTTATTGGCTAGGCTAGAAAAGAATCTATCTAATCCATAAGTCTTTTTACCCGATTTACTGACTACAACTTCATCTCCTGCAAGCAAATATACCTCATTCGCACGGAACAAATGCTTGCGGAAAAATAGCCAAAACAATGTAGCCCAAGGTATTACTGTATGAAAAAACCGCAACATCGTCCGATAACTACCACCAATGCCTGCCCAACGGGAAATTCCCAACATCGTGACTCGTCCGCTCATCGCTAACATAGCCAGGATTATCTGGTTCAATTGCCGCATCGTCGTAGCGTTTATCTGCGGTAGCAAGCATTGTAGCAGTGATAAGATATCGGACATGGGCTGATTGTAGTTTTTGAGTTGTCGTTGTGAGAGACAATAACTCTACTACATCGGCCCTCTCTCCTCATCCTCTTATTTTGGCTAAGGTATTGGTATATTGAAGGTCATCTTTTAAAGTAGAGCTGAAAAATCGTACCCAAATCTCATGAAAGTGAGATTGTAATAAGCAAAAAGCTATATTTGATTGGAAAGCAAAAACTACAATTTTTTCGTTATAAACCACACCTTTTGGTAGAAATGTAAATGCGTAGGCATTGCTTATACGAGAAATAACTAATACACGTTCAAGTGGAGCGATCGCTTTAAATAATTCTCCCCTCAGTCGTTCAAATTGCCACCAAGCAGATGTAGAATGCTTACCTCGCTTCCCTTTAACCTTTGCCTTTACAATCTCCATTAAATCAGGATACTGCTGTGCTTCATCTTCGCTCATCTCCCCAAAATTGATCACATAGCGACGATGTTCGTGTGTCGGGCTGCTATTTACCTCTTCACCACCAATATAAGGAAAAATTCTTTCAGCATTTTTTGCATCTTTCTCAATCAAGCGGTGCATTTCTGCAATGGGTGTCGCCTCTAGATTGCTATCATCAAACGTAAAACCCATACCTAAAACATAGCTTCCAATAAAGCTTTTATCAGCATTTGCTAATAACACCGCCGGATTTTCATTTCCCCCTGCATGAAACAGAAATGCAGAAATTAGGGTAACTTCTCGCCCATTAAGAGTTGATTTTAATTTTTGACTCGATTGGAAATCAATCGCGTTTGCATCTACATTTTTCAATTGATTAATCATATCGTTTGCATCCACACCCGCCCGGAAATCAATTTCCGGGCTAACAGCAAAAGTCGGTTGAAACCGACTAGAATTTTCTTCCCCATTTTTCTCAGTCCTCTTCAGAGGACTTTTGCTATGAGACAGGGAATTCCATTCCCTGGCGGACTTGTTAGCTAATTGACAGTATTGTTTCCAAATATTAACTACACTCACAACTACTGCTGCAAGTCCAGGCCACTTCAAGCGCTTTTGAGCATTATAAATTGTGCCTTTATTCTGACAAATCCAACGCAGTCCGGTACTACGAGTATCACCTTGAGCAATAGTATTTGTAGCAATTAGCCCAAACGTTCCACCTTCTCGCAATATCTCAAAAGCACGACGGAAGAAAAACGCCACAATATCAGAATTCCCATGAGACTCTGGGTATACTTCCTTTAACCAATCTTGATAACCGGGTGCATGAGCATTAATTGTTGTATTCTTCCCCGCAAACGGGGGATTCCCAATAATCGCATCAAACCCCGAATTATCCCTATCAAAAACCTCTGGAAACTCAATATCCCAGTTAAACGGAATAATCCCCTTTTCCCCACTCCGCAACCTGCTAGCAATTTCCTCCAAACCCTCAGTATCAGCTTGGTGATATCGCCATCTCTTCACCAATTCTGCAATCTCAGCTTCTCTCTCCTCTCGCTGCTTCTTATTACTTCCCTCAAAAAATGCAGCAATTCTTACATCCCCCGTTAACCTCGCTTGCTGCAATTCTTGCTCTACCTTATATAGATAATCCCGCTTTTGGTCATCATCAGCATCACTGCGGGTATCCAACGCCTGAATTTCCGCCCGATAAGAACGCGCACGGTCAAGTTGCTCTTTCAAATATACAAATAGCGGTAAATCGTCAGTTGCATCCTTCCCAAAAGACCCAATCTGCTCTTTCTTCAACCCTACCAGCGAATCCCCACACTTGAGCGCATGGTCAAGAAATGTAAACGGTAAATCCTTCGCCAGCGTCACCAGCCATAAAGATAACTTCGCCAAATTCACCGCAAACGGGTTTTTATCCACACCATATAAACACCGTTGCGCCACCAAGCGACGCGCAATTAATAAAGGTTCTTCTTTGCCATAATTGCTAATTGTCGCATTCTGGTTGCGATCGCGATTAATTATCGTATTCTGATTGCGATCGTTATTCATTATCGCATTCTGGTTGCGATCGCGATTAATTATCGTATTCTGATTGCGATCGTTATTCATTATCGCATTCTGGTTGCGATCGCGATTAATTGTCGCATTCTGGTTGCGATCGCTATGAATTATCGTATTCTGGTTGCGATCGCTAATTCCCATACGGGTATTGTTTTCCTCGCGTTCCCACGCTTCCACCACCTTCTCAGCCAATTGACGACAGGTTTCTACCAAAAACGCACCAGAACCCATCGCCAAATCACAAACTTTCAGCGATAAAATCTGTTCCGCAGTCGGTTTTTCTCCCAACGCTTCCAACACCGGACGCAGCGTTGTTTCCACAATCGGTTTAGTGAGTGACCTGGGCGTATAATGCGAACCAGAACGCCTGCGTTCTTCCCCTGGCTGCAAGTACAGCGAACCCACAGGCAACAAATTAGGTGTTTGCCGTGATACCTTGCGACCTAGTGCAATCACTACATCTTCTAACGTCTGCGCCGCCTTCAGTTCCTTGAGGACATTTCCTGACACCTCACAATTTGCCCATTCCTTCAGTAACTTCTGACGGTCAGCNNNCTTTGCTGCCAAAATCGCCGTCACATCTACTACCACCGTCGTAGAAACCTTTGACCCCTTGGGCTTGCTGTAAACTCCAATACTCGGACTTTCTGCCCGTTCCACAGCAAAACCCATTATGCCTTCATACACCGAGCCAATTTGCTCCACATCTAATGCCCGATAAGACAGGCGCTCCCCTTCTAAAATTAGTAGCTTTTCTAACAAACGATACACCACACCATCGGGAATTCGCGGAGGCTCGATTGGTTGACCCTTGACAAACTTACTACCGCGTGAGCGACCTTCCAAAAACGCATACTCATCCGGGTCAAAAAGCTGACCATGCCGTGCTGGTAAATACTCTGGTGTTTGTCCGCCGCCGTCATAAACCAAGCGAAACAAACTCAACAGCCACACCCACGCCCCATAACGCTGATCCATCGTATCGGGGTAATTCCCCACGTCTTCTCGTAGCCGTTCATACAATCCAGATACAGAATAGTTACGCTGGTAAACATCGTCTGGTGGCATTAACCCCTCGTCCTCAGCGTAGAGCAAAAACACCAGTCGCATCAGTGTAGTGATTAATCCACCATAAATGTGTTGCGGATTTGTGGCAGCAATTTCACTTAACAGCTTACCATCAACTGCCGCATCCGCCATCTGAAACCCACGCAGCAGTTCCCACAAAGCATCTAGTACTTGGTTAGCCAAGGTTGTAGAAACTTCTGCTTGGTACTTACGGCTATCTTCCAACAAATTTTGTAACCGACGGCCTGTAGTAGCACTAAACACGCGAAATGCCGACAGCAGCATTTCCATCGCCCCCAAAATCAGCCGTCCAGACACCTCACACATCGCCTGTACTGGAAAAGTCAAATGTCCAGAAGACTCGCCCCGTGGCGCATACACTAAACGCAGCAACCCACCATTACACAACAAACCTATGGGTATTTGCGTCTCCCGCAACAACCGCTCAAATTTAGCTTGGGGGCTAGCGTGCCAACCACTGCTAGACTTAGTTAATTCTGGTGCGACTACATCCAAGTCAGTACCAGAAGAAATTATTTGCACCAAAATCTGCGGCTTGTCGCTATCCGGGTCAGGCACAATATAGGTAGGCGCAAGAATTTCGCTGTAATCAGTTAAAGCTATCTCGTATTCTAGTGATGGTTTAACAAGGTCACTATCAGCCCAGCTTAATACATTTACCACAAAAGCCGGAAAATCAGCAATATAGCCATCCTCATCAACCGCAGCCAGCAATGATTGTTGCAAATCTACAATATTGCGGTTGACCACCGCCTGCGCCTTCACCAACGCCGGGGGAGATACTACCAACCCTACAGGCTGGAGAAAACCCAACCACTCTTTATGTCTGGTGATTTCTGGGTCAATCGCCATTGTTTCTCCTTTGCGTTTTCTGAGCCTGGTACGGTTTGTTTACTTTATCTGATAACATCAAAATCTGCTAATGCACACGATATTGGTGCGATGCGAACAAAAGTAAAACTAATTCGCGGTCAAGATAGCATGGCCGTGGAAGCAGATTTAGTCGAATTAGTGCAAAAGCACGTCAATGATTATGCCTCCGCGTGGAAAGAACAATTAAGATTGTACGGACAAGAAGATAAATTTTGGGACTGGGAGTTTAAACTTCAGTTCGTTATTGGCAGACAACCAAACCGCGAAGGCTATGCAATTGAGTACGAAGGCGAAACTCAAGGGTTAATGCTGATTGAAACTAAAATGCACGGTTCGCGTATCAGTGAGGGAAAACGTCTGGTATACCTTGATGGAATTGCTTCTGCGCCTTGGAACCGGGAATTTATTCAACGCCCTCCAAAATTAAAAGGTGTTGGTACTGCACTCTTAGCTTTTGCCAGAAACCGCAGTATAGAACTAGGTTACGAGGGTAGAGTTGGGTTGCATTCGCTACCAGGAGCAGAAGAATTTTATGATAATCAAGGGATGATTGATTTGGGAGAGGATGAAGATTACGAAGACCTAGTTTATTTTGAGTATGGAGTTCGTCGTTCTTCTGAATAGGTAGCGAGGTTAAGTTAATGAGTCAGGAAGAACCTAATTACAATCAAAGCGCCTTTAATCAAGAAAACGCAGTAAATCCGATAGATTTATTGTTTGATGAAGAATGGTTGCGAAAAGCTGTTGAAGCTGAGGATAAAGTCGGTGGTAACATTGGTGCCGGATTAGATTGGGGTTCTGGGTTTGGCGACCTAATGCTTAATCTCGAACTTTTGGGACGTTTAACAACATTACGTATTTCTCTTAATCGAGAAGTGCGCTTGCTGCTGAATAACTGGAATTTAGGAACGGTTACAAAAATTGCCATAAAAACTGCAAGAGAGAAATTACTTCAAAGATTAAGATTAGCTACACCAGAAGTCAAAGAACACATACTCGTTGTTTTGGGAACAGATGAACTTTATGGCGAAGAGTTTATCTCTAATCGAGAGATACTACGCGAATTGCTTGCGGTGTTGTTGAAACAAGAAGATTGGGAAACTATTGCAGCAGTTGCAGCAGATTCGTTAAAAGAGCGAATTATGCATCAAGTTTCTGTTGAAAAAATTTCAGCATAAGTCATAGATTTAAGAATCAATTACTGCAAATTAACAACTAACCGCTAACTGGATACAAATAAACTATACCTACAGGTTCAACCCGTACCGCCTTCACTTCATAAATTGCTTCAATTCGCGCGGGTTCGCGCACCAACTCTTCAGCTAGCATATTTAGTCGCTTATCCCAATGGCGACGGTCTGCTTCTAACTGACGCAACTCTTCTTCAGCGAATAACGAAAGCTGTAGGGGTTGTTCGGTTTCTTGTTTAGTTTTGAGAATGCGATCGCGTTGTTCCTCTAAAATCTTCTTCATTTCCTCAGCTTCCTTTTGTCCCCGTGCTGTCAGCTTTTTCTTGGCGCGTTCAGCTAGCACCTCTGCACGTTTATGCAAATGTGGTGTCAACTCTCCCACATCCTCAGATGTAGCTTGACATAAGCGTTGTCTAACTAATGAAGGAACCTCTCGCAACCGGGGAGAAGCCAAAGAATTTTCCAGTAAAGCTAAAACATCATCCTTTTGTCCTTCTGGTAAAGCTTGTAACTTTTTACGCCCTCTAGTTACTGGGTCTGACCATTCCGCAGCCACAGCAATTACTTCATCATGTAATCTAGTGGCGCGATCGCCATATAAAGATAAGCGTCCTAAAATTAACACTTTAGGTAAAGGTTCATCCGTGAGACAGACGCAAGCACGAGTTAATTCATGGTGTGTAAAACCTTGCGATAAAAAGCGTCCCAATAACCGCTGCACTACCCGGTGTTCCAAATGCAAGTGAACTACATCACCATCCAACGTACCAGGATCACGGAAAATTACCGGACGAATAGGAGCCTCCCGTCGCCATTCCCAAGGTTTTTGACCGTGTTTTCGCGGTATTCTTAAGGTATCAAGAGTAGTAGCCCAGGTGGGATCTGCTCCCAAGCGTTGGTCGAGAGATGGTACTATCCAACGCGCAGTAGTAGGGTCATTAGCCGCCTCATTAGCATCCACAGGTGCGAGCGAACTTACTCCCAAAATTTCCAAAGAAGCGGAAATAGCATCTCGAAAATGGCGATCATCCAGTCCCAACCAGTTCTGCGAACTTTTGAGCATTTCTTGAAGTTGTGCGACTTGGTTAACCAATTGCTCTTTTTGAAGTCTAATTTCCTCCAATTCTTCATCAACTACTTGGGAGAAAGCGTTGGCTTGAGTCTCAGACTGGTCTACTTTTTTAATCACCTCAGCAATTGAATTTGCTTCTTCATGGCGAATACCCCCTTCCAGCAATCTTGATAAATTCTTCTCTACCACTGGGGAAAGGCTACCCAGTTCTTTTTGTATGGTTGCCGTCTTTTTAATTAAGATATCTAGTACCCGGTCTTCGGCTCGCTGTGGCAATGCAAAATAGTAACAGCGAACAATAGGCGATCGTTGCAGTTTTCTGTCAATCCGCCCGTTGCGCTGTTCCATGCGGCTAGGGTTCCACGGTACGTCAAAGTGAAACAGGTCAGCGCAGTTATTTTGTAGGTTTACCCCCTCCCGGGCTGCATCGGTAGCAATGAGGATACGCAGAGGATGGCGAGATGGGTCGGTATTAAAAGCGAATTTGGGCGTTGCATAATGGCGGTATGAATTGAGGTAAAACTGGATGGAATGTCCGCGTTGTGGGTCGTCTCATATCCGTAAGAACGGAAATAAAAGAGGTAAACAGAATCACATTTGCTGTAATTGCGATCGCCAATTTATTGATCGGTACGAACCACCTCAAGGATACAGTGATGAAGTGAAACGGGAATGCCTGAAAATGTACGTTAATGGTATGGGATTTCGTGGCATTGAACGGGTCAAAGGTGTGCATCACACGACATTGATTACTTGGGTAAAACTTGTAGGAGAACTGCTACCTGATGTTTATGATCCAGAGACAATTCCAGAAGTTGGCGAACTCGATGAACTAGAAACGTTCGTCGGCTCAAAAAAAACAAAGTTTGGCTTTGGACAGCAGTGAACCACTTCACACAAGGTATTTTAGCGTGGGTTTTGGGCGACCATAGCGCCGAAACTTTTCGACCGTTATGGGATATTGTAGGTACTTGGCAGTGCTATTTCTATGTCACGGATGGATGGTTGGTCTATCCAGGCTTTATTCCAGAGGGCGACCAGATTGTGAGCAAGACTTACATGACACGAGTTGAGGGGGAAAACACCCGGTTGCGCCACTATCTCGCTCGATTGCATCGAAAAACGCTATGTTATTCCAAATCAGCACAAATGCTGAAATACTCGATTCGATTGCTACTTCACTATCTCAAGTTTTGGGATGTTCCAGTTTCAGTATGATTCATACCGCCATTATGCAACGCCCGAATTTGATTGCTTCTCGACGTTCTTCGCCCATACCACCGTGAAATACATCGATGCGTTGATGTTCACGGTCTGAGCCTGCAATCAACGCTTCTAATTGCTGTTGGAGGTAGCGTTTTGTATCTATATATTCAGTAAATATAATTACTCGGCAGTCATTCCAAGTAGCCCCTGCCTCGCCCAAATTGGGACAAAGATTGCTGCGAATCCAATTTTCTAGTTCTTTGATGCGGGGGTCTGGTTGATAACGTGCCGCATTTGCAGTCTCCGACATTTCTTCTAGTAATTCTAGTTCGCGGGCTGTAAGCGCAGAGGTTGTAGGTTGACTACTTGCTGCCATCATCTGAGCATCTTCTTCCTCCTGCACTTCCATTTCATCAAGTTCAGCGCGGTCATCATCAGCCCCTGGGGGTTCCCAAAGTAGGGGTAAATTACGTGACAATTTAGCTGTGTTAGGAGTAGAAGTAGCTTGCTTTTCAATTGCAGTACGATGCACCTTTAAAGTTCTGGCAAATGCTTCGATAGAGGAGAGTAGGCGTTTTTGCAAAGAGGTGACAACAAGCATCGCTGACTTCTGAGTAGATTTGGATGTATTTTTTAGGCGCTCCTCACGTAGTTGGCGATATTCTTGTAACAATCGAGACAGCTTTAACTCTGGGGCATTTGCAGGTAGGCCATCAATAACTATGGGGATAACTTGGCGATTAGGAAAATCTTCTCCTATTTCCCGTAGGTCGCGTTTTAATCGCCTTACCATCACAGTATCAAGTAGTTTTGGGTTGCGAACGGGTACGCCTCGACAAAACCGTTGTGGGTCAAGGATTTCTAGTAATGCGGCAAAGCTGTTAGAGTGGCCGTTGTGAGGAGTGGCAGACAGAAACAGCTTATGCTCAAAGCGAGGTGCTAAGTTACGAACAGTTTGTGTCAATTGAGAATCAACAGCATATTTGGCACCACTTGCTGGGGCAGCGTTATGAGCCTCATCAAGTATCAGCATCGATGCAGCAGAAAAATCACCCAACCAATCACGTAATGGTGCAGCATAAGTTTCATCTCGGAGTAGCGCATGAGAAATAATAAAGCGGTTGTGCGTTGTCCAAGGGTTAATTCCATAGCCGCGTTCTTGGCGACGAGAGGCGACAAACTCTCGGTCAAAAATCATAAAAGTGAGTCCAAATCGGCTCTCCATTTCATCCCGCCATTGTCGTACCACCGATGGCGGACAGGAAATGACAACGCGCCTCACTTTTTGGCGCATCAACATTTCGCGGAGGATCAGCCCAGCTTCAATGGTTTTGCCCAAACCAACATCATCGGCAATAAACAGAGCTACTCTAGGCATCAGTAAGGCTTTACGTAGTGGCTCTAGCTGATAAGCTTTCACCTCAATCCCGGCCCTGTAAGGTGCCTGAAATAATTTTGGGTCTATGGAAGTGACGCAGTTCCAACGCAGTGTGTGCAGGTAGGTAGAAAACAGCCGTGCATCGTCAAATCCTCGGCTGGCAACTAAATCCCAATTCGTTGCACCTATGTACTGAGCATCGACTTCTCTCTCCCACAAAACTTCCAGGGGGTCTCCTAGTGCATCGTCATCTAGACACGAAAGGCGAACTAAGGTGTCTTCCTCAGCAGACGGGCCAAGAACTACATCTTCTACAAGATACTGTCGGGAGCGTACTCGAACGATTTGTCCGGCTTCAAGGTTTATTGCTGGCATATTGTCCTGAATAAGTACAATGGCACTTTGAATTTTGTCATCCGAAAGGCATTGTTGCCATAGCATACACACCTAAAGTACCGGACTTTATATCCAATTGATAAATTCCTCAGCAAGGGACTCCTATTTTCCATAGATTTGCTGTATCTTACTTATTCCGTGCAATTATTAACACCCAATTTATCCCAATTTTGCTGTCATCCAAATTTTCAGCCAATGCCTTTGGGGAGCAGTGAATGAAAACATTAACAAGATAGATTATGAAGATCATCAAAAAATCCGACAAGCTGACTCTGAAGAAAATGATGGAAATCCAACACGCTGAAGACCAAAATCTTCAAGCTGATACCGTCAATTCTTCAGCCCCTGTAGTTGATGAGCATCCAGCAGCAATTCTTCTTCCAAGAGAACCTGACTATATTCCATTCCTTGACAATCCTCCAGTACAGTCTGTTGGCAACTCTGGCTGGCAGATTTCNATTTGGCGGGATATCCGGGTGGATGATTTTTGTGGGTGATACTCCTGATAAATATAGGCAAAAAACAATACATTTCTCTTGTGGGGTACGTACTGTCACAAACAGGAGTTGCTCTTTGGTAAAGAAGCCTACCAAATAATCAACGCTAGCATTAAAGTTGAGTGCGTAGACGTTTAGGCGGCAAGGCGATAGACATTGCAATGGCTCAATGGGTAAACGAAAGAGAAAACATCAGAAGACATCCTTCCCTTGGATGGTAGAAGAAGAAAATCTGTTCATTGCAAAGACTGGTAACGAAATAGTTACAGATGCTGGATGGGAGAAAATTTCATTTGAAGAAGCGAGAAAACTATTTAGTCCCGAAACATTTCAAGAATGGTACGAACTGTTCCTAGAAAATACAGATATTTCGGAAATACTTTCAGAATCTAACCTAGATATAGATTTAGATGATGAATCAGCAATAGATAACTTTTTACAAAAGAGCAACTGGACACCAAAACAAGTTAATTTAGTTGTAGCGAAGGCTATCTATAAAAATCATGCCTGGGTGAGAGCATTGCTGATTTCTACACCTGATGTTGAAGAACCCTACTTTCAAAATTATGAAATGGAGGCAATTCGTTTAGGAGTCCAATTGCGGAAATACATCAAAGAAGATATTCCAGTAATTAATGACTGCAAAGATGCTGTCAGACATTTACATGGAAGATATGCCCTCATTGGCTGGCAACCAAGAAATTGTGTGACAGCAGCTCACAACCTAAAAATATCTCAAGCAACTAAGGTTTACAGTGAACTTCTCTGGGATGAAGATTGGGAAGATGAAGAAGACTGTTCAGGAGATTAACAGCTTTGATGATATCGTTGAAGTGACTAGGCTTTTGCTAGACAATGATTGCCTCTAAAAGCGATCGCAGCGCTGCAATTGGTAGAAGCTGGAAAAATTAACCTGGATGTCCTGGATGTCTCTGTAAAACAATATCTACCAGACTTCACTCTGGCTGATACCCAAACGGCTGATCAGATCACGAATCATTGTGAGGTCTGATTGAGACTTGCAAGTGCAGCTGCGATTCGCCCAGATGCCTTTGGTCGTTTGTACATTCGTTCCATGTAGTCCACCAGCGTGGGGAAAGTGGCGAGTAGCTGAACTTCGTTCGCCCAATCCAGTGTGTAAGCAAGCACAAAATCAGCCACTGTGACGTGTTCACCCACTACAAACTGCCGATCCAACAGATGGTTCTCTAAAACGACAGCCATACTGGTGAAGTCTTGCCGAGCGAGAGGTATTTCAGCAGGCAATCTCAACTCTTCTGGGTATATAAACGTGTGGCGAGCGATACGCCATAGCGGCTGTTCCAATTCGGTGGCAGTAAAGAGGAGCCAACGATAAAGCTGTGCTCGCAGAAGCAAGTCTGTAGGTACCAAGTTAGATTCTGGGTACTTCTCACCGAGGTACAAAGCAATGGCTACGGATTCAGTAATGATATGTTCGCCATCGATGAGTACAGGGAGCTTGCCAGTGGGATTAATGGTGAGAAAATCGGGTGTACGGTGTTCACCTGCCCGCATGTTGATGGAGATTGCTTCAAATTCCACCCCAAGTTCCTGGAGAACCCAGCGAACTCGAATTGATCGCGTGGGAGCAAATTCATAGAGTTTCATCTAACACCCCCAGGAGACTCCCGCCACAACGCAGTTTGGCGGCGAGAGGAATGGGGACGAGCGAGAAGTTTCACCCCTGAGACGAATTGTCGCTTTGCGACATTAGGCGACGGGGTGAACGACGAGTGAGTAATTAAACTTTGGTGCATGGGGGTTTGTACGTATTTCACAAATTTAATGGTAAAATGTGAGGTATGGAAAAAGCCTACCGCTACCGTTTTTACCCAACCACCGAGCAAGAACAGATATTGCGCCGGACAATTGGTTGTGTGCGGTTGGTTTTCAACAAAGCTTTGGCTTCCCGAACTGAGGCTTGGTACGAGAGACAGCAGAAAGTTGATTATGTTCAGTCTTCTGCTATGTTGACTTCTTGGAAAAAACTTGATGACCTCCAATTTCTGAATGAGGTTAGCTGTGTACCACTGCAACAAGGTCTGAGACATCTGCAAACGGCTTTCACTAACTTTTTTGCTGGTAGAGCAAGATACCCCAACTTCAAAAAGAAGCAAAGTGGTGGCAGCGCGGAATTTACCAAGTCTGCTTTCCGGTGGAAAGATGGACAAGTTTACTTGGCTAAATGCTCTCAAAGTTTGCCAATTAAATGGTCTAGGCAGCTTCCCGAAGGATGTGAACCTAGCACCATCACAGTTAGACTTGAACCTTCTGGACGCTGGTTTGTTAGTTTGCGGATTGAGGATCTGACCGACCAAGCCATGCAACCAGTTGATAGTGCTGTAGGCTTGGATGTTGGCATTAGTAGCCTTGTCACCCTGAGTACGGGTGAAAAGATTGCGAATCCAAAAGCGTTTGACAAGCACTATCAAAAGTTGAGGAAAGTCCAAAAGTCTTTGAGTCGCAAACAAAAAACTTCTCGCAATCGTGATAAAGCTAGACTCAAAGTTGCTCGGATTCAAGCTAAAATTTCTGACGGACGTAAAGACCATCTGCATAAACTGACAATCCGACTGATTCGTGAAAACCAAACGATAGTAGTTGAGGATTTGGCAGTTAAAAACATGGTCAAAAATCCCAAACTTGCCCGTGTTATTAGTGATGCTGCATGGGGCGAGATGGTGAGGCAACTGGAATATAAAGCCAAGTGGTACGGTCGAACCTTGGTGAAGATTGACCGATGGTTTCCCAGTTCTAAACGCTGTGGTAACTGTGGACATATCGTTGATAAATTGCCGTTGAGTATCAGAGAGTGGGATTGTCCAAACTGCGGAACACACCACGACCGTGATATCAACGCCAGCCGGAATATCTTGAGGCAGTGCGGTCTTGGGGTTTCCCCAAGTGGAGCAACTGCCGTGGCGGTGGGACACACCGTTGCAGTCTGTGGAGCGAACATAAGACCTGATAGGCATAAGTCTAAAGGGCAGTTGCGAAAATCCAGTAATGGAAAGAAACAGAAACCCAAATCGTGAGTTTTGGGAATCTCCCGCTACACCGCAAGGTTAGCGGGAGAGGATGTCAAGAATCAACCTCAGTGATGTGCAAATATCTTTCATCTTCTTATATGAATGGGTGTGCTCATGTTTCGATGAGTTCGCTTTCTTTGTGTTCCATTGGTTGTTCTGTTGTGGTTCACACTCCTGCTCCTTCCCTTTGGGCCTCAACTGGATGGGTTGCTTCGGGTTCCATGTAAATCAGTTCCCAAATGTGACCATCTAAATCCTGAAATCCATGCGCGTACATAAATCCGTGGTCTTGAGGTTCGTTGTAGGTTGTGCCACCAGCAGCAACGGCTTCACGAACCAGCCGATCCACTTTTTCTCGGCTCTCAACTGATAAGCACGTCAACACTTCGGTACTTTTTGTGGCATCGCAAATCGGGTTTGGCGTGAATGTTTTGAATTTCTCATGCCTCAAAAGCATCACAAAGATGGTTTCGGACACAATCATGCAGGTGGCCGTTTCATCGGTAAATTGGGGGTTGAACTGAAAGCCAAGTTTTGTGAAAAACTCGATGGATTGCTGGAGATATTTGACGGGTAGGTTGACGAAAATTTGAGTACTAATGGTTTCTCCTGGTGTAGTTAGTTGTTGGTCAGTGGTCAATGGCTATTTACAAAGGACAAAGGACGAATGGCACGCTTGTTAAGGGCAAAGCCATGATATAGATGCCTTTTGAGTGTGGGGAGTGTGGGGAGAGGGGGAGTGTGGGGAGTGTGGGGAGCGTGGGGGGTAAGATTTCTTCCCCATCCTCCCACACCTCCCACACCTCCCACACCTCCACACCCTGCCCTGACCAGGTTTCAGCTTTTCAAGCGTGCCATTCGGCTCAGATGGTTTGTTCGCAGTTGATCATCCACGGTGTCCCAAACTGATCGGTCAACATGGCAAAGCGCGATGACCAGAACGTTTGCGCGATCGCCATCTTCACCTTGCCGTTTTCTGCTAGAGCGTGAAAAAGCCGTTCTGCCTCAGCGATTTGGGGAACGCTAATTTGTATGTAGAAACCTTGCGGGGTTTCAAAGTATCCTGGTGGGCAGTCAGATCCCATCAGGAGGCGATCATCTAGTTCAAGGCAAGCGTGCATGATTTTGTCCTGCCATTCCGGTGAGACATTTTCTGCGGAAGGTGCTTCTTTGTGTGTCATCATCATAGTCATCTTGCCACCCAGACATTGTTCATAGAACTTGAACGCTGCCTCACAGTTGCCATTGAACATCAGGTAAGAATTAAGTTTCATTGATTTCTCCTTTTGTAATCGATTCTGCGTTTTGATGAGCGGATCGTTCGCATATAAACATCATTTGCGCGGTTGTTGATGACGTTACTCTTGCTGCTGCGTTTCAAGTTGAGCGCGAATGCGGTCTTCCTGCTCCCTTAAGGCGGGTGTCAGGACTTCACCAAAATCCTCTGCCTCGAATACGGGACGAATCTCAATCTCGGAGTCTCCTGGCATAGGGTTAGGGCAGCGCTTGACCCAAGCAACTGCCTCTTCCATTGAGTTCACCTGCCACAGCCAGTACCCTGCCACTAGCTCTGGCGCTGGAGTGAAAGGTCCTTGGGTGACGGTGCGATCGGTTCCTGAAAAGTGAACTCGCACCCCTTTTGAGCTAGGATGCAACCCCTCAGCGGCGAGCAAGATACCTGCGGTGGCTAATTCTTCGTTGTACTGCCCCATTTCAGTTAAAAGCTGTTCGCTCGGCATGACCCCAGTTTCGGAGTCTTGGGTTGCTTTGACAAAGACCATGACTTTCATTGTGAAATCTCCTGTTGAATGGTTTTGAGTTAGATTGCGAGGGGTTAGGTGTGCTGAGTTGCGCTTTGCGCAACTCCGAAGGAACCGCTAATCAGCAGCGACACGCTTGAGTTCATCAATCTCGATCTTCTTCATTTGCAGCATGGTAGTGGTCACGTTTTGAGAGGTTGCCGCGTCGGGGTGGTTGAGTAACTCAATCAGAATGCGAGGAATAATTTGCCAGGAGACGCCGTATTTGTCTTTGAGCCAGCCGCATTGCTGTGCGGTTTCATCCCCATCGGCAGACAATTTTTGCCAGTAATCGTCCACGTCCGCCTGGGTATCGCAAAAGATTTGGAAGGAAATCGCCTCGTTAAATTTGAAGGTCGGACCACCGTTGAGTGCTGTGAACGGCTGACCATCAAGTTCAAAGCTGACAGTCATGACGGCTCCGGCTGGTTTTCCGTGAATTTCCTGTCCAGCGTCTCCATATCGACTGACGTGGACAATTTTGGAATTGCGAAAAATCGACGTATAAAACTGAGCGGCGGCTTCGGCTTGATCGTCAAACCATAAACAGGGAGTGATTTTGGAATTGTTTTGCATGAGGGTTCTCCTTGAGTTCAAGCGGTTAAGGACGGTCAACAAGAAGGGTGTGGGGTGTGGGGTGTGGGGTGTGGGGTGTGGGGTGTAGGGTGTAGGGTGTAGGGTGTAGGGAAGACTGCATTGGTCCGGGCTTGAACCCCCACCAATGNNNTCGTCTNNNCTCATACGGGGCTTGTAACCAAGAGTTTGTTGGGGCTAAATATTCACTACANCCCCACACCCCACACCCTATACCCCGCCCCAACGGGGCTTGGTCAGGGCTGTGCTGGTAGTCCCACAACTTCGATGACAGGACGGATTTCGACGGTGCCGACTTTTGCACCTGGGATGCGGGTGGCGATCGCAATGGCTTCATCCAAATCCTGAGCATTAACGAGGAAGAATCCACCCAATTGTTCGCGGGTTTCGGCAAATGGTCCATCGGTCACGAGTGATTTGCCTTCACGGACTTGGACACTAGTTGCGGTTGCAACAGGATGGAGCGGAGCCGTCGCCAGAAATTGTCCTTGAGTATGCAAGTCCTGGGCGAGTTGGGCAGATTCCCCATAGCAATGCTCCCGCTCGGTGTCGCTCATGGCGTTTTCGTCCATATAAATCAGCAGCAAATATTTCATTCGGTTGCCTCCTTTGTGATTAAGTCGAACGGGAATTGTCCAAATCGACACCTGAGTGCAAAAATTTTGTCTAGTACAATTGAACTTTATCAAGGAAGGCAGGAGGCAGAGGGCAGGAGGCAGGAGGCAGGAGGCAGGAGGAAAACTGNCCCGACGCTCGCGGACTCGCTTGCCAGCCGGCGCTATCTGCCTCTTGCCGCGACCATTCTCTAGAAGGGTTTAAGACAAGAACTCCNAAATTGAAAATTTGGTGGCTCTTTTTCAAGAGGGGTTTGAATCCCCAACTGAGGTAAAACCTTCTGCCTTCTGCCTCCTGTCTCCTGCCTCCTTCAACTCCCTTTATCAGTTAGTCGAACGGCAATTGCTCAAATCGACACCTTGCCCAAAATTCTTTATGTCTTTTTGTCAAAGGTATGGCTTCAATCCCAAAAACAGATGTGGCTCAAGCAATTGCTGCCCTTTATCGAACTGAATGGGGGCGCATTGTCGCTATTCTGATTCGGCTGGTCGGAGATTTTGATGTAGCTGAAGAAGCTGCACAGGCAGCATTTACAGCGGCAGTGAATCAGTGGGAAAGCGACGGTATTCCCGATCGCCCCCGTGCCTGGATTATCCGAACTGCCCGGTACAAGGCGATCGATCGCCTCCGACGACGCACGAAACTGACCGAAAAACTGGAGTGGTATGCGGCATCTGGCTTAATTCCATCCACTGAAGAACCAACCTATGACAGTGATGAAATTGGAGACGATCGCCTGCGATTAATCTTTACCTGCTGTCACCCAGCACTGGCAACGGAAACTCAAGTAGCATTGACCCTGCGAATGTTGGGTGGACTGGAAACCGACGAAATTGCCCGCGCCTTTCTTATACCGACTGCAACAATGGCACAGCGGTTAGTTCGTGCTAAACGCAAAATTCGAGACGCAGGCATTCCTTACAAAGTACCTGAGACGACTGATCTCGCTCCCCGGATAGAGGCAGTCCTGACAGTCATCTATCTCATCTTCAACGAAGGCTATGCCGCAACCAAAGGAGATGCGCTCGTGCGGGCTGACCTGTGCATCAAAGCGATTCGCTTGGGGCAACTGGTGCGGCAATTGCTGGCACCCCAACCCCCATCTGAAGTCACAGCACTGGTGGCGCTGATGTTATTGCACGATTCGCGGCGCAATGCGCGTCTAGATGAGGCAGGCGATTTGATTTTGCTAGAAGATCAGGATCGCAGTCGTTGGAACCATCTACAGATTGCTGAGGCGTTACCTCTGGTAGAGGAAGCGTTGCTCTTTGGAACCGGAGTGTATGCCCTGCAAGCGGCGATCGCCGCCCTCCATTGTCAGGCAACCCGCGCCGAAGAAACAGACTGGGCGCAGATCGTGCGGCTCTATGAGGTGTTGGAACGCTTGCAGCCCTCACCCATTGTGGCCTTGAACCGAGCAGTGGCGATCGCAATGGCAGACAGTCCTCAAGCCGCATTTGGACTGATTGATCGCCTTGCTCCAGAACTGGACAGGTATCATCTCTTTCATGCCACCCGTGCAGATTTATTCCGGCGTGTTGGAGCATTAGAGGAAGCGACTCAGAGCTATACACGGGCACTAGAATTAGTGACAAATGACAGTGAGCGTCGTTTTCTGGAACGTCGGTTGCGCGAAGTTCAACCTAACATTCAGTCCGGCTAAGGGTTTACAACAGTTTAAAGCGCCAGGCATCCATGATGCCGTTGAAAAAGAAATGAAAAATCTTCTAACAGGGTGAACTTGTAACTTAACAAAAGGCAAAAGAAGACAAGTCGGCTTAGTACTTTAGTACTGTTATAATCCAATCGTTTCATCAAGTTGTGTTAGGGTGCAGCAAATCACCGATCGGCTCTCTGGCACATCCACATCCACCTCAACTGATAGAGGATTCCGACATGGATAACAATCCCAGCATTCTCTCGCATGTTTCGATTGGTACTAATGATTTTGAACGAGCGATCGCCTTCTATGATGCTGTGTTGCCAACATTGGGCTGTAAGCGATTTATGGAGCATCCGGGGGCGATCGCCTATGGCAAACAGTATCCCGAATTTTGGGTGGGAACTCCCTTCGACGGGCAACCTGCAACGGTTGGCAATGGAACTCACATTGGTTTTATTGCTCCTACAAAAGAAGCAGTCCACGCCTTCTATGAGGCAGCATTAGCGGCAGGAGGCAGCTTCAATGGTGCCCCTGGTGGCAGACCCGACTATAGTGAGCCGTATTACGGCTGCTTTGTGCGCGATCCAGATGGACACAAAATAGAAGCCGCCTTCTGGGATGAGCAGCTTGAGCAGCAACTCAACCAGAACAATGGTTGACCAGAGAATGACTCATTTTTAGAGGCAAGATAACACTATGGAATTCCATCGAGGTCGCCTGATTGACCATGTTCATCTACGGGTTGCTGATGTTGCTGCCAGCAAACGGTTTTACCGGGCAGTGTTGCGAAATAAATGTACTCCCGGCTCCTGCTTATCGCCCCACTAATTCTGTTAAAATCGCGTCTTCCAGCACGTAAATTTTGAGGCAGTGCCATGTGTGCAAAGGGATTTGGGCAATCTCAACCTACTAAAATCGATAAACTTATTGAATCTGCGGTGCGTTATTGCCACAAGCGACACCCAGAAGCCTTAGACAGCATCTTTGATTATCTACCTGTCAACCTCAACCAACGAGTAGTAACGGGTATTTTGGCAGCATTGCAGAAAGATATTGACACTTTGAGTTGGTTTTGCGGTTACATGGCATCAGAAATCAACCGCAGTCAGGACAACCAAAAGCCTCATCATCCCATTGCGGAACTTAGCAAAACTCTGATTAAATCGGGGATGAAACCTTTTACTGATTTTATGCCTTACCCAGGTTGCCGCATCGTTATACTCAATTCGGAAAAATTTGAATCATTGCCAGAGTCAGTTCAAGATGTGGTGCAGCAGGCTTTTGACATCAAGGAAAGTACTGGGAAAGAGGCACAAAGGATAAATGATGCCTTACTGCAAGAGTTGGTGGTTCAGGAATAAAAAATTGAATAACAGGAATTGTGGTAAGAGCGCCAGCCATATCGCTCTTCATTAAAGCGAACGCGAGTAGCGTCTCGTAGAGACGAAAAAAGAGCGATGCCTCCGGCGGGCGGGTACGCCATCGCACCTACAAATGATTAACTGTGATGCATAAGTTGTTAGATTATTTCAGTTAAATATATATATACAATAACCAACACAGAATCACCTATGAAACTCGCTAATTCCCTCAATTTGGCAAATTTTGTTGGTTCTATTTTACTACCTAGAATCGCTAACAATCAAACAGCTACTTCTAACAAGAGTGAAATATCAATTACTTTACCCAGTAATCCCATAAATATCAATTCTCTGCAACCCTTTGATACTGCTGTTATTGCTTATCACATGATGGGTCTTGGCAACTTTGAATAAAGCATAGTTTCAGTACAGCCTTTGAAAAGCTACTTTACCTCTCCAACCTTGGAGGGGTTTTTAACTGGTGCATTAATTCTTAAAATCAACATTATATTACTCCAGAAGATAGAGACATCTTAGAAAAGTTAAAGCACACTAGTAAGAGCAACTTTAACTATTCAGTAATGGTGTAGCAATGTGGCTAAAATATGGTGTAAATGAAGAAGGTATCTTGATATGTATTGAAGATATCAATAGGGGGAAGACTTCACTTAAGTGTCCTTACTGTAATAGCAGTCTAACTGCTAAAAAAGGCAAGGTGAAAGAGCATCATTTTGCTCATAATGAAGAAACCTGCCGCCCCATAGCTAACCGAGAATTCCCTACTCTGCCACTCTATGACAATTTCAACGTTCAATTATCTGGCAAGGATTTGGCACAGTTAAAGCTGCTTTGGCAGGAGTACGGAGCCAAAAATTACCCTATTAGTTCCTACTTAATTACTTCTGGTTTACTCAAAGCAGGAGTGTTAAGAAAAAACCTATACTTAACCCCAACAGAATATGAATTTAGTGATTTGGGTAAAATTCCCGTTGGAGCGCTAGACTTTGCGCGGTTCAATGATGTCCAGGAGCCACTATTACTTAAAAAACTGCTGAAGCTAGAGCTAGCTTTTAAACACGCCGAGTACAAAAATGCTCCAGATTTAGCATATCGATTTACTGATTTCAAGCTGTATCGCGCTCAACTTCAACGTATTCTATCCTGTACACTATATTTTTTAGAAATACAAACTAATATTAGCACTTTGTACAAGATAGGAGTAACCCAAAGACCCGTTATCAAGCGAGTGGCAGAAGTAAAAATAGATTTACTTGCTCATTATTCGAGTGCTGCTATTAAAGTATTAGGAACTTGGGAACATAGGGGAAATATTGAATTATATTTCAAACACCGTTATCAAAGCTTTAATCATCCCATAGGGAGTTTAACTGAGTACTATAAATTTAATGCTGAGGATACCGAAATGGTACTGCGTGACCTACAACAAATGCAACCTAAAATACTATCTCAAGATGAAATAGATATTTTTGAGGAGAATTATAGCTGGGAGCAAATTGCTGTGTAGTATTCTCATAATCCCGTAGGAAAATATAATTAATTACCAAATAAAAATAATTATTTTATTGCTATATCTCTAAATACTCTACCACTGATGATAAGGCGACTGCCAACTCTTGATACAGCAGTATTTACCGAGGAGCGATGGCGTAACCGCCCAGCGTAGCTGATCGCAGTGGTCAAGTGCATTACTTGAGACTATGCACTCAT
Organism: Nostoc sp. GT001; assembly: GCF_030382115.1. NCBI lineage: Bacteria > Bacillati > Cyanobacteriota > Cyanophyceae > Nostocales > Nostocaceae > Nostoc > Nostoc sp. GT001. Next base: position 316,224 of record NZ_JAUDRJ010000001.1, read on the forward strand.
AGATTCAGAAGCCAGCAAACCCGACATCTCCAATACTCGCTGTGACCAAGTAGACGCAACAGATGCAATATCCGTAATTTCCATTGATTTGTCCCAAACATTGATCCAGTTTTGTAATAAGTCTTGGAGTTGATTTAATTCAACATTATTTATTTCACTTTTTTGTTGTATTAAAGACACGTACAACAAACTTTCTGACAACAATATTGGAGCTAATTCATGAATTGCACTCTTTTGTGACCAAGAGTTAAGGCGTGCCAAACTAGCTGCCAATTCTCCTAATTGTTGCGCGTGGGGTTGACGTAAAAAACTCGCTTCAATTGCACTCCAGTTAGGCATTACAATCCTCCTAGCAATTGCTTGGTAATTTGGCTAACTTGTTCTCGAATTTGGTTAGACTGTATTATCATACTACGGTTATTCTGGCTTGGGCGAATGTTGATGATTGACTCAAACACGATTTCTTGAGTCAAAGGAGACCAATCCACACCCCAAATATCTCGTTGTCTGCTACCGTCTTTGAGTAACTCTTGTTCGCATTCGTAATGGCGAACGCCACCACCTGCAAGAATTTTGCGTTCGATGTCTACTGCTATTTTAATGAATACATCCCAAGTTTTCACCATTTCGTCTATTTCTTCACGACTAGCAGGCTCACGGATTATTAAAATCAATTGAATTTAGTCCCAAGTAGCAATCAACAAGATCATTCCATCAATACCTCTGCCAATTTACGAGGGTTCAACGCCAGTGGAAACGGGATGAATACGTCCTAAAGAAGTAAGCTTGGCAAAAATCTGGGTTAATAAAATAGGCTCAGGGATTTCGGGAAGCATTTTTAACATTTCACGAACATATCGAAAACCACGATGGTAAGCCTTAAGGTCAATAATGCCAGAACCGGGATTGAGTTGCTGGAAATCAGCGAGAAGATGGTGGGATAAATTGACCATAAAAAATGCTAAATTAGAAGCATTAGTCACGGCAGTTTGGCTCAGGTTCATAAAATCTTCCAATCCCCAAAACTGCTTGGCATCCCTAAAATTAAACTCGATTTGGAAACGGAGTTTGTAATAGTCGATAATTTTTTCAAATGACAGAGTTAGGTCGCTAGAAAAAATAATTACATGGCTGCAAGCATTAGTTTTAAGATTGGTTTTGACCAAAATCACTACATTGAGAGCTTGGGCAAATTCTTTGTGAATAAGAGTGGCTTGATAAATATCAGTTTGAATATCATCCTCAATAGCACTTTTACATAAGTATTTGTCAGGTATATTACGATAGTCTAGCTTATCACCGTATTTACGACGAGAGCGCTTACTGGAGTCAGGATTTTCATAAGGGAAGTATAATGCTGAATCATGGCGCAATTTGGAAATTATCTGCAAGTTGACAAGACGTGCCATCTGCAAAGCATTGTTGTTACCAAAATGACCATCTACTACCAAGTAGGTGAGGGAAATAGAGTTAGCTAATAACTTGAATAGTGAACCAATCATTTTCTGAATTAGTATTAATTCAGATGTTAATATCACTTCCTTTTTATTTTTGTTTTTACTTCCTTTTGGTCGTCCACGCCCACGCTTTTCTTTTTTGTTTGGTTTTTCGATTGTCGAGGTACTTTTTGTTTGAGTATCTTTCTTTATTACCTGTTCTATCTGAATCGGAAACGAGTGCCTCTGTTCAACACTCACTAATGATAATACAAAGAAAGATAATCCTGATATCGGTTTATTGGCTAGGCTAGAAAAGAATCTATCTAATCCATAAGTCTTTTTACCCGATTTACTGACTACAACTTCATCTCCTGCAAGCAAATATACCTCATTCGCACGGAACAAATGCTTGCGGAAAAATAGCCAAAACAATGTAGCCCAAGGTATTACTGTATGAAAAAACCGCAACATCGTCCGATAACTACCACCAATGCCTGCCCAACGGGAAATTCCCAACATCGTGACTCGTCCGCTCATCGCTAACATAGCCAGGATTATCTGGTTCAATTGCCGCATCGTCGTAGCGTTTATCTGCGGTAGCAAGCATTGTAGCAGTGATAAGATATCGGACATGGGCTGATTGTAGTTTTTGAGTTGTCGTTGTGAGAGACAATAACTCTACTACATCGGCCCTCTCTCCTCATCCTCTTATTTTGGCTAAGGTATTGAGAAAACAGAACAGTTTACATGGCAGTAGATGACACTTCAACTTTACCTGTTGAAAGATTACGTAATGTAACTCATGTACAGGTAGCTTTTAGTCAATCAACTGCGGCACGGGCTGTTAAAGAACTATTGCCACACTCGACTCAACTCAAGTGCGAAAGTCGGGATTGGAATACGCAGTTAATCAATTTCTCCCATCAATTGCAACAACGTTATTCACAACAAAAACACGAGGAATTAGAGCTATAGTTGCAAAAAAGTCAAGCTACTCTAGTACCGATTTTTTCAGTACCAAAGTAGCTAGTAAAGAGTTTTAGCTATCAATAATATTGGGGTGAAATTTAACTAAAGCCCTAATGAATAATGAGTTAATTAAACAAATATTTGGATTAATTAAGCTTAACAATAAGCTGATTGCTGTCGAGTCTCCATTGCAAGAGAGGGTCAGGCTGCTCATCAATCTAGCTAGTGAATGCCAGCAATACAACATTAACTGTTACCTGTGGACGCTGGAGGATGATGCGCTACACCACTTATCCAGTAATGAGGGAGGATTAAGTTTACAAAGAGTTGACCAGTATCAGGCGATCGCCAAAAGCAGGCGCGAACATTACTTTGAAATTCTCCGATTCTGGAAAACTACCGATTTACAAGGGATTCTCATACTAGAGGGCATATTCCCCTGGCTGGGAGAGTCTACCACTGACCCCGATTTCTTTCTGACTTCCGAGTGGATTAAGTCTGCCCTCATTAACCTGAAGCTGTGCAATCACTCTTGCAACAAGACAGCGATTCTCTTAGGGTCAAACGCCACTGTGTCATCTGACATTGCCCCCGAAGTTCCTACCATTGTGCAACAACTGCCAGCTATAGAGGAAATAAGTAGTTACTTAGCTCAAGTATTACCTGATTACAGCCGCAGCGATATTCATGCGACAGCGATCACTGAGCTTAGGGATCTACTTGGCAGACATTGGCTATGGAATTAGACAGGCGATTGCAAATCATGAAATTACACCGCATGAGTTAGTAGAAAAACTGTCCGCTTACAAAATCGAACTGTTTAAGCGAATTTATAATATTCAATTTCTCCAACCTCCAAGCACACCCATTGGTGGTTTAGAACTGATCCAGCAAGCGTTTAAAACTTATAAGCGCCTTCTATCCTCATTGGCTAAAGCTTACAATCTTCGTTTACCCAAGGGGATTTTACTAATCGGTCCACCGGGAACAGGAAAATCTTACTCGGCTAAAGCAAGTTCTGCACAATTGGGGCTACCTCTGATTATTTTGGAGTGGGGTAGTTTCCGCAGTTACGGTAATTTGGCTGAGTACAAGCTAAAGAACTTACTCGCACTGGTAGATCGAATCAACCGTGTAATCTTATACCTCGATGATTTTGATAAGGGATTCGCTGGGGATGACGATTTATCAAAACGACTAGCGGGAATGCTTTTAACCTGGATGCAAGAACGTACTAGTGAGGTTTTAATTATCGCTTCGGCTAACAATATTCAATGGCTACCACCAGAGCTAACCAGAAGTGGACGCTTTGACGAGATTTTTAAGGTGGATCTCCCAAATTACGGCGAACGCCACTCAATTTTCAAGATCCATCTCGCTAAATTCGATGCTCGTTTTCGTAACGGGGGCGATGGGTACAGCGAAGAAGAATGGAAAAGGTTACTCAAAGCCACGCAGCGATGTGTCGGGGCGGAGATTCAAGCCATTGTTGAACGTGCCGCCGTCTCTACTTTCTGTCAAATGTTCGGCGACGATGTTTCTCCCCTTCAAGAACTACCACCACTAGGAATTACATTATCGGCATTGCTGGCTGCAAGGCAGAGTATGAATCCTCTGGCCATCCGCGAAGCTGACCGAGTTGAAAGTATGCGTAACATTGCGGCTTTACATGGCCTTCCATCTAGCCCGATTGATTCATCTATATATAGTCTCGGCAATGTTGATATTTTTGGTGAAACATGAAAACTTTAAAAATTAATTCCGAAAAGCATTTATACGTTGCTGCCTTCAAGTTACTGAACATACTAGGCCTCCTAGCTGGAGTATCAATTATCGTTGGCACTGTGGCGCTCGATTACGTCCAAACTCGTCCCCAGGATTTACCAGTTACGCACATTCTCACCAAAGGCGGTCGCACATTTAACTTGGAAGCCGCTTCTACACCAGAGCAATTAGAGAAAGGGCTGAAATTTCGCTCATCCTTAAACGGCGAGCGCGGAATGTTATTCAATTTGGGAGGAGAAATTTATAATGTGCCTTTTTGGATGTACAAGGTAAATTTTCCTTTAGACATCTTTTATCTTAAGGACAATGTGGTGACAACTGCGGTTTACAATGCCCAACCGTGTTACAAAACCCCTTGCCCCATCTACAAAGGGAAAGTTGCCAATCAAGTGCTAGAGCTAGTAAAAGGCGCTGCCAATATCAAGGTTGGCGATCGGCTTAACATCCAACCCTTATCAGTTTTGCCTAAGAATAATATTGGTATTTATAGCGGCAATTCTTTGAGAACCAAAAATAATCGCTAGTAATTGTATAACGTATTTTTGAAAAATCAAGAAACCATAGTACTGAAAAAAACAGTACCTAAATAGCTTCGTGTGTTGAATCAAATATGGCAATCTATTTATGGGAAGAGTATGGACATATTGGGAATTTGATCATCCTTTGGGTAACACGGTGCGAGTAATCTCTACCCCACTAGGGTTAGAGATATTTGCCGAAGATGTGTTCAACGTCGTTGCAGCAGAATTAAATAACGAAAAAATAGTACTGATGAATATTCACAGTCAAGAACGTTATGTAGTTATTGAAGAAGAGGTAGTAAAAATAAAAACTTTAAATTTTACAGCCATCAATACCTTAAAGACGATTGTAAAAGCGGACTTGATTAATAAATTTGTGCATTGGGTACGTATTACAATCCGACCGATATTTCAAAAACAGTACTTTTAAAAATTTAGTCAATACCAAAAGGAAGAAGAATGATGATTATTAAGATAGCCAACGATAATAACCGAAATACTGGCAACAATCTGGCAGATCAACCCTTTACTAATACACAGTTTAACAATATAGCACCCAACAATGCGATAGAAGAAAACACTAGTAATACAGATCCCGATAGCACAGCAACAGATCCTGATAGCCCAGTGCCCGACAATATAGCACTTAACAATGTGACAGAAGAAAAGACTAGTAATACAGATCCCGACAGCCCAGTGCCCGACAATATAGCACTTAACAATGCGATAGAAGAAAAGGCTAGTAATACAGATCCCGACAGCCCAGTGCCCGACAATATAGCACTTAACAATGTGACAGAAAAAAAGACTAGTAATACACAGTCTAATAATCCAGTATCCGAAAAGGATAATAAAAATAATCCAGAACAACTAAGAAGATTAGTAATGGTGACAGGAGATAAAGGAGGTGTTGGTAAGTCAACTTTTGCCAGAGGTTTAGCGCAAACTTACATAGATAACGCAGTAAAATTTGTCGGGTTAGACGCGGATAATTCTAATCCACACTTGATCAGATTTTATGAAAAAGCTGCAAACATTCATCGTTTAGATATATCTAACTCAGATAAATTAGACGAATTTGTAGATAATTTAAAAGAATTAGTCTATCCCAAATCAAAAGAATCTGGGAAAAATCAAGAGGAAAAATCTTTGATACTACTAGAAACGCCATCACAATTTCTGCCAACTTTAAAAATTTTAATAACCGAGATGGGGTTTTTAGATGTAGTAAATAATAAATGTAAAATGCGGGTGACGATAGTAGTAGTTATTAGCACAATAATTGATTGTATAACTCAACTACTAGAACTATATAGTTTTTGCGGTGATCGCGTTGATTATGTAATAGTAAAAAATTCGTTTTACGGAGAGGCGGAACAATTTGCTTTTTATGATAGTTCCGAAGAAATAAAAGTAATTGAACAGCAAGTAAAAGCAACAGGGCATGATTTCACAAGTATAAATATGCCAAAACTAGCGAAAAAATCCTACGATTATTTAGATGTGAAAAATTTGACATTTAGACAAGGACTTGAACAAGATGAATATCCCTCTGTATTTGGTAGAGTCTTAAGCTGGCTGAACAATTTTAAAGGGCAAATAAAGCCAAAAAAAGATTTATTTGGCATAGAGAAGATTTTATCTGAATAGGAATAAAGATGTCAAAAAGAATGATTATAACTGTAGGAGATGCGCGGGTGGGTAAGTCTACAGTTATCAAGCTATTGCTAGAAATGTTTGCCCAACAAGGAAAACGGATAAAGGTTTATAACCAAGAATCATTCTCTGTATTTCAAGCTTATGAACATATAGCAACCATTAAGAAGTTTAATTTATCAAATGACGATGCTGATGCAATAGCAGATGACTTAAATCATCCTGAGTTAGATGTGATAATTGTTGATATGCCCGGACAAGATATTGAAAAAGTAATTCAATATATCGAGAGTGCTAGCTTATTTGAGGTTGTAGTAAAATTTGGTTGGAATTTAACATTTCTTCAACCTATTTCTCACAGGGAAGACTGTATATATTACTTAAATGCAATCATCCAGAACGCGACTAATAACGCTAACTACGTGGTTGTGAAAAATTACCATTTTGCGCCAGAGTTTAGAGAATATGAGGAGAAGATACGGAAAAAGCTGTTAATAATAGGGGGTACAGAAGTAGAATTAGCGGCTCTACACCGGAATCATTATCAAGGGATGGAAAAGACTGGTAAACCATATTCAGAAGTTTGCCAGGATCTATCAATGATTTTATTTTGGAGAAGCTTCATTTTTCAGTGGATTAAAAAGTTTCGTCATTCAGTGATGAATAACAATTTGGCTATTAAATATCTAGGGCTTGATTGATGACAAAAATTAGGGTGTTGGGTATTGCCTGAGTGTGTTTAAGACAATTAAATTTTAGTTGCGTCAAGGAGTTGAACATTTTCTTGATTCCCCAATACCAGCAACCCCAATACCAGCAACCCTCTCATCCAGTTGTATCAAGGGTTTCTGCTTAACAAGCGTGCCATTCACCCTACACCCAACCCCCTACTTTATGACACTACAAGACACATTACAAGGTTATTCCCCATCAGAACAAAAACGCATAGTTGAAGGGGCATATCAACTAGGAATTACACCAGACGATCCAGTTTTTAGGATGATGGCGACACTGGGCAGGTATGAAGAAACGATCATAGACCTCCAGGCAAGAATGGAGGCAATGATAGAAGCGTGGGCAGCACTGATAGACCAAAAACTGGATAAGACAAGCAAACAAGCCGAGTCAATGCATTATACAGTTGTGTCAAATGCTGTACGTGATGAGATCAAAAAAATCAAGCCCACCAGCACAGGCATGAAAGTGCAGGCAGGCTGGGGATTGGGGACAGTATCTCTTGTGTGTGGATTAGTAGCGGCTGGCAGTACCTTGCTGGGTTCGCTGACCACATGGAATCTGGTGCAAAATATAGGAACGAATCAGTCAGTAGTAGTCTCACGTAACGAGATAAAGATTCTCCAGTGGGCAAAATCCCAAGAGGGTAAACAAATGTATCAAATTATCTTGAAGAATCAAGCAGCAATTGAAGCCTGTCAAACACAACGCAGTAAAACCCAAGGCTATTGTTTAATTCAAGTAAGTAAGTAGCTAACCTACTTTCAGGTAATCTTGTTCGATGTACCCAAGTTTACTAGCTTCAATCAGAGCATTGACGCGATCCTTGACATCTAACTTCGCAAAAATCTTGTTAATATGACCTTTAACGGTACTTTCAGTAATAAATAACCGCTCGGCAATCAGCTTATTAGAAGAACCATCTGCCATCAAAGAGATAATTTGCATTTCAGTGGCACTAAGATGATCTTGGTAAGTCTTACCCTTAATTTTCTGCTGGAAGAAGAAATTATTTCGGCTAATATCAGGGTCAAAAAAAGACTTGTTATCGTAGAATGTGGTTTTAATTGCTTCTAAAATCAGAGGAACATTATTCTTTTTGAGAATGTAAGAATCAGCGCTAACATTTAAAGCTGATTGAACAGTGCCTTGAGAAGAATGGGAAGAAAGAACAACAATTTTAGTCTTGCTATTCACTTTGACCTCTTTGATCACTTCTAGCCCCGATATGTCAGGTAAACCAATATCCACCAAAATCACATCGGGATTTAATTCCTTAACTAAATTAATCCCTTCAATACCAGTACGAGCAACGCCGACCATTTCCATATCTGGTTGTTGATTGATAGCAGTAGTGATCCCCAACCTAATGAGTTCTTCATCCTCAATGAGCGTTAATCGAATCATAGATCACTTCGATTATAAGATGACTCAATATTTATAGCATAGTTGTTGGTGTTAAGCCTTTTACTTTTCATGTCTGTAATATAAAATAAAAATAATCAAAAATCTTTCCAGATAAATGAAATAAACTTTAGTACTAAAGTTGGATTGGATAATTTCTTTTTATAACTAAAATAAAAGTATTCTCAAATCTTGTAGACATAATTAGTATTTATTCATAAAAGTAGCCAAAATAACCATCTGTCGTTGGAAACATAGTTATGCAACAGGAAGTTTTAAGCAAACAGTTGGATTTATCAGCCTTACTCCATGATGTGTCGAATTCTTTTAAAGGGGCATCGTTGATTGTAAATCAGTTAATTGATGGCGCTTATGGATACTCTTTAGAAGAAATCAGACCATTTCTGATAGCCCTACGAGATACTAATGATCGGGGTATGAGCTTGGTTGAAGCTAACAGAGTCTCTCAAGAAGCTAAACCAGTAACAGTAGCTCAGTTTGATATGTTGAGTTTTTTACAAACAACTTATTCCCTATTCAAGCCAATAGCGCAGTATCATTCCTTGAATCTCCACTACGAAACTCAATCATCATACAAGCATGGAACGCAAGTACGGGGTGATAGCATAAGTATTGACAGAATGCTGTGTAATTTTGTGACAAATGCTATTAAGTACACTCTTGCCGGAGATATCTTTTTAAGGCTGCTCAATCAAGAAGATGATTTAGCGATCGAAATTGAAGATACTAGCTGTGGAATTGCCGCAGAACAACTATCAAATATATTTATCCCATTATGGCGAGCGCCAAATAGCAATTTATTACATCAATCAGGGATGGGATTAGGACTGTACATCGCCTTATGTGTGGCTCATGCTCATGGTTTGAAGATAAGCGTAAACTCGGTAGCCAAACAAGGAACCAAATTCACCATTATATTTCCTTACAAAGATGACGGGGTTTATGGGGTTGATGGTAGGATGTTGCCCAAATCGCAGAGGTTACAAGATGCGTTACCTATATGATGTGAAACTTTGGGACAGGATCGAAACAGGAGTGGAATTTCTAATTTTTGTGGCTTTGATGATAGCGGCAATTATCAAACTGGGATACAACGATTTTCTACAAGCATTGTTTTACATAGTATTAGCTGTCATCATCTCACCCTGGTCACAATTCGAGCGGGTGACTAAGCGATATGTCTTAGTAAGTGCTTACATTCTTGGGTTGTTTGTCGGGTATTTTAGTTAGTCTAACTCTGGCCCGTCGGGAGATTGCTCCTTTTGCTGTTGCTGTTGCTGTTGCACTCTTGTATCAAAGTTGATCAGCTTTTGTATTTCTTGTGGTGAAAGGTGATTGTGTATGACCTTGTATTCTTCCTCTTCTTCTACTTTATAAGCACTAAAAGCCGATTGATTATCACTTTTGCGCCAAACAGTCAGACGCTGCATACCTTCTCTCATCAACAAATTTAATTGATAAGCCATACCTTCATAGACCCGACCGCCAATAGTATCTTGTCCCTTTGTAACGATAATATTCATTAGTGCAGGAATAAGAGATTTTTTCGCAACCTCATCATTTTCACTCTCAACCGATTTTGACTGTTGGCTATCAACAAAAGGCAGTTTGCGCCCTTTAGTTTCTAATATCTGCTGCAAGAATGTCTTTTTCTTTTCATTGATCAAATCTTCAACTCTTGTTGACTTATCTATATCAGGTGTTTCCTCGGATTTATTTAAACCAAATTTTTGGGCGTACTCTTGGTAGTATTTTTCCTTAAGGGATTGCCTGTAATCTTCAATACTTTGAGCATTTTGCGTAAGAGATAAAGTATTTCTCACCTCACCAATAATATTTTCGCGCTCTGTAGCGTCTAGTGTGGGGGTTATTGACGGTGAGGGTGGGTATTTCTCCATCATCAGCGCCAGTCTGTAGGCCAATTGGTTGTCAGAAAAGCCACTGTTGCGGTTGATGATAGTGATGGTTTGTGCCACTGAGCTAGATTGCATAGGTATTACAATTCTAATTCCTCTGAATTAGTAGTAGGTTGTTGTGGAGTGTGAGATTTCTGGGAATGTACTTCAACCTTGGGCGTATAGGTATTGTTAATAATCTGGCTACGAGTATTGAGCAAATCCTGAATAATATCACTCAAAGGAGGGAGTGAGATGTTCGTTTGCCCAATGTTCTGCTGCTCGAATTGACTTTGAAGGAGAATTTTCTGGTAAAGTTCACGTTGCTCTCCAATAGTCAGCTTGCCAGTTTTTGAAAGTTTCTCCCGTAAAGGGTTGTTGTACTGATTGGCAACACTAGACCAAGTTTTATTCGTTTCTAAATCGTGCCAATGAGAGGCGATGTCAGGATGGAGAGACACGGGTGTATCACGCTTTGGGTCAGAAGAAAACTGTGGCTGTGCTTCTTTTTGAACCTGCGATCGCAAATCATTAACAATATAAGCTAATGGTGGAAGCACAATATCAGTACGCCGAAAGTGATTGATTTCACTCCAAGCCTGATTTTGAATCTGCTGGTAAAGTTCACGCTGTTCACCAACAGTTAATTTTCCAGTTTCCTGAATTTTAGATTGAAATTCTAAATGTCCTTGCGCTACAGTCTCATGACAAAAACCATCTTTTTCTAACTGCTCCCAATATTGTTTCAAAACTGGATGTAGTGGTAGCACAGCGTTATCTAAGTTAGAAGAAAAATTGGGCCGTTTTGTTGGTTGTGATGGTGTTGTGCTGTTAGGTGTTGGTGTAGTTGAGTGTGATACAGCATTCTGTTGTTTTGGAGAATTAGAGCTTACTCCTTGTGGGTTTGATTGTGTCTTGCGATCTGGTACGTTGGGCGTAGATTGAGTAGATTGGTGTGACTGCTCCTCGTCTAAATTACGGGTAATTTCGGGATGAATGGGCAAGTCGATGTCACGGGTGTCTGTCGGGTCGCCAAATAATGCTTTGTAATTAATATGCAGCTTTTGAGCCAATAGTCTTAACTTCTCCAAATCAGCTTCAGTGATAGCCATCCCTTGGACTTGATGAGTCATACCTGTGTCAGTTTTCTCAAACTGAAAGCGAACAGATTCCCGATTTGTACCATTGTGTTCAGTTTTGAGTAATTGCAGAGTAGATGTATTGTCACTGGTTTGCCGAAAAAGAATCCGGTAATTGCCCAAGGTCAAATCGTCTTTCTCGAAGCTAGTAATACTTTGTGTGAGTATTTTTAATACCTCGTTTTCTTTGAAACTTTCTAAAATATTGTGTGTGCCTTTAGGAGAGACTGAACCAACGACAGAGGCTATTTTGCGAGGGTCTTCATCAACCGAGGGCAATTCTTTACCAGCTTTCAGGTAGTCAGCCACTAACAAAAACTCCTGCCTTTCAATAGGCAGAATGTTAATTTGTTTTTCTCCCCAAATTTTTGGCTCAGACTCTATTTCTGTGTAAGAAAGTTTAATATTGCCTACGTGTCCCCATTTATCAGCTTGAAAAGTCATTAACTCTACATCATCATGGCGACGAGAGATACTGTATTTATCAGCACCATGATTCTTAATTACAAAAGCATCAGCATGGTAAATTTTGCCACTGGTCTGCTGTTGTTCATCTTTCGCTTCAACACCATATTTTTTTAACAAACTATAAGCAGCAAAAGCTATTTGTTTATTCTCGCTAGCTTCTAGGCGCTTTCTAAAAAAATTAGGCTCATAAACTGTAACATTTTCTTTTTTAGCCCAGGAACTAATGCTTTTTGTGTTTTGTGGAATTACAGGAGTTTCAGTTGGCTGGGCTGGCTCAAAAGCAACATCTAAATGAATAATATCTGAATCAATAACTTTTATATCTATAATTTGTGAACCAAGGTCAATAGGTGATTTAGCACGACTTTTTTTAAATACACCAATGTTTGCTTCTAATTCGGGAGCATCTGTCACAGTAAAATCTCCTTTTTGTTGAGCAATTGTTTTGACTGTGCCATCTTTGAGCTTGATAGTAAAACGTAAACTATCAAGTTGATTTTGATGCCATGACTCTAAAGCTATAGCTCCGGCAGATAGCTTTTCAAAACTTTCTCCTCCCTGTGCCACTATAAAATCATCTACACCCTTATCCGGCTCTGGCAGCGTTATTACTTTAACGACAGCACCAAATTCTTGTAATAACCTTCCTGTCTGACAAATATCTCTTTGGATATTGAGTTTAGTTTCAGGCTTCGTTTCATAATCAAAGCAGATTTTGATTTCTCTACTCTTAGTTGCGAAAACAGCTAACTCATCAGCCAGATAGGAATCACCAATTTTCTTGCCCCACTCGTTTTTGGGTGAGCGATAGCCGGAGGAAATTCCCGGTAGTCCGATGGCTGCGTGACCTTGGCTTAACAGACTAGCCGCCTTCTTCGCGCCCTCTGTAATGACGAGTGGGATATTGTGTTTATACACACAATACCAAAAACCACTTAAGCGATCGCTGTCGGTGGGGTTTACTCCAGCTTTTGAGTAAATATTTTGGGCAATTTCCCCTGGAACATCTAGTAAGAAAATACTCAAATCAACTGATGGTGGATGCTCATATTTGATGAACTTGCCTTCAACCGCAACAGTAAACCCATCTTTTTTCACGGTTTTGGGTCTGGGGCGGTTTGGCTTATAACATCCCCATTCTTTAACTTGAGGTTGCTCACCAGGGGTAAGATTAGCAAATGTGCGCGGGTCTACTCCTGAATTACACCACCAGCCACCTGCATCTAGATGGGAATAGAGTTCTAAAAGCCTAATAGAGAGGCTACCTGTATTTGTACGTGAGAGTTTGTCGCTGATCATCAGCCGTTCCCAAGCTTCATGTTCGCCACCGACATAGCTAAAATGAAGACTAGAGAAGTTGAGATGTGCAATATCTGGTGCGATCGCGCTGCCTACTACGAGTTCGTGCCAATGTTGCGGATCAATATGTTCTGGGTGAGGCGGGATATCTTGAGTATTTTGTCGCTCAAGTTTTTTACTACTTATGCCATTGTTGGCGCTTTCAACTGTAAAAAAAACATTTCTATGGATGGAAGCATTTAAATCTAAATTTTCTTGGTCTTTAATAGGTAGATATTCCTGGGGATTTTGAGAATCGATTGGTATAGTTAAAAACTCAACAGATGTGGCAGAAGGCGGAAGAATTAAGGGGGAATTGGGGTTGGGTAAAACTGGAGGTAAATCAGGAGCAGGAGAAAAATTAGGTGGTGTTATATCATTACTACCGGGGAGAAGTTTAGGCAATAAATATGCCATTATCTCTTCTACTTGTTCTATTTCCTCATCTGTTACACCTTCAAAGTTACCTTTAGACCATTTCCAGCCACCATCCTCATCAGGAGTAAGAAAATAAGTTTCTTCTCCTATTTCGATTCGACATTTTAGATCAATAGCTGATTCTATTGATTTGTAAATAAACTCTCCTAAAGGATAAATAAAAGCTCTAATAAAATGCTGACTAGCTCTAGCGTAAGCGGAAGTGAGTTGCAAATGTCGTTCATCAAACATATTTTTTATTAATTATTTATACACTGTGCCTTGTGCTGTACTTTTGTTTAGGAACAACAGTTGCAGCGGATTTGCAAATATTTATTATTAACAGGGTTTTCTAAAATCCGAGAACAAGATTGACGTAAAACCTCATATTGTTGCCACTTAGCCCCCAAGTATTTGACATCAATGAGCTTACCTTGGGGTGTAACCCGATTAAAAACAATATGAATGTAAACGTTACTTGGATTAATATCAACAAAACAAATGTACTGCAAATCATCCCAGCCAATACCATGAATATATTGATTAACAATTTGAATACATAATTTTTGATTTAGGTTAATATAAATATTTTTCAAACTGATGACAATATAGATTCCCAAACTCTTAAGTCTTGGTCTAGTTCCAGACAAGGCATTAAAATCATCAATAATTTGAGTTGGAGTCAGATTAATATCAATGAAACTACTATTAGCAAGAATATACTGTTGAGATAAAGTTCTAATTAAGTCAAAATTATCAATCTTCAATTCTTCAATAGTCATTTTCATAATATTAAAACCCGATATCAGAAGGAACTTGGTCTTGATTAACCATACTGCCAACGTTTTTTGATGTCAGACCGGGATTATTAGAAACCGCTTGAGGATTTTGGGGAAGGGGAAAGCGTAACTCAACTTGCCTAACTCGTAAAGCTAAATCCTGCCTAGAGGGAAATTTCTGCGTACTTCTCCTAGCTAGTAAACTAACAATTCTCGCCCATTTAAGTTGATTGTATTTCTCAATATTTTTGAGAGCTTGAGAAATTTTAATAGTTTTCAATAGTGGAACTGAACCTTCGTTTTTATTAGCATAAGTAGGGTTAATAAAAACGCATTTACCAGCAATTAACTTCAGAAATTGAGCCGATTCAAAAAGCTTTCTAGTTTTTTCTTGATCACTAATACTAGTGCTGTTATTTTTACTACCAGTAGAACGGCTTTTTTGCTTGTACTTAATCTCTTCATCTCCCAAGAAGTTGGAGAATAATTGCGCTGACTCGTTCTCACCAGGATTGAATATAAACTTAGTGCTGCAAGCCCCCAGGATCGCCTTAGCGATATCTTTACCGTAGTTCTTCTCAAGCTGCCCCATATTTTGGAAGCCGATAATACCACAGAAGCCCTCAGAACGAGATTCGTTGAGCCATCTATACAGGTCAGGTAAGTAAATCGAGGGTAATTCATCCAGTGCAACGATGAGTGGATCAAGTCGCTTTTTGGCAATGTTACGGGCGATGGTCATGTGTAAAATGCTGGTCATCAGGGGCCTCTCTGCATCTCGGCGTTCTCTGTCTAACCCGAAAATAATCATCTGCTTACCTTTAATTTCCAAAGGTAAAGTTGTCTTACCGATGAAACAGCCTAGTGTGTTTTTCGCCATAAAGCGAGTGAACATAATACTGGCGGTAGCAACAATGCCTGCAACAGTTTTTTCAGATGCAGCAGAACTGAACAACTGACCAAAAGCAATTTTTACCCAAGGGTTAAGGGAAGCAGCCATCAGGCGCTTGACCATAAGTTCACTAGAGAGTATTGCAGCACAAGTCATGACATCGGCGTAATCGCCAAATTCTTTAGCTAACATCAATATTGCTTGAGTCAGCTCGACCCCCGAAGGGCCAAAGAACCCATCTTCAGTTGAATTGCCCAAAAGTCGAAAATTCTTATTGATGACAGTGGAAATTTGTCGGGCAGATTCAGCATCACTGCTGTCTTTGAGGAAGTCTAAAGGATTGCAGACTTCAGATTCAGGAAATCCCGGTGCAAAGATGTGAACATCATAGCCCTTATATTTAGCATAGGCAGCAATTTTCGCTTGAGAAGCGTATTTGAAGTCATAAACTATACATGGAAATTCTTGATCAATTGCCGAGTAAATCATCGGATTAATGGCACTGAATGTTTTTCCACTACCGGGAGCGCCGATAACTGCCGTACCTCTTTGCACATCAGGAATATAAAAAGTATTAGTCTGCCAACCCAAAATACGCTTGTGAGGTCTGGGGAAAGGGGAAAGGGTAAAGGGTAAAGGATTTAAAACCTTTCCCCCTTCCCCCTTACCCTTTACCCCGCCAAGTTCACTTGGCGAACTAGTAGTGCCACCACCTTTTCCTTGATGCTTACCAATGTAAAGTGCCGCACTATCACATTGGGGATTGACGATTTGCAAGATGGCTTTTTTCTGAGCAGTAGCAGTTTCTTTACTACCACCCCAATAACTGGTAGCAATTTTCTTCTTGTTACCATCGCCAAAAAACACCCTCATCAAAATATAAGCACCAAGTAAGGACAAAACTGTTAGTCCATTGGGGGTGAAAAGAGAGTGAGTGTACTTGCCAATTGCGTCATTATGATTTTGTAATTGCTCAAATCGAAATCCTTGAGAATTAGCGCTATTTATTTTGAAAGATTTGCTCATTTTAAGGTAGAGAATTAGGTTGACCAAGCCCCTTCGGGGCAGGGTGTAGGGTGTGGGGTATAGGGGAATGTCACTAAGAAAACGTGAAACCTCGCGCTTGGCAGGGTGTTGGGGGTAGGGTGTAGGCTGAGTGTGTTTAAGACAATTAACCTTTAGTTGCGTCACGGAGTTCAACATTTTCTTGATTCCCCACACCCAACACCCTACCCCCTACACCCTATTCTGGTTGACCAAGAACGATGGGGTCTTTCTCTTGGTACTCAATAAAAGGTACAGGCCCTATGAAGTATGGACTGCAAGTGCGACCAATGAAAGGGATAGTTTTACAGATACGGAAAAACATAGTAGTCTCCACCTTTCCACTGCCTTCATAAATATTCCAAACAACTTGCTTAAAGCTGGAGCCAAAGGGGTTTCGACCAGTAGGCTCTTTACCATCATTAAGAGCTTTTAAAATGCCAAATCCACCATTAACCTTTTGGAATTTCCCAGATATCCATTGTGTTCCAGTAGTCTCACCAATGCCGGACATTTCCGCATGAGCGCAATTGTTTTGTAGACAGGGAACATTAAAGCCATCTTGATAGCTACCAGATATAGAGCGGGTACGGTTAGCCTCAATATCTCCCAATGGCAGATCAAATGAAGCAACAAATGAAAGGTCGAGTGTTTCCAGCCCTGGCAAATTATCCCATGTCAAAGTTGATAGTCCAGGTACTCCATTAATTTTGGAGTCTTGCCAATTCTCAAATCTATTAATAGATGTGTTTTGAATGTCGGAAATAGATGTTAATGAGTAATTTTTTAAATTTATTACTCTTCCTAATGGAACGTCACGTAAACGAGAATTTTGGCTGGCGTTACCTATTGTGCCCCCAGTAATTCCAAATCTTCTCAAAAAATCGCTCACAGGTTTAACACTTGTAACATTTCTATTACCTAAGCCAGGAATCGCTTCGGTTAAAGATGGTAAAGTTTGCCATTGAGTTAATTGAAAATCATCTAATGTTAACCTACTTAAATTGATTCCTTGTACTGAAGCTATGGTTGAGAGATTTAAATTTTCTATTGCTAATTGAGGTGTTTCAAAATCTCCCAGTTCCATAAACTCGCTAATGCTTTGTCCTGCCGTCCAGGTTCTAGTTTCTGTACCTCTTGTGCTTGGGTAGGTAACACTGCCACTAAGAGAAATAATCATGTCGCTAAAACGCAAGCGCGACCAATCAGGAGTAAACCCATTAGGAGAATTTACAATGGGTACTTGTGCTGAAGCCTTGGGCAGCAAAAAGCCTACAAAAGAGTTCAATAGCCCATATCTTATGAAACTATGAATAAATAAGCTACCTACTAAACTAAAAAAGATTAAGTAACGTAAGGCGTTATCATTGAGGCGAAAAGGTGATTTCATAAACTATTACCTTGTCTTAAATTATCAGAATTATTATTTAAAGCAATTAATTTGTTAACTAAGTCTTGAGAGACAGAAGCCTTATTAGCAGCAGTAGAAATGTCATCACCTGCTTGTATATAACCGATTAACTTTTGCAATCGTTGGTGTAGTTCATCTTGCTGAAGAATCCATCCACTTTTAATAGCGACAACAATACCGCCTCGAATTTGGTTAATTGTTTGCTGTGTTTTAACTAATGATTGCAATTGAGGCTTCGGGACTGTTTGTTCTCGTGCGACATCATTCTGGATCGTTACCTGACTATATTTAGAAGTGCCATTACTTGTTGCTAGCCGAAAACTGTAAGCTTTACGCTCCCCAGAGGATGACTGCGTAATTACTGTTAACAAAGTGGTAGATGTTTGCGGTATTCCGGGAATGTTTACTCTCTTGATCCGCCGCAGATAAATCAGCCCAGCACCGGGGTTAGAGCAATTTTGATCCAGTCCCTCTAAGCAACCATCTGTGTCAAGCAGAATTTGCGACGGATCATCTAACCAGACTTTTTTGATTGTCTCGCCAATTTCATAGAAAGAAATTGCTACACCGTGACCATTCCAGACGTTGATAGTTTGTAGTTTGGCCTGCGTCCCACTAGCCATTGATTGAAAGATGGTACGGACAACTGGGGCGGCAATTGTGGATATTGGAGTCAGAGCGAGAGCCAACGCTAGAGTGCCGCTTGTAACTATGTCAATTATGCTTTTCATGGCAACTCCAAAGAACGATTTACATTAAAAGTGACTTTGGTTCCCTGTGGAATAAACCAAGTATTAGGGCGAGAAGTAATTTCTTGAGTAGCACGTTGATTGCGTTGACTAAGATTTTGGCTGATGTTACCAAAAAACCCTGACATTAACGCACCAGTGAGATTGCGCTGATTGCCACTACTACGTTTGCGAATCCTGCCTGTGAGTTCATCAGAAATTTCTTCTTCACTATCCGGTTGGTTCATAATCTCCCCAACCTTCCCTAATGCAGACACAGCGCCACCAAACAAGTCACTACGGGCAATCTCGCCACCCCTGTCTTGAAATCTCCGAGCAATCAGGGGTCTACCACCTTCCCCAGTCACAGAAATCGCACCCGCTCCTATCGGATATTCTGTATTATCTTTGATGATCGCTCTAACATAAGCGACAGCGTAACTGCCGCCATCAACCGAAGCTAACTCGACTGCAAACATTGTTCCCGAACGGATTGCCACTTGCCCATAGTTATCGCGTAAATCCTCTTGCAGCCTAGCAATAGACTTAGTGTTATTAGAGGTTGGTGTTTGTGTCTTTCCTTGTCCTGAACTATTAACTGTGGTTTGAACTAATGGGGTAACGATCACACCACTAGCAAATGAGCCAACTGTCAAATAACGAGTTTGTTTTCCTTGGAGAATTTGGCTTTCTTGAGGTAAATAATTGTTAGCTAAAGTAATCTTGTTAACTTTAGAAGTTGCTTGCCACCTGGGGCGGATCTTTTCAATCGACTCGCTTGCCACCTGGGGCGTGGTTTGGTCAAAATTGTTTGTATCTGTTTGTTCATTCGGTTGATTTTGAATTGCTTGAGCTTGAGATTGAGCCGGATCTAATGAAGATTGTTTGCTGGTGCTAATTTCGGTGTATGCGATTTTGCCGTAAGAACCGATGCCTCGGAGTTTGTTCAATTGTTCAAGAGGATCTAGGGGCGTTACTGTCCGTGCAGATATAGAGGATCTTGGAGAAAAACTCGTGCGTGTTGGTGGCTGAGTGTAGGTTCTTCTAGGTTGTGGTGCAGTCTGAGTTACGCGACGTGATTGTGTATTTTGAACCGGATATGGCGCAGGTCGTGGAGATGGTGGGTTAGATGGCACAACTTTTTGGTCTACTGAAACTGGTACTGGCGCTAGTTGGTCAAATTTATTTTTGTTAATGCGACCTAACTCATCTTCTTGATCCGACAGAGCTAGTTTTGCACGAGCGTCACCATCCCCCTCATCATCTTGTGTTTGTTCTGTAGCAGTAATAGTTTCCCCTGGCTTTTGACCAATCTTTGGTGCTGGTGCGGGATTGAAAACGCCATTGAGCATCAAAAATATCGCTAAAAATCCAACTCCAAAAGGGACAGCAATTATTGCTAGTCTTGACCAAGGAGAAGTGACAAATGTGTGCTTAGTCGCTACTAATAAACTTTCCAGTTCTGGTGCTTTTTTAGCATTAGTTTTATTAGTATCATCTATTTCAAGCAAATCCTCTATAGTTGATACAGACCCTTTACCGTTGTCTTCGCTCATTTCCTTCTCCCGAAGTTTAAATCTACAATTTCTGTAATTTCTAATCCGGCGCGACGGGCTGCATAAATCTTCTTAGCTAACTCAGTGGTATTAGCTGGGATATATTCTGGATTAGAAATTGAAGAAACTGTAACGGTTTTATTGAAAGCAATTCCTTTACCTGAGTTATACTCACGGTCAAAAGTTACCAGTGTACCAATAAAATCTATTTCCCATTTCCCTGATTTAATTTGACGTGGTTGGGATATGAATCGGGGAATTAAAGATACTTGAGTATCACCATTGAATATACCTGTCGGAGTGATTGATGCTAATTTCTTGAGAAAGGCGGGGCGAAATCCTTCATTTTCACTTAAAGCAAATGCAGCATCATAGGCTCTAGTCGCAACCCGACTATTAGATTTATTATTAAGTTTACCTACTTCTACCCCAATATCTTGCTTAGTGATAGGTTCTCCTTGATCATTAAATGCTTTTACTAATCCATCCCAATTAAACGTAGTAATAAATGTATCAGATACAAATTTTTTAATTACTTCATCAGACCGTTCTTTTGGGTCTACTACTCTAGCGGCGATTGTCTCTCCTGAAGAGAGTTGTACTAATGCCAACTGTTTTTTATTTAAAACACTAACTGCTCCATAATTTAGAAATTGTAATAATAGAGAAAGCGCAGCCATTGAAAACCCAGCCAGGGAAATTATTCCGACTCTTGTTGTTACATACTTGTTGTAACTAAGTAATTGTAATGGTTCTTTGGGTTGAGTTTTTTTTTGATGATTCAGCATAAGTTTTATTTAGCCAATTTTCCGACTAAACTACCACCTTTAGTAGCAACACCTTTAGCAACCTCAATAGCAATACCACTATAAGTTTCAGTAGCTTTATTAATTTGAATTAAAACAGAAACGCCACCACCAGCCGCTAAACCTGTAGCTAAGAATGGCGCAATTATACCAATTGTAAATAGGAAGAACATTGGCTGATAAGATTTAGATTCAGCGACTAATTGCCCGGCGAAACCAACTATGATATTGAAGCAGAGCTTGCCAAAACCTACACTGAAATATCCTACTAACCAACTGTAAATTGATTTAGCTCCGTAAGGTAGCAGAGAACCACCAACAGCTACAGGCCCCAACAGTGCTGTTACAAGCATAGTCAGTTCAATTCCCCATTGATAAGCCCCATTCATCCCGACTAAAATTATCGTAACTATATCAGTAACAGCAGACCCAACAAAAGCATTAATGGGAGATAACATTAAATCGATTCCATTTGCTTTTCCATCTTTCACATCATTAAAAGCATCGATAGCGCCATCAACCGCATCTATAAACCAAGAAAAAGCTCCATTATTTTTGTTAAACTTATCTGGATATTTTTTGGTTAAATCTTCTTTAGCTTGAGCCAAACAGTTAATTTGTTCTTGTTGACTTAAAGATGAATTCCTACATTTATTTACAGCAATACCAATAGCGCTACGTGCTGCTTCAGTTCCCAATGCACTTTCAAATGCTTGCTTGAGGTCAATTCCTGCCGCCGCTTCGCTAAGAACTATATTATTTACATTATTAATATAGTTTCTAATCCCCAAAGTTGACTTTCCTAGTACATCCCCCTTATTACTGAGCAAAAGAACTACTATTAACGGCCAAATAAAGTCTGTATAAGCTCTTTGTTCTTCCCCCGCCATCATTTTTTTTGTCCATTCAACGACGAAGAAAGTTAGTGTTGCTACAGCAAATAAAGCTCCGACTGTACAAATTGCTGAATAAACACCACCTGTAATAGTTTCGTTCCAAAGCTCATCAAATCCTTGAGCTATTGAAGCTGCATTTTCTTTTGCTAAATCAGCTAAATCACCACCATCTAGTTTGGCTAGTAAAAACATGATTTGAATCCTTGCTCAATACAGTAATTTTGTCAGACATTTGAACGCTAGTTGATTGTTTGTGTAGGAAGGAAAAGCTCTTGTAACTTTCCCTCCTACTGTGTTTCTATACCCTTTTAATCAGTCAGCAGAAGTAGGATCTAGCCGTGCATTAAGTACCACTTCATGCACTAAAGACAATCTGCCATCTTCTTCGGAGTTCTCCTTTTGCCTTTGAGAATCAAGATGCTCCGCTACTTGCGTTAGCATCAAGTTAGAGTAAGCATTGTCCTGTCGGGCTAATAAAGAATCAGTACGCTGCTGTGCCAACATTGACACAATTAAGCCGTTCTGAGACGCGATCGCTTTGAGAACGTTTTGAGAGGCATCCATATTCTGCGCCTCATCAGCAATACCTTTTGCAAGTTTAGCGATTTGTGCAGTAGTATCAATTTTTTCTTGAGTTTGCTGCTGTCCTTTTTTTCCAATCACGCTGGCAATCGAGCCAAGCGTCAATTCACGCTCTAGCTTCTGTGCTTTTTCTTGGGCGACAGGATAAGAATAATCATCCTTGAGCGTATTTTTCAATTGTTCAGCCGAAGCGATTGGGTCAGGCGCACCCAATTGTCCAATAGAACTATCAATTGCCGCATTAGCATTTTCTTTGATGTCACCCCAAGCACTGTTAATCTCACCCTTGGCCCATGCTTGAATTTCCGAAACTTCTCCTTGAAGATCCGATACGATAGAACTAAAAAAATCGTTGATGCTGATGCCATAGCTAGGTGCAGCAATAAAGAAACTGCCAACTGTAGCAGAAAGTATTACCCCAATTGTCCGCTTTTTCATTTAAGCTACTTGTCTTGTATGTGATTTTGAAAGTAAATTCTTCGCTAATTCTGATAACTCTTCCCCCCGAATCATTCTGATATAATCCTCACTAAATTTGACTAACCCAAGTAGAGGATTATCTTGATAGTGCTTGAGAAACAAACTGCGTAATTCTTGTTCGTTTGGATTATTAGCAACTGAGGCTAATAAACAATACGCAGGATAATAGCGACAGAATGTGAGTTTACCGTTATCATCAAGCAACCATTGTGAGTAAATCCCCGACTTTTTGGGATAAAAAGCTTCTGTACTGTTGACCCTGATGATTTCAATAGGATATTTAAAGCGAACAATAAACGGGTCAACGGCTGATGATTGAATCCTGCCTACTAAACGTGTAGTTATATTGGCAAATATCTTCTGTGCAGATGCGCTCTGATATATAGTCTCTGGTTCTTGGGCAGAGATGATGACGCGGATACCAGACTTAGCTCCATTGGCACACAATCGCCCAATCAACGAGGCGATCGCATCGAATTGAAACAATATTGGTGCTTCATCAAGGAAGAATATCGAAGCTTTTGATGATAATGCACGACGTAATGCAGCAGAATATGCACTAAGAGCGAGTATGGCAGCATCAGCTTCACTCGATAAATTACGTAAAGCGAATACTAATAATTTGGCATTAGTTCTAAAACTGGATGGGCGTGAGATTGATTGTCCTACCCTGGTACTCAACCAATAATTTATTCTCAGCCTGATTTGCTGTAAGGCTTCGGAAATCTCTTGACTCTTACTAGCAATAGAATCTAATTGTATGAAAGCTGGAGAACAAAAATTATAAAAATCTTTGAGCGTCGGAGTTTCGCTCCAATATTGGCTTCCAAATCCATTTTGTATTGCTAACTTGTAGCGCGATTTAATTTCGTCATCATTAAAAAACGTTTTTAATGTTAACGCAATGATTGACTCAATATTAGTGGTAATCGTTGGGCTGACACCAATCATGCTCGTCCCTATCACCATTGTCATTAGCACTGATTTGAGGAATTCCTTAAAATCGTTCAATCGCTCATTTCTCAGTTCTGCATCCAGAGAGCGCAAATCAGGAAGTTCAAAAAGATTGTTTGATTCTTTGGAGATGTCAAAGTATGCCCCATCTTCGCCCAGCAGATTTGTGTAGTCGGTGAATGTAGAAGTACCATCTGGTTTAGGATAATCTAGTGCCACTACCGGAATATCTTGTGCAAGTGCCGGGGTAAGAATACCTGCCACCAATACAGATTTACCTGAACGAGTTGCGCCGAAGACTGCCAAATTCTTATGATTTTGGTATAAGTCTAGATGTACTGGTGTGCCCCCTTCTTCTGCAATCAACTCAAAGCCAGTGCAATCGCCTGTGGCAGTCCTAATCAACGGCATCAGCCCTGGTGCTTCCGAACTAAAATATGGCAGTCGGCGGTTAAAAGGCTTGGTTAACAACGGCTCCCAAACAAATGGGCAACACTGCAACCATGTCTTCCAAGCGTATTCAATCTCCCGGTCAACTACCGCCGGACGCAAGAAATAGCTGGCAAGATATCGGCAAGCTTCGTCTAATTCCCGTAGGGTTGGACGGTGAACCAGAAAAGCAACTGCGGTATGCACTACTACACTACCTTTATATATTGTCTTCTGCGCCTCTACAGCCGACTCAATATTCATCCCCGATTTGACATCAATATTTCCTTTATCTGTAGATAAAGAAGTGCTGGTAATTGATTGTTTGGTAATGCGTTGAAGATTTGTTTTAGAAATAGCTTGATTTGCCTTTGTTAGCTGACAAATAACCTCTGTATCATAAATACTATCTCTAGAGATTAATTCCCACAAATAACGTAATTGAGCTTGTTCGTCATACCACCCCCCTGGCTTTTGGCTGAAGTTGAGCGCCCCAATATATTTATTTTGTAGTTTTACCCATTTTCTATCGAAAAATGGCACAGACTCCTCATTCTCTAACATCTGGTGGCGGATGTGAAAATCGCTCGTCTGAGTTTCTACTATTCCATCTATTGGGTCAATTTTTAATGGATTAGGGATTGCCGGAGGAGTAGAGCAATTAAGCTGTTGCCAAATTGTTGACCAAATTTCTTCAGCACTTAAAACCCTAATCCCCAACTTCATCTTGTTGCCCAGGATAGCTGACCACTGTAAAAATCCATCGTTAAATGAATTTTGCAGAATATTTTCAATTCTAGTATTGTTATGGGCGTGAATTTCACCTGTAAAGCGAAACCAGCCCTTTTCTAATTTTCTAATCAGAGATTCTATAAAATCCTTAGACCGTTCATCGTCATCAATAACAGTGTAAGTACACCATAGTCTCAAAAACTTATTCTTCCTAGCTCCACTTTCCGTTAGTTTTTTAGTCCTTAATCTTTCACTACGTATTAACAATTTTAATTGGTCAATCTGACAATTACTCTCTAGCTTGGACAGTTCTTCTTGTCGGTGATAATCAGACGTAAAAGAACCTAAATGTATTGTTAAGTTTTCCCCTTCGGGAATTTCTTTTAGCCCCGCTTCTATCCCCTCAAAGATAGGCAGCATTTGCGATGATTCTAAATTCGGATGAATCCCTAAACAATCAAAGCAGAATTTAATTTGAATATTTTCACCTTTTTTAAGAATTAATGCGCCTACGCCCTGCCTACCTCCTAAGTTGAGGTCACAAATCCCCGCTAAATGGATAATATCTTCAAAGGGAGTGAGCATTTTCACAACACTAATCTGCTCGTTTTCTAATGCGACTTTACCTAATTTATCTTTAGCCTTATTAGAAGAATTTGGCATAACTTTACCAATCACTGAAATTTAACTAAAACTTAGAACTTAGAACTTATTTTTCTTCCGACTTCCGACTTCCGACTTCTGACTTCTGACTTCTGACTTCTGACTTCCGACTTCCGACTTCCGACTTCTGTTGTATTGATTGAAATCTCATATATCCCCTACTAATCCGAGGGACGCTGACGAACTTACCGAAAAAGTCTTTATTTGTAGAAATTGTCCACCATGTTGCCCATCCCCAAGCAATACTTAATCCTGTACCTAACCAACTTGTTTTCAGTAGATAATTAAAGATAAATACATTGACTACTGCTATTAATGTCCAGGCAAATATTTGGTCAGCAGGGAATGGCCCTAGCCTTGGTCTTTCTCCTAAAATCCTATTTACTGTCCGAAAATCATGTTTCGTTGACATACTTATTGATTTAATAAAAAGTTATCAGCTATTAATGCAAATACGTATTTATCAATAACTGATAACTGAAAAAGCTTTTTTACTGAACAATCAAGCCAGTAATTAAATCTCCAACAAAAACTGCCATAACTATGATTAATGGAGTTCTTGCTAGTGTCTGCCAGTCTTCATCATTCCGGGCAGATTGAATAATCCGAACTAGACTGATACCAACATATAATAGGAATAAAGCTCTTAATACATTGAAAAAAAGTGCGATAACTGCTGATGTTTGTCCATTACCGGCATTACCAAAAGTGTTGGTCATCCAAGTTTGAGCATTATTGAAAAACTGAGCATTAGCTGGAGCCGCCGCAAAATCAATTACACAAATTACTGCTAACAGTGCAAACAACACAGCATAGACATTAACTCCATACTTTCGTTGTACTTTGTCGAAGTTAGTAAATAATGCTTGTGACTGTTTCGGCAAGGCAATGACGATGGCAGACGCAATCATAAATCCACCCATCAATATATTGTGGACGGACATCTCTGCTATCATCAACACACCAGTCACACCCATGAGTGTAAGTGTGCTTTTTGTCGCCCTCTCATTCTTTGGAGAAGGCGAGAGGGTTGCTGTTGGCGAAGCAGCAAAATCTGGGTATCCATAAGAAGTACGCATCTGCTTTCGTTCTCCTGAACGATGTCTTGAGGGATAGGCACATTCTTGAATAAGTCAACCCCAAAATCCACAAACTCTGGTACTGAAAAAAACAGAACTGTAGTACTGTATAAACATTTCTAACAGCAATCATCTACGTAGATAAAAATCTCTTTCTTGTATTATCAGTCTTTGTGCTTGATATAATCACATCCTTAATCATTATTTAGTATAAATATTTGTGCAAACTCTTCAGTAAGTGCCAAATAGGGGGGATTGACTATTGGCTAGCTTTATGATTTAACATATCGAAATTAGCTTTAACAAAGTTTGGGGATTTAAGTTAAGAGCCTAATTAAAATCCCCGTTACAAAACTGTACTTCCGACTTCCGACTTCCGACTTCCGACTTCCGACTTGTTTAAGTATCCCTACTCTCCATAAATTTAACTTTACCTTCGATACCTCACCATGTTTTGCATCATCACTAAAAACTGTTAAAACTTGAGTGCATGTATAGAACAAATATGTATAATACTTGCAGCTTGTAATTCAGCATTTGTTAGAAGTAGATATTTGGTCAAGCAAGGAAATTGGGAATTAATTTTCATAATCATTTGTTGGAGTATTTATGAGTACAAGAAAAATATTTACAGCACTTGTTTCAATAGGTGTAGCACTATGCTTAGGAGCTTGCCAGTCTGAAAGAGACTTGGTTGCTCAGGCAGAGAATGACTTAAAACCTACNTATGCGGCGGCAACTGATGAGCAAAGCCAAAAAGATAAGGAAGTACAGGAGCAAATAAGGCAATATGTAGAAGAGACACCTAACTTATATAGAATAACTTGGAAGGTATGCGGAGATTATAGAAGTCGTCTTCGGGATGGAGTAAGATGTAGCGAAACTAAAATTCCCAAAACTAAAGGATATGTTGATCCCGTTTACGTCTGGGCAGCTAATGGCGTGCAGTTTGTTAATAAGCAACACTTTGTTAATAGCTATTGGGCTACAGGATTGTTTGTCAAGTCTAAAGGATGCTTGAACTCAGGTAAGCCAGGACAAGAGCAATTTTATAATGTAAAAAATTTCACCAGAGATAAAACGAATGCTGTTCCTACCGCAGCAAACGTGAAGATTGAAGCTCTGTCAAAGCAGGAAAAACAAACAGTAGTAGAACTTGCCTTCAAGGACGCAGAAGTAGAAAATTATGCGCTGAAAAATTTTGGTGTGTCAGCAACCACAGGATTAATACCCACTGGGAAAACTTGCTTAACATTAGACGAATGGAAGAAGACGCAATCGTAAACATCAGGCACAGTCGCTTCCTTGGATCGCAGTTCAGTCGCGGCAACTTCCTCCATCTCCACCACAACCAACGCAAGTATTGTCTTATTCTTTCTTAGATAAAGAAAATATTTGTAATCTAAAACACTNNNTGTTACGCAATTATAATTACTGTAGGCATTTGTATGCAGTAAAACTTTCTGCATTATACTCATCTAGGTAAATAGGCTAAATAAACCTACCACCAACATATTTATTTACCTAGACAATTATCATGATACAGCAGGGGGTTNTTGTTCGATGTTAAACTTGTATTTTTAACTGTGTAATTTACGACATCATAAACTAACTCGCAATCACCTAAAGTTCCTTCGCCCATTAGGGAGCATCTTGGCGTTCGTAAATAGAATTCGATAAAGTAAAATGGCACATCAAGTTGGGATAATCTCTTTTAGTCGTAAATATTTTTACCCCTGACCAAGATGCCAGCGCCTTTAAAAGTTGACCTGTCACCAATAGAAGATCAAGCCCTATTAGCACTCACTCAAGCAAAAGGTATACCATCAAGAACTCAAAGTCGTGCCACTGTACTACGATTATCAGCCGCTGGATGGACAGTGCTAAAGATCGCACAATACTTAAAATGGCATCCACAGACTGTACGCGACACAATTCATCGTTGGTACTGGGGCAAACTCGATAGTTTGTGGGATTGTTCGCGTCCAGGTCGCCGTCGCCGATGGCATAACCCAAATATCAAGTCTCTGCTTCAATTCAAAATATCTTTATTTAGCTCTCAACTTATTTTTATTTTATTTTCTTACATCTCTTACATCTATTTAATGCTATTTCTCCACAGTCATGGCGTTTCTACTACTTATGCAGTCAAAATTTACAGGCATTACTTGGATGAAGCACTCGCTACTCTCACCAGCAATCCCTACCAGTTAGCTGCTGACATCTACGGTATTGGTTTTCTGAGAACTGATAAAATTGCCTTTTATTTAGGAGTTGCGCCTGATAGTCAGTTCCGTTACCGTGCTGGTTTAATTCATGTTTTGAACGAAGCTGCTGCCGATGGGCATTGCTATTTACCCCAGCCAAAACTCATTGAGAATGTTATCAAACTGCTGACTACACCAGATCACACACCCGAAGAAGATGCCCTCGCTGATATTATCAAAGACATGGCACTCAAGGATGACTTAATCCGTGAGAAAAGCGAAGACCAAACGCTGCTATGTTATCTACCAACGTACTTTCACACCGAACAGAACCTTGCTCAATTAATACAATCTAGATTTTGCCAACCAGTTGCACAAGATATGCCTCGTGTTCGCGCCTGGATTGAGCGCTTCACCAAGAGTCATAAAATCAAACTTTCACCACAGCAACGGCTAGCGGTAGAAATGGCTGCATATTCAAAGGTAATGATTCTTACTGGTGGCCCCGGTTGCGGTAAAACTTTCACCACCCAGACCATAGTCTCTCTGTGGAAAGCAATGGGCAAATCTATCGCCTTAGCTGCGCCTGCGCCAACTGGACGCGCTGCTCAACGCCTGAGTGAAATCACACAACTCGAATCCAAGACGATACACTGCTTGTTGGAATTTGACCCAGAGACAATGGGCTTCTTACGCGATAATCAAAACCCTTTACCCCATACCGCAATTGTCGCGCTAGAAGCTAGTATGCTTGATTTGTTTCTGGCATCTTCTTTGGTAAAGGCGATACAATACGGTTCCCAACTACTGCTAGTGGGTGACATTGACCAGTTACCCTCTGTGGGCTCGGGTCAATTCCTTGCTGACTTGATTAATTCTGGTCACGTTCCGGTGGTGCGCTTGACCAAGGTATTTAGGCAAGCCCAACAGAGCGCAATTATCACCGCTGCTCACCAAATTAACCGAAGCCAGTTTCCCACTATTGAACCGATTTCCGATAATCCCGTGTCTGAGTGTCTGTGGCACGGCGGCGGTCATCACCCCAAACATGGTGTTAAAGCAATATCCGAAATCATTACAGACTTGATTCCCCGCCTGGGTTACAATCGAGCTACTGATGTGCAAGTGCTTTCCCCCATGTCGCGGGGTTTGCTTGGGACTCGTAACCTCAATACCGTATTGCAGCAGTTGATTAATCCGCCCAGTCCCGACAAAGTAGAGATTACCAAGGGCGGGAATTTATTACGAGAAGGCGATCGGATCATTCAACTGACTAATGATTATAATCACGATATTTTTAATGGCGACTTCGGAATTATCAAGGCCATTGATCCTGAAGAGATGGAAGTTACTGTACAGTATCGTAAGCATACTGTCGTTAGGACGAGAGCAGACTTAAATCAAATTGCCCTCGCCTGGGCCCTCACCATTCATCAAAGCCAGGTTTCAGAATATCCGGTAGTAATTCTGCCAATTTATACGCAGCCTTATATGATGTTGTCTCGTAAACAGTTGTACACAGCATTAACTTGTGCCAAGCAGTTAGCGATTGTCGTTGGTTCCAAGAAAGCGATATCCAAGGCTTTGCGTTCTAGTGACGGCCAACTGCGATATACGCGATTACAGCAGCGCTTGGAAAGCGCTTTTTTGCTCCCGACGATTGCAATTTAGAAATGTTCAACTTAACAATTTCACCCACCTTGTGGTTGTTGCTCTCAATCAAGAGTGAGAAATCTGCTAGCTAGCTGTGCTTTCGCCCACAATTCCACTCGGTTTGTACACTTTTCTTGCTGTCTCGTAAGCGACGGCGGGGCATTTCATTACTGGTAAGTGCCTTGGCAATTCTTGAGAAACTACTTCTCTAGCTCCCGTTTGCGGTTCTAGAAAAAAAGTGTCTTAAACACAAAGCAATCAAGCCGCCTTTGGCGGCAAGGCAGGAGGCAGGAGGCTCAGTTGGCAGAAGGGACACCTCTCCCATGAAGGGAAAAGGTTTGTGCTACGGACGCATCTTTTTTCGTGCTGTGCATCGCACTTCGTGCCGCTTCGCTAACGAAAAGAATATTCCTACTTTTTCGCCCACTAGGGGCGAAAGCGTTGCGGAACGTAGTTCGGTTTGTACCTTTTCTTCCAACTGAGCCTCCTGCCTTTCTTTTATCAAACCACTCTCAAAAAATAAACTAAAAATGACTCTATAGTTTTATGGCGTGATAGCGCTTAAAAAGCAGTACACTGCGGCGTGAATAAACTTTGGAGTCCGCTCTTTGACCTCTTATATCATTTATTAACTATAAAGTCATTTTTAGTTTATTTTTTTCACCTACTTTTAGGCTTTTCAAAATAAATACCCTGCTGAACAATTGCATAGCAGTATTGTGTTTGTCATGCTCCTCAGTATTAGAGGTGTACTATACGCAAAAATCGAGAAATTTTCATTCGCTTGAGGGTGAGTTGAAACGCCCATTTTAAAGGACAATAAAAATCAGACACTATAAAACCAGACGAAACTACACTTGTGTCTGATTATTAAGGGAGTAATAATAATGACGCTCTCTCTTGTCCATATAACAGCGCATAGAAAGGCTCTTGCTTCCTTGCCAGTAGCGCAGGCGGAGGCGAAGTTGATTGCGCTGTGGTTGGAGGGAAAAGCGTCGTCTTCTATTCGGGCTTACCAGCGATACACTAGGCGATTTCTGGATTTTCTGGACAAGCCTCTCAAAAAAGTGACTTATGAAGACTTGGTAGAATACGCTAGTTCTTTTGGGGGCAATGCCGAAAGCACAAAGCGGATATACATAGCTTGTGCCAAAAGCTTGATTAGTTTCGCTCATAAAATTGGATATCTCCCTTTTAATGTGGGTATGGCACTAAAACTGGGTGAATTACCAGATGTAATCAACGAACGCTATCTCGATGAAGCTGATATTAAATTGTTGGTACGGGCAGCTTCTAAGCATTTAGCTGATGCGAAAACTCCCAAACGACAGTACACAGCCCTACGTAATTTGTTAATTATCAAACTCTTGTATCAAGCAGGGTTACGGGCAAGTGAAATCTGTGAGCTGACTTGGGGAGATTTGACACCCCGTGGTGAGAGTGGTCAAGTGTACGTGCGAAAAGCCAAAGGCAGTAAAAATCGGACAATTCTCATCAAGCAGAAACTCTGGACGGAATTAATGGAGTTCAAAGCTTCGGCTCACTCCAATCAAGCAGTGTTTCCAAGTCAAAAGGGGGGACACCTCGACCGTCAAAACTTACACCCGATTGTTAAAGCGATCTCCCTTGAAGCTGGATTAAGCGAACTAGTTTCTGCTCACTGGTTACGTCATGCCCACGGTTCTCACGCCATTGAGCGCGGGACTAATCCTGTATTGGTGAAAGAAACTTTGGGTCATGCCAATTTAGCCATCACCGATCGCTATCTCAAAGCTAGACCTAATGACAGTAGCGCTTTAAACTTGATGGATCTTTGACATTTTGCATGACTTGTGGAAATGCAGCACAAATTGGAACCAGTGGCATTAATTGCTACCGGAAACAAAACAAAAACAGCTTTCAAATGCCAAAAAGATTTTTTCCCTAGCCAGCCCCCTCCATAGGCAACACTTCTTCCAAGAGCCATTCATAAAATTCAGGAACTTGAGCTTCGACAAGTCGCAGTTCATTTGCCGCGATCGCCTCCAACTCCAGCACTGTCTCCCAGCGCAAATCACTCTGCCATCGCTTGAGAATGCCTTTAATTGCGTCCACTCCACGAGAAATACCAGAGCGAAGTATTTCTACGCAATGGAGTAGCGTAATCCGGTCAGTTTGGGGCGACTCAAATGCGGTAGTATCCTCCCCTTGGCAATGGGAGTTCCCTATAGCATCAGGGGGGGGGGGGATNACGTCCTGCTGATTGGGGTTTACATTATACGCAGCAGGGGTTTGAGCAGCATAATAGGTTCTATTTTCTTTTTGATTACGCTTTTCCACGCGATGAGCAATTACATGCATTGCAAATTCTAATTCCTCTTTAGATAAAGAGAAAAGTTTCACCTGTTGACCGCGCTTGCCCTGCTTGCGGAAAGTCAGCTTTAGCCCCAGCTGCTCGACTAAAGTGGCTAGCAACCAAATAGGCTTACAGTCTAGGGGAATAGTAAACCCAAGAATTGCTTTGACGTGAGCAGCACAATGTATAGCGATCTCCGTCATCTTGAGCAAAGTGGGGTCATCGGCGGTAACTTCATCACCATTCATTAAAGAAGTGAGAATTTGATGCAGTCCCAGGTTAAATCTAGCAAGCCAGCGTCCCGAGTAATTGCCCCAGTCGATGCACAAAGGTAGATTGTCGCGCTCAGTGCGGTCTTTTTGGGTGACAATTGTTGGTGGGGTAGGATAACTTTGCCCAGTTTTGGGGTCAGTAAACGATTCTTCGGGTGGGGCTAAAATGGCCTCAAGTCCAGCAATTGCTCTAATTAAGCGACCACCTTTATCCATTTCTACGAGTGATTCCGTTACTTCGATGCCGTAAGAATCAGAAATGCGGAACTTTTCGCATTCAAAAATTTCATTAGGGTCAAGGTAATCTTTGCTCTGACGGGCACGGTACTCACTCAAAGTAATATTCTTGGCCTTGGCAACAGCCGAATTGTGGGCACTATCCAAAGCTTGTGCTGCTGCTTTAAGATTTTCGAGAGACTGAGGATCTGAATCACTGCCCACATATATAAATGTATTGCCCATTTCGGTGAGGAGCGATCGCAAATCATCACGCAGATTATTGAGAGAATAGTGGCGGTTAGCCATAATTTGGCAGTAAGCCTCAAGCGCCCAATCTTTCTCGGCGCCCCTTATGCCTGTTTGACGGTCAATCCGCAACAGAAAAGCGGTCATTTCATTGGTTTGGAGCAAGCGCTCTTTAATCTTGGTAGCATTGGTATCCTTGTAACCAAACGGAGGACGTGGGGCCACCCAAATATGAAACGGGACTTTTGGACGATAACGGTACAGTTGCTGGGCACACTCAGTAGCTGTCTGGCTTACGCCGTGAAAGACACCGAACACTAAATCAAAATGATACTCGGAAATATCGACACCAGTACCGAGACTAGGAGAGGTGAACAAGGCATCAAAGTTTTTGACGGCGTTGGTGATATCTTTGATGAAAGCGACATTTTCATCACTGCCAGAATTATCGGAATGAACCGACCAAATGCGGTATGAAGTCCTACGGGCTGGGCAAGAGGTAAGGGGTAAGGGGGAAAGGACGGAGGAGGAATCTGTTAATTCTTCCTTTTCCCGGTTACTGAGCGCAGTCGTTGGCGTAGCCTCTCCAAGAGTTGTATCCCCTTTAACATGCACCCCGCCAAGTTCACTTGGCGAACTACTAGATTCTTCGTACTTGATAGTAAAGGATTTGTCGAGTTTTTTGATAAAACGCTTACTGTCGCTGGCAACCATGACTTTCTCACCAAGCATCAGCGCTGCCGAGATTTGGGCGACTAGGGCGCTTGAATTATCCCCCTCGTACCAATAAATTGTGCGCTCCCCGTTTCGCCACTCATTTTTAATGATGTAAGGTACTTCACCTTTGGGTCGCATTGCAAGAAAGAAATCTACCGTTAAATCATCCATGTGTGCATCAGCGATGACGACCAGTGGCGCATTGTATACTATATATTCCAGTACCTCCAAAATGGCGGCGCGATGTTGTTTGCAAGTATTACTGTGCAGCAGGTGGGTAAGGTATTGGCAGGCTTCATCTATAAATATGCAACCGTAGGTGAGAGACTGGGTATTCAGCTTATGCAAGCTGTCAATAGTAATACTAAGGGCTGGGGCCTGGGCTAAACCTGTGTAACCCAAGTCTGAATACATCGCCGTCCGCAAGCGTTCGGCAAGATTTTTCAGCAAATTTACGCGATGCCCATTGTTGAGGAACCGCGCGTCGGGGTTTTGGTCACGCCACCAGCGCATAAGTTCAGTTTTCCCTGTACCCATGTCGCTCCAGAGTACGACCAGTCCTGATTTTGGGAAATTGAAAGTAGGGGATTTCTTCGATTTGTCTGAATCAACTCCGCCAGAATCTGTAGACTTCTCCTTTCTGAAATGTCCTTTAACCAAAGGTGTAAACAATTGTTCTTGTGCAATATCATAAAGCTCAGGGACGGATGAGCATTTTTCTTCAAGGTCAGGAATGCACAAAGCCTCAGAGAGATACTTAACATTAACAGTGACATCCGGCTGGTACTTGCTTAACCCCCATTTTTTAGCCCGATACGAGCGCTTGTAATCAGCAAGTGATTTAGCATCATCGATGATTGCGGTCAGTAGAGCGTTAGCATCTTCGCCCCGCGCCACAACAAAATCATCAACACCTTTCTCTGGACCTGGTAACAGCGCAACTTCACATTCAGAACCAGCAGCTAAGATTGCTTTTGCAGTGCGAACAGTGGCTTGAAAAACTGACCAACGGGTATTGGCTCTTGTTTCGTAGTCAAAAAGAATTATGAACTTGCGCCCCGCCTGAGCCATCGGTACTAAGTCAGGATGCAATCGTTCATCAAAATCCCGTCTTCCGACCCGCCCGTTCCAAATTCCAGGAAGCGCGATCGCTACAAACCCCAGACTCAGCAAGCAAGCAGCCTTTTTTTCCCCTTCGCATAAGATAATCGGAATCTCTGGGTGTTGCCTTATCCACTCCCAAAATATTAGTGGATTGAGTTGATCCAGCAAGCGCAGCGCCAAAACTGAATGATAGCGCTTAATTAAATAATGTTTTGCAATCTTTTCCCAAATGGGGTTAGCCACATCAAAGTAGGTAACGCGGTTGGGAGTTTTGGAGGGTGACTCGTACTTAACTGGCTTGCCTTTTTCCCAATCAATGCGGGGGAAGTTTGGCTTAATCCGCCCCCACTCCATTGGTTGCCAGTTTTTGAATGGATCAAGTGATTGAATCCACGTCCCACCCAGTAATAGATGCTGATACATTTTTATGTATGCATCTGTGACTCGACCTGCATTTTTGCGAGGGATTTTATCAGAGATGAACAGGTAGTCGTAAACCGATTCTCCCTCAATGTGGAAGAAGTTGTCCTTAATCAGCGCCGGATGAATGGCGCTACCAGTTAATAACTCATGGTATTCAGCAGCCGTGAGATTGTTCGGGTATTCAGTTGTCGCTGCGTTCATCGGCTCTCCCCTTGCAATTCCTTGGGGAGAACTCTTTCAAGCTGCGAAACTCTCGTTATAGCCTGGATATTCCTAAAATTACCCTTCACCACAGCACAAAATTGCCGTGCGAAAGTTGCACTAGACCCCATGCGCTCTAAAAGAGCGCTCTTAGGGCGTTCTCTGTTTGTCATGATTTTCCCCTGATAACTCGGTTTACAAGCTTCAGAGGGGGTTGCATCAGTTATCAGTCAACAGTTATCAATCTTGGACTCTACTCCTAACTGATAGCTGATAACTGATAACTGCTAACTGTTATTCGCGTTGCTACATCTTTTAGCTACAAAATTCGGGACATTTTNNNCAAAACTTAACTTTACACAAAAATCATGAATTTNNNAAGGCAAAAATGCCACACAAAACTAGNGCGTTTCGTGCGACTTCTCGTATAATACGAGAAGCAGCNGCAGATTCAATCTCATCTGACCAGTCAGTGGAAAAGTCGCCAAACTTCCTATACCACTGCTTTGGTTGCTTTGAGATAACCCCGCTCTGAAATTATTCAGTTTTTTGCTCTTTGGACAAAGCGCCTACTCCCTAGTGGCATTTTGTCCTTTAAATTTTTGGTGTTATTGTATATCTCCCTCCATTTCTTGTTCGTTTTGATCTTACAGAACTTCTGGTCATCTGGTATCTAGCGTTGTTTTGATTTTTACTTGTGGCCTCCATATTTGCTAAGGATTGCTTTAGGGGTAATCGAGGGTTGGTAGCACCTCTGTGTAGGGTGTGATTACCCTGGCTCAAGCATCACCAGCCGTGGCTTTTGCCTTTGGTTTAAGCTTGCGCTCGAAAACTTGTATATTGGGCTCGTCTAGCACAACNCCGTTTTGTGTTTGCTGACCGAGATTAAGAGCGTAGACGCTTCGCGGCTTGTCATTAGACATCGCTGCTACCCACTGTAGATAATTACTACTGGCGGCATCGGTCAGCTTCTTGTAAATTTTACGTTTAACTGTGACTGAAATGATGCGTCCATCACAGTTTAGGCCAAACTGCTGCAAACCGTTTCCTACAGTGGTGGGCTGAGGAAGTTCGTTGATTTTGATTGTTACTTGTAGTTTTCCTTCAATCATAGCTACCTCTATTAAGATGCGATCGGTAAATTGGGTGAAGCAGAAGCATTAGATGTATGTATCAATCCAAGTGGATCTGTCTTAATATATTTTTTAATTACTGGTTCTAGATTAAAGCTGATTTCTTCTGTGATAGGGTCTTTAATAGCTTCAATTAATGAGTTTTTTTCAAGTACTTCTAATGCCTTAATTAGCTCAAATTTTGAAACGGAACTTTTTGTCTCATAATTCATATTATTCAATAGTTGAGTAAACCCAATAGATTGTAAATTTGAAGTTACTTTTTCTGCTAAATAAATCATAATTTGCTTCTGAGTTTCGCTCAATATGTTACTGAATAAATGATTGAGCATTTCTTGGAACTGGTCACTAACTAATGTAGTTGGGTTTTCAAAAAATTTTTCGGTGCTACTTGCAAAAAAATGATTAATTCGATTGACTACTGTTTTTAGTTCTGAAGGATTACCTCTATAAGTTTTGATTAAATCATTACATTTTTCTTGATTTGTTAATCCTTTGCTAAATAATAGTTGTAATGCGGCGTTTGCTTCTAAACCTTCAACTTTCAGAAAATCAATAGGTAATTCAGCTCCTATTAAACTCTCAAGCTCATCAGGAAAAACTCGACTAGTTATAATTACGCAGCTTTGAGATAGCTCCTCTGTTAAGCGACGAAAGAATAATCCATACTCTCGTTGTTGCTGAAAGTTAATCGTTTGAAATAAAGCTTCAGAGGCATCTAATACCAGCAGAGAGGAACGTGATTGCAACTGCTTGATCAACACTGAAATCATGGACTGTGTATGCTCAGGCAAACTAGAAGGGATTTGCGGAGGCTGGATTAGCTCGATTAAATCAGCTACTAAGTCTTGAACTAATGGTGCATGGGCCACTGATTTCCAGATTAAACACTCAAATTTAGGTTTAGACTCCAAACGAAGTTCTTCTAATAGTTTTGCTGCTAATGCGCTTTTGCCAATTCCTGCTACCCCTACTAGCAATACGCATCTCTGCTTGATTGTTAACTCTTTTAAATGTATTAGTTCTTGTACACGCCCATAAAAACTGGATATATCAGGTGATTTAGTCCCAATCACTTGTATCTGATTATTAGCAAGGAATGTTTGTTTTTGATGTATGGCATCTTGAGATTGATACTCCTTTGTTACTCGCTCTAAAAAATATCGCAAGCTTTGTTTTTCAACTCGTTCGCCATCTCCAATCGTTTTTGAAAGCATATTCCACAAAGGAGGGGCTACACGCCTTTGCAAGTAGTTAAGGCTATAAGTCGAATTGGTTACTACATCTTTATATTCCTTTCCATCCCAAGCTGCTCTAAGAACAAGGATTTCAGGCAACGACAAGCGTTTGCGTCTTTCGGCTAACACTAGGTTGTCTACTACAGCAAAAGCTTCTTCAAAATCTACAGTTGCAGAAAATCTCTGCCCTAAAACCCCGTGTTCTTGTGGAAGAATGGGAGAAGGGGTAGTAGACTTAAATCTTGATTCAGCCCTAAAATCCATATCTTTTTATTTTTATTGGTGTATTAAATATCTGTGATGGTTTCTTGTAGATTAGAACTAGTTTCAGTTAAGAATATACTGCACCTCTATGATACTTGCTTTATGTTCATAATTGTTTACATTGTCTATACATCATAAGTATGTTCTCAAAAAACCACTTGGACTTTCAGATAGATTCAGCAACCCTTGGCTTTTCGTCAAGGGCTTTAGGTGACCAACGCTTAAATCTTAGTTGACCAGACTAGTACAGCATGGCGAAAATAAACATACCATTTCAAATGGTGCAAGAGCTTGGATTATAATTCTTTTGATTTTTGACTTCCGCCTTCCGGTACTAGTAAATAATAGATAAATAACGGTTATGAATACACATGTACAAAATAAGGATTCGCCAAGCAATTCTTCATGCTTTAAATCTAGAAGAGGAAGAGGTGAAGAGATTCAGTGAGTTACTGTATCAATCCCCTGTGTCCTCACCGCCAAAATCCCGACGACGTTGAAAATTGTCTCTCTTGTGGGACTTCACTACTGATTAACAACCGTATCCGTCTAATAAAACCATTAAAAGCCCTTACTGATAACCCGTACAACTACTTTGATGTTTTTGAAGTAGATGACGCTGGTACTAGGTGGCATCCAGTTCGTGAACAACGAGTCATGAAAGTTCTGAAATGGAATACACCTAAGCTTACAGAGTTAATCGAGCGGGAATCTCTCACTTTGCAACTCATTCGACACCCAAAAATTCCTCGTAGCACCTTAGAAGACTATTTTACTGTTGTTCCAAACGATAGTCTTCTAACACTACATTGCTTAATTATGAACAAATTTGAGGGACAGAACCTAGAGGAATGGATAGAATTTAATGGGAGAATCTCACAATCTCTAGCACTGGAATGGCTTAAACAGTTAGTTGAAATCCTTGATACAGTACACCGCTCTAATTTTTTTCATCGTGATATTAAACCTTCTAATATAGTTCTTCAGCCAAATAGTCAACTCGCATTAGTTGATTTTGGTACTGCACGGCGAGTTACTGACACCTACTTAGCTAAAGTTAGTGGAAGTGGGGGAACCAGTACAGGCAGAGGAGGGGTATATGAAATTACAGCTGTCGTCACACCTCGCTATACCCCTTTAGAGCAAGTAAATGGACAAGCTGTACCCCAATCAGATTTTTATGCTTTAGGGCGAACCTTTGTGCATTTAGTCACGGGCACTTCATTGATGCGTTTGCCAACAGATAAAAACACAGGAAATCTAATTTGGAGATATAAAGCAGAGCAGATTGACAAACCATTTGCTGATTTTATCGAAGAATTAATGGCTCCCTTACCAGGGCAACGTCCACAAACGACTAGAGTAATTTTGCAGCGATTGGAGAGCTTACCACTTAAATCAAAGCTTCACCGTGTAATAACATCGAAGCCATTTCAAATTGGCGCGGGTGTTTTCGGGGCTTTAAGTTTGCTTGGCTTGTTCTATGTATCACTTCCTATTATAGCTAATTATTATCTAGCTCAAGGAAAAAAAGCTCAACAAGAAAATCGGTTGGTAGATGCTCAAAATGACTTTAACCAAGCAATTAAATATAATTCTAATCTAGCTTCTTCAATTTCCAAGTTTTACTTTGAGCAAGCAGATCGGCGTGGAAATACTCTTGAAGCTTCTCGAAAATACTATGAGCTAGCTATCAATTTTAATCCTAAATATGAAGATGCTTACACTAATTTGGCTTTAATATGTCAAGAGA
Source organism: Nostoc sp. GT001 (assembly GCF_030382115.1). NCBI lineage: Bacteria > Bacillati > Cyanobacteriota > Cyanophyceae > Nostocales > Nostocaceae > Nostoc > Nostoc sp. GT001. The sequence goes on from NZ_JAUDRJ010000001.1 coordinate 356,807, forward strand.
TATTGGACAATAACTGTATTAAAACTACTTATGAGACACTTTTTAGATTAAATCCTAAGTCCTGGTTAGGGCATTATACGCTGGGAAGTTTTTATGATGAAAGGACGGAATATACATTAGCGGAAGAGCAATATAACCTAGCTATAAAAAATAATAGCCAAGCTGTAGCTGCAATTAATAATTTATCCAGACTCAAGAATATAACTGGTGATTATAATACAGCAGTTTCTTTAGCTTTAGATGGGTTACAAAAAACTAAAGACCCCGAAAGTCAAGCTACTTTATACAAGAATTTAGGCTGGGCGAAATTAGGGCAAAAGAAGTATAGCGAGTCGAAGCAATATTTAGAAAAAGCGACAGACTTGGACTCTAAAAGAACAGATGCTTACTGCCTGCTAGCACAAGTATATGAAGCCTTGGGGGAAATTAATCATGCAAGGATATCCTGGGAAGTCTGCTTGGTTGCTGAGTCTAACCAGTTAGAGGTTCAGAAATGGAGGAAGCAAGTATTAAAGCGGTTATTGGGAGATATTGTGCCGGGATCTTCACCATAGGCTTTTTTTTGTTCCCTAATCCCGTTATGCTACTAACTTAAAGATAACCAGACAATATTTTCAATGCCCAATCTAGCCACACCGGACTCAACCAACGAAGTAGGGAAAAAAGTCTCTAGAGTTCCATTGGTAACAATTGCATCAATAATGCTTCTATCAAACTCTGGCGGCGCATTGGCTCAACCCCAACTAGTAGCAAAGCGTGTCTGCATTAATGAAGTTGGTAGAATTATCAGCTCAGGCGATCGCTATCTAGCACTCGGAAGCGAGATTTGTCTAGGAGATAAAATCACCCCCGCTAACGGAAGTAAGGTTAAGGCTGTGTGCTATTCGAGTCGCCAGGTTTTAGAATTTCAGCAGAGTGCTGTTTTTGGTGTCTCAGGCATCTGTACGCCGCCACAGTTTCAAGCAGAACGACGGCAATGTACACCTCTAAATCGGGATGGCTGTCCAAAGATGAAAGGCCCAGGTGAGGATCAAGATTCACTAAAGCTGATTACTCCCTACGGAAATATACTTTTGAATACCCGACCAACAATTTCTTGGCATCCTGTTGCCAATGCTACCAGCTATACAGTAGAGGTCACTAGTTACGAATTTCACTGGGAAACAGAAGTAAAAGATACTATACTGCCCTATCCAAAAGAGCGAAAAGAATTGGAGTACGGTGCTGCGTATACAATTACAGTAACTGCAAATAAAGGTGACTCTCCTATTAATTCTCCTACCAAGTTAGTAGTCCATGTATTGCCTGAAGGTGATGTTAAACAGGTTTTAGAGGAGGTGAATGTCATTAAAAAATTAGGCTTATCTGCCGACGAAGCTTCTTTTCTCGAACTAGATATTATATATATGTCAAAAGGCTTTTTAAATGAAACAATTAATTCATTAAAAGCAAGAGTGGCAGCAGGTAGTAAAAATCCGACTCTGTTTAGAGTACTAGGAGATCGTTATTTGGATGCATGGTTACTAGATGAAGCTTTCCGTGAATACAAGATGGCAGAGTGGTTGGCAAAAAGTAGTGGCAACTCTAATGAATTAGCTCAGGTACAGTCACGGCTAAAATTGATGAAATCTGTCAGTGGGACGATAACTGATCCATAAATGGAAGGATAAGTTGTCCCAAACAGTCTCTTGAGAATCTAATTGTGTGTTTTTATCACCCATTTTAAAAAAAAATAGGACTAATATAGGACTCATATTTGATTTCTGAAAAACTAAATTCGCTAGAAGCTAGCCATACAAAGGTTTGTTTCTCAGTATACTTAATAAAATTCAAGTACGATTCTTATATTTGATTTCTGAAAAAGCTCCGTACATTTGAAGAGTGGCAAAATCACCTAGGTTTGTGTGTCGGATAAACCACTCGAACATCCATTTGAGATGAGAGAATGAAGGAATTTGTCACTTAAAGGAAAAGATGGTTCTTGTCAGCTTTTGGTGATGCCGATAGAAAAGGGCGAAAAGCATTCATTGCGCTTGTGCATCGCTTACCGCGTTGGCGATCGCTCTCATGATAGATTTCAGTTTCAGTTTTGGAGTAGCGATCGCGCATCAGGCTGTGTTAATTCTGATCGTTGCAAGACTAAAGCTGTGACTCGATTGGGGGTGAGAGGACGTTGGGAAGAAGAGCTTACCGTGAGGCAAGGTTCCACCGACAATCTCAAAGCCAACCGCCGATGAGGAGGAAACCTGCCCAATAGTACGGGTGAGAGTATTTTGGATTTGACAGCAAACTCAATTGTGCAAGACGTAGTGCCTCTGTTTTAGTTTTACCATCTTTCAACTCCTTGTAAAATTCTTTCATCAGGAGAGCGGTAGATTTGTCATCTACGCGCCATAAAGTTGCTACAGTACTCCTTGCTCCTGCTTGGGCTGCGATTCCAGCGATTCCTAACGCCGAGCGCTTATTTCCCTTAGCTGTTTCACAACCACTTAAAACCAATAACTCAATTGCATCTTCATTGATTTGATTTTTTTGTTTGAGTAAACTGTCAAATTCTAATAAGTTGATTGGCTTGTCCCAGCTAAAAAACATTGTCAGTTGAGGAACAGAATTGAATTGAGCATGAGTTGTTAAGTGAATAATCGGAAAATTCTCTGTAGTTACTTCTTTTATAAAGCGTTTATAAGTGAACTCTTCATTGATCAACGAGAGTGAAGAGTTGGTTTGCTCTTTAACGTTTGCTATTTCTTCTAGCACAGATGGCAGTTCTGTCAGGTCTTTGGGAGCATTTACCGCTTGGAAGCTGGGACTCGATTTAGAGAGTCCACCAATTAAAGCTCTTAACTGTTTTTTAGGTAAGAGTTTAGGTTGCCGAACTTTAGAACCCAAAGTCTCAGCAATATTGTAGTGCTTCAGGAAATAATCTTTTCCATCATGAAGCAAGCCCATAGGTAAATTTTGGAAAGATGTATCTAAAGTAAAGACTAGTGTGCCATCTGGTGGTAAATATTTTTTGATGGGTGCAATTAGCGAATTATAAAGTGCTTGAGAGTAATCAATAATTACGAAATTTCTAGTATTAGCAAATTTCTGATCATGTAAAGTTTGTAAAAGATGATTTGCATGAACTTTAACTAACTTTGGATCAACAGAGTGGTGGTGAAGGGATTTATCAGGTGACTGAACAACCACCTCTATACTGTTGCCCAAATCAATAATGTGAATTACTGAAGGCATGATAGCTAAATTTTTCAAATCATTTAAAGCTACAAGATTAAGCTTACCACATTGAAGATAATTTTCTAATTCTGCTATTTGCAATCTTTCATTAGTTTGAATTACTTGTTCCAAATTTGGGTTGGAATCTACTAGGAGCAATCGCATATAGTCACGATACAAAGGTTCTACTTTTTCTTTGAAGGAGAACTGTAAATCTGCATTAGTTGCCAAAAGATTGTCCCTAACATGAGTCACGTTTTCAATTGCTGCACTATATGCTTGGGCAGCTTCTTTATACTTTCTCTGCTCCTTATATAATTTTCCTAATTCCTGCTGCCATTGATAGGCAAGATCCCATGCTTGAACTGATTGAGCCAATCCCAAAGCCTCTTCAAAATATGGTTGTGATTGCTCTAGTTTTAACTTTCCTAAAGTGCCCAAACTCTCTGACTGTAATCTTTGACTATTAGTGCTTTTAGCTGTTTGCAAAGCAGATTCAGCATATTCAATAGCTAGCGAATGGAACTGCTGGTCTGGAATTTGATTCAGACTTTTAGCAAAGTTCAACTTGGCATAAATAGAATAACTCGCTGGTAATTGAGAAAATGTCGAATGACTTTTCAACAGTAAAGCAACAGCAGGCTGTATTTGTTGAGTGATTCTAGTACGAACTTCACTTAATCGTGTATTACCTGAATTTGACTCTACTGCTAACCAGTTATCAAAATCTAACAATAAATTTAAACGACGTAATTTAGCTTGTAATTGTACTTCTTTTGGAGCGTTAGAAGTATTAACAACTTGTTGATAAATATCAAGAGATTCAAGTGCTTGTTGGTGAATAAAATTGACAAACTCTTTTTGAAAAAAGGGATCTTCCATTTCGGAATGTTTATTTTGTATTTGCTTGTAAATATCCTGCCTAGTACTACCTAATGAAAGCAGAATTCCACTAGTGTCAACAGAGGGTATCCACTTAGCATCTGATAATATTTCTTCCAAAACTTTTTTTGATTCATCAAGCTTGCCCAGCCGACGCAAGACTTCTCCTAAGTTGTGCAATCCGAGCAAGTTTACGGGTGAAGGAGTTTGCTTATTAATGGCTGCCGTCAGCAGTTTTTCCATAGATTCAGTAGGTTGCTGTGGCGTAGTAGCACAAAGAGAAGCATTTACGTCTAATTTCAGAGCTGACAAAAGCGTATTACAAGCCCGATAATGTAAACCCAACGCTTGTAAAGCAAGATTCTGGTTGATTAAACTTCCGGTAATACCGTCTTCATACTGAAGTTTTTGATAAATTTTCGTAGCTTTTTGCCAACTTTCAAAGGCTTCCTGTGCTTGTCCAATATCCAATTGCTTTTGACCTCTTTGGGTCAGTAAATCCGCCTCTTTCTGTTGTTGCGCTTCTTTATTTACAGCTTGAACCGGGATAAGAAATGGTTGGCTTACAACTATAGACAACCCTAAAATGACTAGCAACAAGTACTTGAAGCAATATCGGAATCTAATCATCATTCTGAGTCGTTTTTGTCACTGGTAATACTTTTGATACATCAGATGATTGAGAACACGAACTGGCAGATAACGAAGCATTATGAACAACAGTGTTAGGTTGTTTTGCCGTCAAAATAAAATTCCCATCAGAATCTTGTATCAAGGCTTGGGCTTCTATGATTTGTATTGGTTCTTCGCTTGAGTATGACTTTGGTTTTTCTGAATTATTAATAGCTTGATCTGGAACAAAGTTACTCTGCCAACTAAAATTGCTAACTGGCAGGTCGTTAGAACTAGTTGGAAGACCGCTAGTACCAGTAACAACTAATTTACTCCTAGCTAC